>NZ_JBFAXU010000013.1:31435-224137 GCF_040680975.1 Streptomyces sp. NPDC051921
CACCACGGTCGTTGTCACGACGCTCGAAGCCACCACGGTCGTCACGACGGTCGCGGTTGAACGACGGACGGTCGTTGTCCCGGCGGAAGCCACCGGACGGACGGTCGTTGTCGCGACGGAAGCCGCCACGGTCACCACGGTCGTTGTCACGACGCTCGAAGCCACCACGGTCGTCACGACGGTCGCGGTTGAACGACGGACGGTCGTTGTCCCGGCGGAAGCCACCGCGGTCACCACGGTCGTTGTCACGACGGTCGCGGTTGAAGGACGGACGCTCGTCGCGGTCGAAGTCGCGGCGCTCCTCGCGGACCGGCTCCGCGGCAGCGGCGGCGACCTCGGCCTCGGCGGCCTCCGTCACCTCGGCGACCGCGGCCTCCGGGTCCTCACCGCGCTCGCGGGCGGCGCGGGCCACCAGGCGGTCGGCCTCCTCGCGGAGCTCGACGGCGCGGCGCTGCAGGCGCTCCAGCTGCTTGGTCAGGTCGACGACCTCGCGCTCGGCCTGCTTGGCGGCGTTGTTCGCGGAGTCGGCCTGGACCTCGGTCAGCGACCGGGCACCGGTGATCTCGGCGACCTCGGGGTCGAACGCGCCCGCCCCGCCGACGATGTGGCGCGAGGCGTCCACGCCCGCGTCCTCCATCAGGCGGAAGATCTGGCGGCGCTGGTGCGGCAGGGCCAGGGAGACCACGACACCGGAGCGGCCGGCCCGGGCGGTGCGGCCCGAGCGGTGCAGGTAGTCCTTGTGGTCGCCGGCCGGGTCCACGTTGAGGACCAGGTCGATGCCGTCGACGTGGATGCCGCGGGCGGCGACGTCGGTGGCGACGAGGACGTTGACGTAACCGTCCTTGAAGTCGGCCAGGGTGCGGGTGCGCGCGCCCTGGGTCATGCCACCGTGCAGCGCGTCGGCCTTCACGCCGGAGTCACGCAGCTGCTCGGCGACGCGGTCGGCGCCCAGCTGGGTGCGGACGAAGATGATGGTGCGGCCCTTGCGGGCGGCGATCGCGGCGGTGACCGGGGCCTTGTCCTTCGGCTTCACGACCAGGACGTGGTGGGTCATGGTGGTGACGGCGCCGGCGGACGGGTCGACCTCGTGCGTGACCGGGGCCACCAGGTAGCGCTTGACCAGGGTGTCGATCTCGTCCTCCAGCGTGGCGGAGAAGAGGAGACGCTGGCCACCGGTCGGGACCTGGTCGAGCAGCTCGGTGACCTCGGGCAGGAAGCCCAGGTCGGCCATCTGGTCGGCCTCGTCGAGGACGGCGACCTGGACCTGCTCCAGGGAGCAGGCGCCGCGGTTGATGATGTCGCGGAGACGGCCCGGGGTGGCGACGAGGATGTCGACGCCGCGCTCCAGGGCGTAGATCTGGTTGCCCATGGACGTACCGCCGCAGACGACCTTCATCCGGAGGCCGAGCACGTCGCCGTAGGGCTGGAGGGCGTCCGCGACCTGCATCGCGAGCTCACGGGTCGGGGTGAGGATGACGCCGCGGGGCTTCTTCTTCTCGGTGTGGCCGTCCGCCAGCGTGGCGAGCAGCGGCAGACCGAAGGAGAGGGTCTTGCCGGAGCCGGTGCGGCCGCGGCCGAGGATGTCCTTGCCGGCCAGGGCGTCCGGGATGGTCGCGGCCTGGATCGGGAAGGGGGTGGTCACGCCGTTCTGGGCGAGCTTGCGCACGACGCCCTCGGGGAGACCCAGGTCACCGAAGGTGAGCTCAGGGGTCTCGTCGGCGGGGGTCTCGTCGGCCTCGACGACGGTGTGGACGTCGGCCTCGACTACCTCGATGACGTCGACGATCTCGTCGTTCTCGGGCAGGACGGCGTGATCAGAGCTGAAAATGGACATGCGAAATGCGAAACCTTCCGGAGTCTCGGCACGCGCCCGTCAACTCCGTGTTTCGCACTACGACCGCCTCAATGCGGTCAGCCACGGCAAGGGAGAGTACGCGCCAGTCACGGCGCTCTTCGGTCGTGGCGCCGGGCAAATGGGATCAAACGATCTACCACCATACGCACTCTCCCCCACCCAAGGCAAACCGAGCTGCGTCACACCGGCCCGGCCTGCGGTGATGCCTCCGGCTCCGTCGCCCCGCCGGGCCTGTCGGCGGCCCGCATGGCACTCATGTGGGTGTCCGCGCCGGGCGTCGTCGTGGGCGTCTCGGTGACGGTCGGTTCCGGCGTCGGCTCCTGCGTCGGGCTCGGCTCCTGGGTCGGCGTCGGCTGCGGCGGATCCACCGGAGGAGTCGTGGAACCGCCGGACGCCCCGGGGTCGCCGCCCGCCCCGCCGTCCCCGCCGTCGGGCGGCTGCTGCGGCTCCGGCGCCCCGCCCGGGCCGGCCGGGCCCGCCCCGTCGGAGGGCTTCGCCGTGACGGACGCCGAGCCGCTCGGCACCGGCGACTCCTTGCCCTCGCCGTCCGGATCGGGTCCGCTCCGCCCCGTACGGTCGAAGCCGCCCCCACCGTGCGAACCGGAGAGCCCGCCGTCATCCCCGGAACCGGCCGCCGCCTGCTTCCCGGCGGAGTTGCTGGGCGCCGGCTTCGCGCCGTCGTCGCCGACACTCATACAGCCGCTCAGACCCGCGCAGGCGGCGACCGCCAACGCGGTGGCGGCCCATCTCACGGGGGTGGGCAAATGGCGCACGGAGGGCACCTCCAGGACACGAACGGCAGGAACGGGACGCGGTCTCGAACGCGTTGCCCTGCCCAACTCCCTTTGTGCCACCGGGGACACGCCCTCCGCGCTCCTGCGGGAACTCAGCCGCCGAGGCCCAGGAGGCCGCCCACGAGGCCGAGCGGCGCGACGGCCTTGCCGAGGGCGCCGGCGGTGCCGGAGGCCTTGGCGGGGGTCGTGGCGGCGGCCGTGGCCGGGGTGGCGGTGGTGGTGCTCGTGGTCGTGGCGGTCTCCTTGGCGGTACCGGCGGTGTCCTTGACCGCCGCCGTGGCGGCGGCGGTGGTGCCGCGGTCGTCCGCGGACGCGCCGTCGCCGAGCAGCCCGACGCCTTCCAGGACGTCGTGCAGGTCCAGGACGTCGTCCACGTCGACGAGGTTGGCCACGCCGTAGACGTCGCCGGTGTCGGCGTGGGCGGCGCCCGCGGTCCCGAGGACGGCCAGGGCAGCGACAGCGGCGCTCGCGAGGGAGCGCTTGAGGGTGTTGTTCATGCCCCGCAAAACCCACGGGCCCCACGGAGGGTCACCGTCCTCACGCGATCGCCACTCCAATGCCGCTGCGATTCACCGCCCCGGCACCGGAGAATGGGCTCGTGCTGGAGATGACGCGCGACACGTTCGAAGAACTGGTGTCCCAGGCCCTGGACACGATCCCGCCGGAGCTCACCCGGGTGATGGACAACGTGGCGGTGTTCGTCGAGGACGAACCGGACCCCTCGGACCCGGAACTCCTCGGCCTGTACGAGGGAACGCCGCTCACCGAGCGCGGCGAGTGGTACGCCGGCGTGCTGCCCGACCGCATCTCCATCTACATGGGTCCGACCCTCCGCTACTGCGAGACGGCGGAGGACGTGGTCCACGAGGTGGCCGTGACCGTGGTGCACGAGATCGCCCACCATTTCGGCATCGACGACGAACGCCTCCACGAGCTGGGCTGGGGCTGACGCGCCCCGCCCGGGGAGCCCGCCAGGGGGCCGCCGCGAGCCCGCCACGAAACCGTTTTGGCGATACCGCCTGCCATCCCATATGCTTCTCACGTCCCCGACGCGCTGATGAAGCGCCCAGGCGGGCCCTTAGCCCTCATCGTCTAGTGGCCCAGGACGCCGCCCTTTCAAGGCGGTAGCACGGGTTCGAATCCCGTTGGGGGCACGCACAACCCTGTGCGAGACTTGTCTCGCACACCATATGGTCCTGTGGAGCAGTTGGTTAGCTCGCCACCCTGTCAAGGTGGAGGTCGCGGGTTCAAGTCCCGTCAGGATCGCTGGAGCTGGAAACAGCTTCGTGGCTGGGTAGCTCAGTTGGTACGAGCGATCGCCTGAAAAGCGATAGGTCGCCGGTTCGACCCCGGCCCCAGCCACAAGGAGAAGGCCCCGTTCGCGAGAACGGGGCCTTCTGCGTGCCCGCCCCCTACTCCTCCTGCTCGCGGCCGCGCCGGCCGCGCCAGGCGAGCGCCGCCGCCACCACCGCCACCACGGCCACGAGCAGCGCCCAGTCCGGGACCGCGCGCCCCAGGACGCCCACGCGCTCCTCCACGGCGAAGGAGTCGTCGACCGAGAGCAGCCCGGGCAGGGCCGTGGTGCCGTCGAAGACCAGGAAGAGCGTGCCGAGGGCGATGAAGAAGAGGCCCGAGAGCAGCGAGGTCGAGTGCAGCTCGAAGCGGCCCAGGCGGATCGGCCGGCCGCGCAGCCAGCGCCGCCGGCCCAGGTCGTAACGCTCCCAGAGCAGCGCGAGCACGAAGAGCGGAACGGCCATGCCGAGCGCGTACACGGCGAGGAGCAGGCCGCCGTAGACCGGGCTGCCGCTGAGCGCCGCCACCGTCAGGACGCTGCCCAGGATCGGGCCCGCACAGAAGCCGGCGAGGCCGTAGACCAGGCCCAGGGCGTAGACGGAGAGTGCCGTCGTGGGGCGGATCCGGCCGCTCGCCCGGGCGAGCCGGCGGGACGCGAAGCCCAGGCCGAGGATCTGGAGCACCCCGAGGCCCACGATCAGCCAGCCGCCGACGGCCACCAGGAGGTCCCGGTGGCCGTAGAAGAGGCGGCCGGCGAAGGAGCCGGCCGCGCCCAGCGGGACGAGGGTGGTGGCCAGGCCCGTGTAGAAGATCCCGGTCCGGGCCACCAGCCGGGTCCGGGTGTCGACGGAGTACGCGAAGAACGCCGGGAGCAGCAGGGCGCTGCACGGGCTGAGGAGGGCGAGCAGGCCGCCGAGGAAGGCGGCGAAGTAGCCGATCCCGGAGGTCATCGCGCGTTCCCGGCGGACGCCCCGTCCCGGCCCGCGTCCGGTCCCGCCGCCTTGGACCCGGCGGCCTCCGCCGCCCTGGCCGCCGCCTCGACGGCCTCGGTGAAGGTGTCCATCGGCTGGGCGCCCGCGATCGGGCGGCCGTTGACCAGGAAGGACGGGGTCGATGTGGCGCCGAGCGAGTAGCCCTGCTCCTGGTCCCTGCTCACGGCCTCCCGGGCCGCCGCGCTGTCGGTGTCCCGGGTGAACCGGGCGAGGTCCGCGACGCCCGCCTCCTTCGCGAGGACGGCCAGGCGCTGCGCGCCGAAACCCTTCTCCTTGGCGCCCGGCGCGTACGCGGCCCTGTGGAACTCCCAGAACCGGCCCTGCTGCCCGGCCGCCCACGAGGCGCGGGCCGCCGCCTCGGACTCCTCGCCGAAGATCGGGAAGTTCCGCCACTCGATGCGCAGGACGCCGGCGTCCACGTACTTCTTCACCAGCACGGGCTCGGTGTCCCGGGCGAACTTGCCGCAGTAGCCGCACTTGAAGTCGGCGTACTCGATCAGGACGACGGGCGCGTCGGCGCGGCCGAGGGCCAGCCCGTCGTTCGCGTCGCGGCGGGCGTAGGCCTCCAGCTCGGGGTAGACGCCGGCGGACGGGTCGGCCGAGACCTCGGCGACGGAGGACCCGGAGGGCGAGGACGGCTTGGTGGTCGCGTAGGAGACGACGCCGAGCAGCGTGGCCGCGAGGGCCACCCCCGCGACGACGGCGACGGGCTTGGACCTGGACATGCGAAAGCGCTCCTGAGGACGGAGGAGAAAAGGGGACGGACGGCGAGGAGGGGCGCCCGTCTAGACCCTCAGGATCGACAGCTCCAGCGGTGACGGCGGTACGAGCTCCGGCGGCGCGGGACCCGGCGTCGCGTCCGCCGCGGCCTGGTCCGCGCCCCAGCCGCCGCACGGGGTCCGCTGCCCGGCGAGCGCCGGGAGCAGCTCGCCCGAGCCGTGCGAGCGGGGCGGTACGGCGGGGGCCGCGGCCCCCGCGTCGTCGCCGTGGCCCCGGTCGCAGCCGGGGCCGCCGGCCGGCGCGCTCGCCACCGCGGCCGTGGCCGCGGCCGTGACCGTGACCGGGCCGGGGCCCTCGCCGACGGCGACGGCCGTCGCCGTGCCGCAGCCCAGCAGGACCAGCACCAATCCCGCCAGGGCGGCGAGGGCCGCCGGCACGCGGTGGGTGCGGGACATGCGGAAACCTTTCGGGAGGATGCTGGCCGGTGTGCCCGAAATACTACGCAGGGTCGCCGCGCCGCCCTCGTAAATCGGTTCGCCGCTTCTCGTCCGCAGGTGCGATCCTGGGTTCCGTATGTCTACTTCCTTCGCCGCCCTCCAGTCCGTCCTGGCCGAGGTCTCGCTGCGGGACTCCCACCGGCTCGGCCGCCGTCTCGAAGGCGCCCGCCGCATCCGCAAGCCCGAGGCCCGCGCGGCCGTCCTGGACGAGATCGCCGCCGAGGCCGGCAAGGCCAAGGAGCGCGTCGAGGCGCGCGCGGCCCTCGTGCCGCCCGTCACGTACCCCGAACAGCTGCCCGTCTCGCAGAAGAAGGACGAGATCGCCGAGGCGATACGCGACCACCAGGTCGTGATCGTCGCCGGTGAGACCGGCTCCGGCAAGACGACGCAGATCCCGAAGATCTGCCTGGAGCTGGGCCGCGGCGTCCGCGGCATGATCGGGCACACCCAGCCCCGCCGGATCGCCGCCCGCACGGTCGCGGAGCGCGTGGCCGAGGAGCTGAAGACCCCGCTCGGCGAGGCGGTCGGCTGGAAGGTCCGGTTCACGGACCAGGTGAACCCCGACGAGACCTTCGTCAAGCTGATGACGGACGGCATCCTGCTCGCCGAGATCCAGACGGACCGCGAGCTGCGCGCCTACGACACGATCATCATCGACGAGGCCCACGAGCGGTCTCTCAACATCGACTTCCTGCTCGGCTATCTGGCCCAGCTCCTCCCGAAGCGCCCCGACCTGAAGGTCGTGATCACCTCCGCGACCATCGACCCGGAGCGCTTCTCGCGTCATTTCGGCGAGGCCCCGATCGTCGAGGTCTCCGGCCGCACGTACCCGGTCGAGGTGCGCTACCGGCCGCTCCTGGAGGAGGACTCCGAGGAAGCGGACCGGGACCAGATCACCGCGATCTGCGACGCCGTCGACGAGCTCCAGAAGGAGGGCCCGGGTGACGTCCTGGTCTTCCTCTCCGGCGAGCGGGAGATCCGCGACACGGCGGACGCCCTGATCAAGAAGAACCTCTTCAACACGGAGATCCTGCCGCTGTACGCCCGGCTGTCGCACGCCGAGCAGCACAGGGTGTTCCAGGCGCACTCCGGCCGCCGGATCGTGCTCGCCACGAACGTCGCCGAGACCTCGCTGACCGTCCCCGGCATCAAGTACGTGATCGACCCGGGCACCGCCCGCATCTCGCGCTACTCGCACCGCACCAAGGTGCAGCGCCTGCCGATCGAGCCGATCAGCCAGGCCAGCGCCAACCAGCGCAAGGGCCGCTGCGGCCGTACGTCGGACGGCATCTGCATCCGGCTCTACTCCGAGGACGACTTCCTCACCCGGCCGGAGTTCACGGACGCCGAGATCCTCCGGACGAACCTGGCCTCCGTCATCCTCCAGATGACCGCGGCCGGCCTCGGCGACATCGAGAAGTTCCCCTTCATCGACCCGCCGGACCACCGCAACATCCGGGACGGCGTCCAGCTCCTCCAGGAGCTCGGGGCGCTCGACCCGACGCAGAAGGATCCGAAGAAGCGGCTCACGCAGCAGGGCCGCAAGCTGTCCCAGCTCCCGGTCGACCCGCGGCTCGCCCGCATGGTCCTGGAAGCCGACCGGAACGGCTGCGTCCGCGAGGTCATGGTGATCGCGGCGGCGCTGTCCATCCAGGACCCGCGGGAGCGGCCGGCCGAGAAGCAGGCGCAGGCCGACCAGCTGCACGCCCGCTTCAAGGACGAGACGAGCGACTTCCTCGCCTTCCTCAACCTGTGGCGCTACGTGCGCGAGCAGCAGAAGGAGCGCGGCTCCAGCTCCTTCCGCCGGATGTGCAAGCAGGAGTACCTGAACTTCCTGCGCATCCGCGAGTGGCAGGACATCTACTCCCAGCTGCGCACGGTCGCCAAGCAGATGGGCATCCACCTCAACGAGGAGGACGCGCCCGAGCAGTCCGTCCACGTCTCCCTGCTCGCCGGCCTCCTGAGCCACATCGGCCTGAAGGACGTCAAGGAGTCCAAGGACGGCGGCAAGGACGGCAAGCGGGAGGGCACGCGGAACGAGTACCTGGGTGCCCGCAGCGCCAAGTTCGCGATCTTCCCCGGCTCGGGCCTCTTCAAGAAGCCCCCGCGGATGGTCATGTCCGCCGAGCTGGTGGAGACCTCCCGGCTCTGGGCCCGGGTGAACGCCCGGATCGAGCCCGAGTGGGTCGAGCCGCTGGCCCAGCACCTGGTGAAGAAGACGTACAGCGAGCCGCACTGGGAGAAGGACCAGGCCGCCGTCGTCGCCTTCGAGAAGGTCACGCTGTACGGCGTGCCGATCGTCGCCGACCGCAAGGTGAACTACGGCCGGATCGACCCCGAGGTCTCCCGCGACCTGTTCATCCGCAACGCGCTCGTCGAGGGCGACTGGCGCACCCACCACAAGTTCTTCGCCGACAACCGCAAGCTCCTGACCGAGGTCGAGGAGCTGGAGCACCGGGCCCGGCGCCGGGACATCCTGGTCGACGACGAGACGCTCTTCGACTTCTACGACAAGCGCGTGCCGGAACACGTCGTGTCCGGCGCGCACTTCGACTCGTGGTGGAAGCACAAGCGCCACGAGGAGCCGGAGTTCCTCGACTTCGAGCGCGAGATGCTCATCAACGAGAAGGCGGGGGCGGTCACCAAGGCCGACTACCCGGACTCGTGGCGGCAGGGCGCGCTGAAGTTCCGGGTGACCTACCAGTTCGAGCCCGGCGCGGACGCGGACGGCGTGACCGTCCACGTCCCGCTGCAGGTCCTGAACCAGGTCACCGACGAGGGCTTCGACTGGCAGATCCCCGGTCTGCGCGAGGAGGTCGTCACCGAGCTCATCCGGTCGCTGCCCAAGCCGATCCGCCGGCATTACGTGCCCGCGCCGAACTTCGCGGGCCGCTTCCTGGACTCGGTCGTCCCGGTGCAGGAGCCGCTGACGGCGGCGCTCGCCCGCGAGCTGCAGCGGATGGTCGGGGTCCCGGTGACGGCGGAGGACTTCGACTGGGCGAAGGTGCCCGAGCACCTCAAGGTGACCTTCCGGATCGTCGACGAGCGGCGCCGCAAGCTGGCCGAGGACAAGGACCTGGAGGCGCTGCGCCTGCAGCTGCGCCCCAAGGCCCGCCAGGCGCTCTCCAAGGCCGCCAAGGCGGCCACGGCGGGCCCGGACGGCTCCGGGCCCTCCCTGGAGCGCACAGGGCTCAAGGACTGGACGATCGGCACCCTCACCAAGGTCTTCGAGACCCGGCGGGCCGGCCAGCCGGTCAAGGCGTACCCCGCGCTGGTGGACGAGGGCGAGACCGTGGCCGTACGGCTCTTCGACTCGGAGGCCGAGCAGGCGCAGGCGATGTGGCGGGGCACCCGGAAGCTGATCATGCTGAACATCCCGGTGAACCCGGCGAAGTTCGCCTCGGACAAGCTCACCAACCAGCAGAAGCTGGCCCTGTCCGCGAACCCGCACGGCTCGATCCAGGCCCTGTTCGACGACTGCGCGACCGCCGCCGCCGACCGGCTGATCGCGGACCACGGCGGGCCCGTGTGGGACGAGGAGTCCTTCCGGAAGCTGTACGACAAGGTCCGCGCCGACCTCGTCGAGCTGACGATCCGTACGGTGGGTCAGGTCCAGCAGGTCCTGGCGGCCTGGCAGGCCTGCGAGCGGCGTCTGAAGACCGCGCACAGCCCCGCCCTCCTGCCGAACCTGCAGGACGTGCGGGAGCAGCTGTCCTGGCTGATGCCGGCCGGCTTCGTCACCCGTACGGGCCTGAAGCGGCTGCCGGACCTGATGCGCTACCTGGTGGCGGTGGACCGGCGGCTGCAGCAGATGCCGACGGGCGTGCAGCGGGACACCACCCGGATGGAGAAGGTGCACGAGATGCTGGACGAGTACGCCTGGCTGCTCGAACAGCTCCCGAAGGGGCGCCCGGTGCCCGCCTCGGTCACGGACATCCGCTGGATGATCGAGGAGCTGCGGGTGAGCTACTTCGCCCACGCCCTGGGCACGGCGCACCCGGTGTCGGACAAGCGGATCGTGAAGGCGATCGACGCCGCGGTGCCGTAGCGGCACCCTCGCCGTCGGTGAGTTCGACCAGACCGCTGACCTGCTGTACAGTTTTCCTCGCAGCCACGCAGCAGAGGTTGCGAAGGTCCTGTGGAGCAGTTGGTTAGCTCGCCACCCTGTCAAGGTGGAGGTCGCGGGTTCAAGTCCCGTCAGGATCGCAAGTGGAAGGCCCGCACCGTTCGGTGCGGGCCTTCTTGCGTTGTCACCACCGAAGGACCAAGGTCCCACCAAGGGGTGACCAAGGGCGGGGTGGCGGCCGTTCGGGCGCTGGAAGGCTGTTCCACGACAACACTTTGACGGTGTGACGGGAGTCACTTAATCCGTTTCAGAAGGTGGCTCACTTACACCCCTCCTACATCACCCCCATTTAATATGTGCAATTGCACGGGGTCTACGCGGGATGCGCGAGGGTGCGGGCCGGCCCGCGCGGGCACAAAAAAGATCGCGCTGGACCCGGCGGAGTCCAGCGCGATCGATGACGGAGAGCCTGTTGGGGCAGGCACCAGTCGGCAGAGCTTGGGGTGGGCGAACCGGGTTGGGGGACCCGGAATGTGCCCGGTGAAGCGGGGTGTTACTGCGTTACGCGGGCGCCTCAGGCCTCGCTGCGCTGCTGCGGAATGCCCGCCAGCAGGGCGCGGACCTCGGCCTCGCGGTACCGGCGGTGTCCACCCAGGGTGCGGATGGACGTGAGCTTGCCGGCCTTCGCCCAACGGGTCACCGTCTTCGGGTCCACGCGGAACATCGTGGCAACCTCGGCAGGGGTCAGCAGCGGCTCGGCATCAGGGGTGCGAGCGGTCATGAGCGGCCTCCTCGGGAGAACCGAACCTTCTCGGTTCTTTCCTCTAAATTCTGCACCTTGACCCGCGTTGCCCGAAATGGCAGAAGCGGGCCGAGTCGGTTATAGGACGAACGGCTTGTCCTCGGCACTACAACTACACCATCCGTCCAGCCACGTCGGCCAAACCGATGGAATTGCCCTCGCAGGTGTTCATCAGCGGCGGAAGTCGATGGACCATGCCATAACGGACAGTCACGCCCCTGTGACGATCAGTCACAGAGCGATCAGGAGTCCTCAGACCCCCCATAGAGTGCAATGCTGAGCGTTCCGCCCTTACTTGGACGGAAGGAACCCTCCCCGGACTCCTTGTCCTATTTTGGCACGAGGGTGGGTGATGGACGCAAGGGTGCGTTAAGTGCTGTCCGTCACGCTTGAGCCAAAGGCCCGGATCGGGACCTACGTCCCGGCACACCCGCGCCATCGGCCCCACAAGAGCAGACCAAAGGCCCGAACTGGTGTCCAGCGACGAAGATCATTTACATCAGGTGGACGTGTCCTGTCGATGGTCAGTTGGCGAACTGCAGGTTGCGGATCGCCCGCCACCGCTCCGCGAGCCGCCCGTAGGCCTCCTCCGCGCCCTCGCCGTCGCCGTCCCGCAGCGCCGCGATGCCCTCGGCCAGGTCCGCCGCCGACCGGTCAGCCGCCAGCGTCTCCGCACCGACCGCGTGCACCAGGCCGCCGTAGTCCAGCTCCACCAGCGCCCGCGGATGGAACTCCTCCAGCCAGCGCCCCACCCCGACCAGGCCCTCGGTCATCGGACCCTCCGCGATCGCCCCCCGCAGCGCCTTCAGGGCCCGCGCGAGCCGCCGCCGCGCCTGCGCCATGGGCGTCCGGTAGCGCAGCACCGGCGCCTCGCCCGCCGCCCGGTCCCCCGGCGCGTACTCCCGCTCCTCGTCCGAGAACACGGCGAACCAGCTCAAGGGGACCCGCCACACCGCGCTGCGGATCCACGGACGCGCGTCCGGGTTGCGCTCCAGCCACCGCTCGTGGTCCGCCGCCACCTGCTCCCGCACCACCGGCGGCAGCATCGCGTCCAGCACCGGCGCCGGCAGCGTCCCGCCCACCAGCTCCTCCAGGGCCAGCCAGCCGCGCAGCCGGGTCCGCCACGGGCAGACCAGGACCACCCCGTCGAGCGTCGCCACGAACGCGTCGCCGCTCTCGTGCACCGGCACCGGCACCGGCGGGACCGACACCAAGTCGGCCAGCGAACGCCTCAGTTCCTCCTGCGCGCCCGGGGTGTCCGTACGGCACGCGTACCGGGCCCAGTGCCCCCGCTCCGGCTCCGGGAAGGCGGCCAGCGGCTCGTACACGCGCAGATACGCGGCATAGGGGACGAGTACCGACGAGGGGACCGACATGTCGTAAATCCTTCCACGCGGGTCATCCTGAAGGGGGTGATCCTCAGCACTGCGTCCCTGCTACGGCCAGGTAGGACTTACCCTTCTGCCGACCTGGTCCCACCCCCACCCGCAGGGGGGACCTTCCGCCGCTTCGTAATTGGGAGTCACCACCGTGACCGATGTGACCGGCGTTCCTGACGTACTGCACACCCTGTTCCACTCGGAGCAGGGGGGCCACGAGCAAGTCGTGCTGTGCCAGGACCGCGCCACCGGCCTGAAGGCCGTCATCGCCCTCCACAACACCGCCCTGGGCCCGGCCCTCGGCGGAACCCGCTTCTACCCGTACGCCACCGAGGCCGAGGCGATCGCCGACGCGCTGAACCTCTCCCGCGGCATGTCGTACAAGAACGCCATGGCCGGCCTCGACCACGGCGGCGGCAAGGCCGTCATCATCGGCGACCCGGAGCAGATCAAGAGCGAGGAGCTCCTCCTCGCCTACGGGCGCTTCGTCGCCTCCCTCGGCGGACGCTACGTCACCGCCTGCGACGTCGGCACCTACGTGGCCGACATGGACGTCGTGGCCCGGGCGAACCAGTGGACCACCGGCCGCTCCCCCGAGAACGGCGGCGCCGGCGACTCCTCCGTCCTCACCGCCTTCGGCGTCTTCCAGGGCATGCGCGCCTCCGCGCAGACCCTGTGGGGCGACCCCTCCCTGCGCGGCCGCAAGGTCGGCGTCGCCGGCGTCGGCAAGGTCGGCCACTACCTGGTCGAGCACCTCCTGGAGGACGGCGCCGAGGTCGTGATCACCGACGTGCGCGAGGAGTCGGTGCGCCGGATCACCGAGAAGCACCCGCAGGTCGCCGTCGTGGCCGACACCGAGGCGCTGATCCGCGTCGAGGGCCTCGACATCTACGCGCCCTGCGCGCTGGGCGGCGCCCTGAACGAGGAGACCGTGCCGTTCATCACCGCCCGCATCGTCTGCGGCGCGGCCAACAACCAGCTCGCGCACCCGGGCATCGAGAAGGACCTCGTCGAGCGCGGGATCCTCTACGCCCCGGACTACGTGGTGAACGCCGGCGGCGTGATCCAGGTCGCCGACGAGCTGCACGGCTTCGACTTCGACCGCTGCAAGGCGAAGGCGACGAAGATCTTCGACACCACCCTGGAGATCTTTGCACGTGCGAAGTCGGACGGCATTCCGCCGGCCGCGGCGGCCGACCGGATCGCCGAGCAGCGCATGGCCGAGGCGCGTCGGGCCTGAGCTTGACAGGGACGGCCCGCCGGGCGGCGAGCGATTCGCGAGACTTCGCTCACGCCGATCGGCGGGTCGGACCTCAAGAAGAGGTTAAAATCGCGATTGACCAGCGAGGACGGGGCACCTCGATGGTTCTGTACCGGGGTATGTGATGCGCGCGGCGTACCGTAGACCGACGGAAACAGGTACCGTTGAAGCCCTACGGACCGGTCTCTCTTCGAGAGCCCGTTTCGGACCATGAACGCGTGTCAAGACTCTGGGGCCAAAGAGCCCCGTCACCGAGGGGGTCGAGCCATGGGGCGCGGCCGGGCAAAGGCCAAGCAGACCAAGGTCGCCCGCCAGCTGAAGTACAGCAGCGGCGGGACTGACCTGTCGCGTCTGGCCAATGAGCTGGGCGCATCGACTTCGAGCCAGCCGCCGAATGGCGAGCCGTTCGAGGACGACGACGAGGAAGACGACCCGTACGCGCAGTACGCGGATCTCTACAACACGGACGACGAGGACGAGGACGACGAGTCCGGTCCGGCGTCCACTCAGCGTCGCGCTTGACCTTCTGAACATCGAAACCCGGTCCGGGGTACCCGGACCGGGTTTCTGCGCTGTCCGGAGCCGCTGAGGGGCGACACGGCGGCGTCACGGGCGCCCCTGGCGGGCCGCCTTCGGCGGATGCCACGAAGGAGCACTCCGAACGGGAATGCTCCTTCGTGGCTTCGTACGATGTACGGCAGGCGCTACTTCGCGTAGTCGCCGATCAGCTCCGCGCCGGTCGTGTGGTCGCCGCGCTCGGTGATCTCACCGGCGACCCAGGACTCGACACCCCGGTCGGCCAGCGTCGCGAGGGCCGCGTCCACCGAGTCGGCGGGGACCACGGCCATCATGCCGACGCCCATGTTCAGGGTCTTCTCCAGCTCCAGGCGCTCGACCTGCCCGGCCTTGCCGACCAGGTCGAAGACGGCGCCCGGGGTCCAGGTCGACCGGTCGACCACGGCGTGCAGGCCGTCCGGGATCACCCGGGCCAGGTTGGCGGCCAGGCCACCGCCCGTGATGTGGCTGAAGGCGTGCACGTCGGTGGTCCGGGTGAGCGCCAGGCAGTCGAGCGAGTAGATCTTGGTGGGCTCCAGGAGCTCCTCGCCCAGGGTCCGGCCGAACTCCTCGACCTGCTGGTCGAGGGCCATGCCGGCCCGGTCGAACACCACGTGGCGGACGAGCGAGTACCCGTTGGAGTGAAGACCGGAGGACGCCATGGCGATGACGGCGTCACCCGTACGGATGCGATCCGCGCCGAGCAGCCGGTCGTACTCGACGACACCCGTGCCCGCGCCGGCGACGTCGAAGTCGTCCGGTCCGAGGAGGCCCGGGTGCTCGGCCGTCTCGCCGCCGACGAGGGCGCAGCCCGCCAGGACGCAGCCCTCGGCGATGCCCTTCACGATGGCGGCGACCCGCTCGGGGTGCACCTTGCCGACGCAGATGTAGTCGGTCATGAAGAGCGGCTCGGCGCCGCAGACGACGATGTCGTCCATGACCATGGCGACCAGGTCGTGGCCGATCGTGTCGTACACGCCCATCTGGCGGGCGATGTCGACCTTCGTGCCGACGCCGTCGGTGGCCGACGCGAGCAGCGGACGCTCGTAGCGCTTGAGGGCGGAGGCGTCGAAGAGGCCGGCGAAGCCTCCGAGACCGCCGAGGACCTCGGGGCGCTGCGTCTTCTTCACCCACTCCTTCATGAGCTCGACGGCGCGGTCGCCCGCTTCGATGTCGACGCCCGCGGACGCGTAGCTGGCACCAGTGGTCTCAGGCATGGCTGGGAACTTTCGTGTCGTCGTACTGCGGTTGCAGCGGGGTCTTACGGGCGCCGCAGGGCGTCGGCAGCCGCGGTCGCGGCGGGGCCGGCGGCCAGCTCGGTCTCCAGGAGCTGCTTGCCGAGCAGCTCCGGGTCCGGAAGCTCCATCGGGTACTCGCCGTCGAAGCAGGCGCGGCACAGGTTGGGCTTCTGGATCGTGGTCGCCTCGATCATCCCGTCGAGGGAGATGTACGAGAGCGAGTCCGCACCGAGCGACTTGCCGATCTCCTCGACCGACATGCCGTTGGCGATCAGCTCCGCGCGGGTGGCGAAGTCGATGCCGAAGAAGCAGGGCCACTTCACCGGCGGGGACGAGATCCGGATGTGGACCTCGGCGGCGCCGGCCTCGCGGAGCATCCGGACCAGCGCGCGCTGGGTGTTGCCGCGGACGATCGAGTCGTCGACGACCACCAGGCGCTTGCCCTTGATGACTTCCTTGAGGGGGTTCAGCTTCAGCCGGATGCCCAGCTGGCGGATGGTCTGCGAGGGCTGGATGAAGGTCCGGCCCACGTAGGCGTTCTTCACCAGACCGGCGCCGAACGGGATGCCGGAGGCCTCCGCGTAGCCGATGGCGGCCGGGGTGCCGGACTCCGGTGTCGCTATCACCAGGTCGGCCTCGACAGGGGCTTCCTTGGCGAGCCGGCGGCCCATCTCCACGCGGGAGAGGTACACGTTCCGGCCGGCGATGTCGGTGTCGGGGCGGGCCAGGTACACGTACTCGAAGACACAGCCCTTGGGCTTCGCTTCTGCGAATCGAGAGGTGCGGATGCCGTTCTCGTCGATCGCGATCAGCTCGCCCGGCTCGACCTCGCGGACGAAGGTCGCACCGCAGATGTCGAGGGCGGCGGACTCGGAGGCGACCACCCAGCCGCGCTCCAGCCGGCCGAGCACCAGCGGGCGGATGCCCTGCGGGTCACGGGCGGCGTAGAGCGTGTGCTCGTTCATGAAGACGAGGGAGAAGGCGCCCCGGACGTCGGGGAGGACCTTCGCGGCCGCCTGCTCGATGGTGAGCGGCGTGCCGTCCTCGGCCACCTGGCCCGCGAGCAGCGCGGTCACCAGGTCGGTGTCGTTGGTGGCGGCGACCTGAGTGGTGCGCCCCTCCTTCTTGGGGAGGTCGGCGACCATCTCGGCCAGCTGGGCCGTGTTCACCAGGTTGCCGTTGTGGCCGAGCGCGATCGAGCCGTGGGCGGTCGCCCGGAAGGTCGGCTGCGCGTTCTCCCACACGGAGGCCCCGGTGGTCGAGTAGCGGGCGTGACCGACCGCGATATGACCCTGGAGGGAACCGAGAGAGGTCTCGTCGAAGACCTGGGAGACAAGTCCCATGTCCTTGAAGACGAGGATCTGGGAGCCGTTGCTGACCGCGATTCCCGCGGATTCCTGGCCCCGATGCTGGAGGGCGTAGAGCCCGAAGTACGAGAGCTTTGCGACCTCTTCGCCGGGAGCCCAGACTCCGAAAACGCCGCAGGCGTCCTGGGGGCCCTTCTCACCGGGGAGCAGGTCGTGGTTGAGTCGTCCGTCACCACGTGGCACGCCACCGAGTGTAGGCGAGATCGACCATCGGTCCGAATTCGCGAACGGGGCGTGGTAGGCCCTCCAACCTGCTCGTAGGATCACACGAACTGATCCTTCGATCCTTGTCGGAGCCCACAAAGCAAGGGCCGCAAGGGTTACTGACCAGTAGCCAAGATCAGGACCGTGCCGAGCGGACGCTCGTACGGTACGGGGCGAACGGTCGGGATGTGACGGAGTCCACGGTGCGGGACGGTCGTTGACACCTCCGACGGCCCTCGGCCAGGCTTGACGATCATGCAGCCCGTCAGCGACCTCGACCTTTCGGTCTCCCTGGTGACGCGCCGGCACGTGGACCTGGCCCGTGTCGCGAGCGCGATCTGTCGCCGCGTCTGAACCCGCACGGCCGCCCCAGGCCTTCCCACCGCCCCGCGCAGGCACCACCCGCCTGCCCCTTCCGGGCGTCCCACGCTGCATTCCCACCAGGAGACCCGTATGTCCACGCCCCTGTCCCGGCGTGCCCTCGGCGGTGCCGCCGTCGGCGCCGCCGCCGGAGTCGCCCTCGGCGCCTCGGCGCCCACCGCCTCCGCCGCGCCCTCCGGCTCCGCCACCGCCGCGCCCTCCGAGCGGCCCTTCCGGGCCGCCACCGGGCGTCACGCGCCCCGTCCCAACATCCTCTTCATCCTCGGCGACGACCTCGGCTGGGCCGACCTCTCCTCCTACGGCTCCCCGCACATCCGCACGCCGCACCTGGACCGGCTCGCCCGCCAGGGCGTCCGCTTCACCGACGCCTACTCCGGCTCCGCGACCTGCTCCCCCACCCGCTTCAGCCTCTACACCGGCCGCTACCCGGGCCGCACCAAGGGCGGACTCGCCGAGCCCATCGCCGACAGGTCCGTCGGCCTGGAGCCCACCCACCCCACGCTCGCCTCTCTGCTGCGCGACGCCGGGTACAGCACCGCGCTCATCGGCAAGTGGCACTGCGGCTACCTGCCCGACCACTCCCCCACCCGCTCCGGCTGGGACGAGTTCTTCGGCAACTTCGGCGGCGCCCTGGAGTACTACTCCAAGCTCGGCCTCGGCGGCGAGTACGACCTCTACGAGGGCGACGCCGAGTACAAGGACCTGCGGTACTACACCCGCGTCCTCACCGAGCGCGCGAGCGAGTACGTGAGCCGCGACCACGACCGCCCGTTCCTGCTCAACCTCAACTTCACGACCCCGCACTGGCCCTGGATCGCGGACGGCGACGAGGAGACCAGCGCCGAGATCGTCCGGCGGATCAAGGCCGGCGACCGCTCCGCCCTGTGGCACCAGGACGGCGGCTCCATAGAGAAGTACAAGGAGATGGTCGAGGACCTCGACCGGTCCGTCGGGACGGTGCTCGCCGCCCTCAGGCGGGCCGGCCGCGAGCGCGACACCCTCGTCTTCTTCGGCAGCGACAACGGCGGCGAACGCTTCTCCTACAACTGGCCGCTCGCCGGCAACAAGGGCTCACTCCAGGAGGGCGGCATCCGCGTCCCGTCCATCCTGCGCTGGCCCGCCCGGATCGACGGCGGCCAGGCCAGCGACCTGCCCGTGTACTCCCCCGACTGGACGGCCACCCTCCTCGACATCGGCGGCGCCCGCCCCCACCCCGCCTACCCCCTCGACGGCACCAGCCTCGCCGGACACCTCCTGCGCGGCGAGCAGGTCGCCGAGCGCGACCTGTTCTGGCGGGTGCGCGGGGAGCGGGCGCTGCGCCGCGGCGACTGGAAGTACTACCGGGGCAGGAGCGGCCGCGACCAGCTCTTCCACCTCGGCGAGGACGCCCGTGAGCAGGCCGACCGGGCCCCGTACGAGACGGAGCGCCTGGCCGAACTGAAGGCCGCCTGGGAACGGACGGACGCCGGGCTCCTGCCCTACGGGAGCTGACGGCGCCGCCCCTCGCGGCCGGACGACCTAGCCCGCCTGCGCGGTGAATCCCTGGCCGTCCGCGTCGGTGACGGTCAGGGTGCGGTGGTCCACGCGATAGGTGAGGGGGCCGTCGAGGGCGTCGTACAGCTGGGTCTCCAGCTCCATCTGCGGGCCCGTGCACATCATCCGGGTGGTGGCGATCGCGCCCAGGGTGATCGTCCGGTCCGTGATCTTCGCGGGGGCGGTGACCCGGTTGCAGCCGAGGCTTCCGGTGAGCCGGCCCTCCTTGCCGAAGGTCAGCTTCGCCTTGCCCTCGGAGCCGGCCGGCAGCGAGCCCGCGGTGTCGCCGGTGAGCAGCGCGTCCACCGTCCAGGCCGTGCCGACGAGCGGGGCGCCGGTCTCGGCGGCCAGCTCGACCCCGCTGCGTCCGTCGGCGGAGGTCAGGGTGAGCGCCTTGTCCTTCAGCGCTCCGTCGAGCTTGCCGGTGAGCGCCTTGAGCAGGGCCCGCTCGAACCGCTCCCGGTCGGCCGGGCAGCCGATCTCGGTGACCTCCTCGGGAGAGACCGTCAGGGTGTCGCCGTTCACGGCGACGGCGGCGCCGAAGTGGTTGCAGCCGGTGTTCCCCTGGGCACGCCCGTTCTCGGCGATCTCCAGCCGCGCCCCGGGCGGGGCCACCGACCGGACGCCGTCGAGCGTGACCGCGGCGATCGTCCAGTGACTGCCCTGGACGGGCAGATCGGGGGTCTCGGCGCCGGATCCGGGGGCCGCGCCCTGCTCCGTACCGCACGCGGAGAGCAGGACGAGGGCGGAGACGGCGAGGGCGGCGGCGAGTGTGCGCGGCTTCTGCATGCCGGTGGGACGGGCGCCGCGGCCGTACGGTTCCGGCGCCGGCGGCGTACCGGTCCGGGGCCGGTGCCGTACCGGACCGGGGCCGGTGCCGTAGACCCGGGCCGGCCAGGGCCGTGCCGGTCCGGGGCGTCCGGTGCCGTACCTGACCCGGACCCGGGCCGGGGGCCGTACGGTCCTTGGCCGGTTGGCGGGCTCAGCCCATCAGGGGGAGCAGGGCCGCCAGGTCCGCCCGTTCCCCGCTCGCGCTCACCCGGGCCGCGTCCAGCTCCGCCGCCCAGGACGCCCGGCCGGTCGCGAGGCGGATCCAGGTCAGCGGGTCCGTCTCCACCACGTTGGGCGGGGTGCCGCGCGTGTGCCGTGGGCCCTCGACGCACTGCACCACCGCGTACGGCGGGATCCGCACCTCCACCGCGCCGCCGGGGGCCCGGGCCGCGAGGGCGTCGGCGAGCAGCCGGGTGCAGGCGGCGAGCGCCTGCCGGTCGTAGGGGATGTCGAGCCCGGTCGCCGCGCTCAGGTCGTCGGTGTGGACGACGAGTTCGACGGTCCGCGTGACGAGGAAGTCGGCGAGGGTCATCGCGCCGAGGCTCACCGGCAGCAACCGGGTGTCGGCGGCCGCCGCCACCGCGGTCCCGTACGCCTCCCGGGTCCGCCCGTACAGACCCGGGAGATCGGCGGAGTCGAGCCCCCGGGTGTGCTCGTCGATCCGACCGGCCGCCCCGGCGGTCGCGAACGGCCATTCGAGGAGCGGGAGTTCCTGCTGCGCGGGCTCGGGTGCGGCGAGCAGCTGCGGCACGCTGTCGACCATCCACGCGATGTGCCCGGCCAGGTCCCGCACCGTCCACTCCCCCAGCCGGGTCGGACCGTCGAGCGCCTCCGTCGGCAGCGCGAGCACCGCGTCCCCGACATGCCCGAACTGGGCGAGAACGGCGGCACGGATCTTGGCGGGGTCGTAGCTGCGGGTGCGCTTCTTGGCGGGTGGCATGGGCTGAGGCTAGCCCCGAGACTGGAGAGGAGGGGGGAAGGCCCTTCGCGAAAGGCAGTGACGGGACCATGACCCATCACGAGCACCCCGATGCCGCCCTGGTGCGCCGGGGCTACGAAGCGTTCAGCAAGGGTGACATGGAGACCCTGGGCTCCCTGCTGACCGGTGACTGCACCCACCATTCGCCCGGCACCACCCGCTTCGGCGGGCATTTCAAGGGCCGGGACAACGTCCTCGCCCACTACGGGGACATATTCGAGTACACCGGCGGCACCATGCGCATCGAACTCGAGGGCGTCTTCCCCGACGGACGGGGACACGTCATCGCGACCCACAAGTGGTACGCCGAGCACGGCGACCGCGGGATCGAAATGCGCGGTGGCCTCTTCTTCACTCTGATCGGAGGGAAGGCCTCCGACATCGACG
Source organism: Streptomyces sp. NPDC051921 (assembly GCF_040680975.1). Taxonomy (NCBI): domain Bacteria; kingdom Bacillati; phylum Actinomycetota; class Actinomycetes; order Kitasatosporales; family Streptomycetaceae; genus Streptomyces; species Streptomyces sp. NPDC051921. Next base: position 52,570 of record NZ_JBFAXU010000013.1, read on the forward strand.
AGTGCGTCGAGGACATCGAGGAGGCGGACGCCTTCCTCTCCCTGGGCGACTGACCGCCGACAGCAGCAGAGCCCCCGCCCGGGAAGGGCGGGGGCTCAGCTCCGTACGCGTACGGGACGGGTCAGGCCAGCAGGCCCGGGATCGTCGCCTCGTGCACGGTGCGCAGCTCCTCCAGGGAGGCGCTGAACTCGCCCTGCACCTCGACCGCGTCGCCGTCGACGACACCGATCCGGGTCGCCGGCAGACCCCGCGCACCGCACATGTCGGTGAAGCGGAGCTCCTCGCTGCGCGGGACGGACACGACCGCACGGCCGGCCGACTCGCTGAAGAGGAAGGTGAAGGCGTCGAGGCCCTCGGGCACGACCAGGCGCGCGCCGTTGCCGCCGCGCAGGCAGGACTCCACGACCGCCTGGACCAGACCGCCGTCGGACAGGTCGTGCGCCGCGTCGATCATGCCGTCGCGCGAGGCCGAGATCAGGATCTCGCCGAGCAGCTTCTCCCGGTCGAGGTCCACGGCCGGCGGCATGCCGCCGAGGTGCTGGTGGATCACCTCGGACCAGGCCGAACCGCCGAACTCCTCCTTGGTGTCGCCGAGCAGGTAGAGGAGCTGGCCCTCTTCCGCGAAGGCGATCGGGGTGCGGCGGTTGACGTCGTCGATCACACCGAGGACGGCCACGACGGGCGTCGGGTGGATGGCCACGTCACCGGTCTGGTTGTACAGCGACACGTTGCCGCCGGTCACCGGGGTGCCCAGCTGGAGGCAGCCGTCCGCGAGACCACGGGTGGCCTCGGCGAACTGCCACATCACGGCCGGGTCCTCGGGCGAACCGAAGTTCAGGCAGTCCGAGATGGCGAGCGGCTTGGCGCCGGAGGCGGCGACGTTGCGGTACGCCTCGGCCAGCGCGAGCTGCGCACCGGTGTACGGGTCGAGCTTGGCGTACCGGCCGTTGCCGTCGGTCGCCATGGCCACGCCCAGGTTCGACTGCTCGTCGATCCGGACCATGCCGGCGTCCTCGGGCTGGGCGAGCACGGTGTTGCCCTGCACGAAGCGGTCGTACTGGTCGGTGATCCACGCCTTGGAGGCCTGGTTCGGGGAGCCGACCAGCTTCAGGACCTGGTCCTTGAGCTCGGCGCCGGTCTGCGGGCGGGCCAGCTTGCCGGCGTCGTCGGCCTGGAGGGCGTCCTGCCAGTCCGGACGCGCGAACGGCCGGTGGTAGGTCGGGCCCTCGTGGGCGACAGTGCCCGGCGGCACGTCCACGATGAGCTCGCCGTGCCAGAAGATCTCCAGGTGGTCGCCGTCCGTGACCTCACCGATGACGGTGGCGGTGACGTCCCACTTCTCGCAGATCTCCATGAAGCGGTCGACGTGCTGCGGCTCCACGATCGCGCACATGCGCTCCTGCGACTCGCTCATGAGGATCTCCTCCGGCGAGAGCGTCGCGTCGCGCAGCGGCACGGTGTCCAGCTCGACCCGCATGCCGCCGGAGCCGGCCGAGGCCAGCTCGGAGGTGGCGCAGGACAGGCCGGCACCGCCAAGGTCCTGGATGCCCGCGACCAGCTTCTCCTTGAAGATCTCCAGGGTGCACTCGATGAGGAGCTTCTCCTGGAACGGGTCGCCGACCTGGACGGCGGGGCGCTTGGTGGGCTTGGTGTCGTCGAAGGTCTCGGACGCGAGGACCGAGACGCCGCCGATGCCGTCGCCACCGGTGCGGGCGCCGTAGAGGATGACCTTGTTGCCGGGGCCGGAGGCCTTGGCGAGGTGGATGTCCTCGTGCTTCATGACGCCGATGCAGCCGGCGTTGACCAGCGGGTTGCCCTGGTAGCAGGAGTCGAAGACGACCTCGCCGCCGATGTTGGGCAGGCCCAGGCAGTTGCCGTAGCCGCCGATGCCGGCGACGACGCCGGGCAGCACGCGCTTGGTGTCGGGGTGGTCGGCGGCACCGAAGCGCAGCGGGTCGACCACGGCGACCGGGCGGGCACCCATGGCGAGGATGTCGCGGACGATGCCGCCGACGCCGGTGGCCGCGCCCTGGTAGGGCTCGATGTAGCTGGGGTGGTTGTGCGACTCGACCTTGAAGGTGACCGCGTAGCCCTGGCCGACGTCGACGACGCCCGCGTTCTCGCCGATGCCGACGAGCATGGCGTCGTTCTTCGGGGCCTTCTCGCCGAACTGCTTCAGGTGGACCTTGCTGCTCTTGTACGAGCAGTGCTCGGACCACATGACGGAGTACATGGCGAGCTCGGCGCCGGTGGGACGGCGACCGAGGATCTCGCGGATGCGCTCGTACTCGTCCTGCTTGAGGCCGAGCTCCTTCCAGGGCTGCTCGACGTCGGGCGTCTCGGTCGCGTGCTTGACCGTGTCCAGAGTCATCAGGCGTTGACCAGCTTCTTGAGGATCGAGGTGAAGAAACCGAGGCCGTCGGTCTTGCCGGTGCCGACCAGCGGCTCGACGGCGTGCTCCGGGTGCGGCATGAGACCGACCACGTTGCCCGCGGCGTTGGTGATGCCCGCGATGTCGCGCAGCGAGCCGTTGGGGTTCATGTCCAGGTAGCGGAAGGCCACCCGTCCCTCGGCCTCCAGCTCGTCGAGCGTGCGCTCGTCGGCGACGTACCGGCCGTCCATGTTCTTGAGCGGGACCTCGATCTCCTGGCCCACGGTGTAGTCCGAGGTCCAGGCGGTCTCCGCGTTCTCCACCCGCAGCTTCTGGTCACGGCAGATGAAGTGCAGGTGGTTGTTGCGCAGCATGGCGCCCGGCAGCAGGTGGGCTTCGGTGAGGATCTGGAAGCCGTTGCAGATGCCGAGGACGGGCATGCCCGCCTTCGCCTGCTCGATGATCGTCTCCATCACCGGCGAGAAGCGGGAGATGGCTCCGGCCCGCAGGTAGTCGCCGTAGGAGAAGCCGCCCGCGAGGACCACCGCGTCGACCTGCTTGAGGTCCTTGTCGCGGTGCCAGAGCGAGACCGGCTCGGCGCCCGCGAGGCGGGCGGCGCGCAGCGCGTCCTGGTCGTCCAGCGTTCCGGGGAACGTGACGACGCCGATGCGTGCGGTCACGACTCCACCTTCACGGTGAAGTCCTCGATCACGGTGTTGGCAAGGAAGGTTTCGGCCATCTCATGGATGCGGGCGAGGGCGGCCTCGTCGACCGGTCCCTCCACCTCGAGCTCGAAGCGCTTCCCCTGACGGACGTCGGCGATCCCGTCGAATCCGAGGCGGGGCAGTGCACGCTGCACCGCCTGTCCCTGCGGGTCGAGGATCTCCGGCTTGAGCATGACGTCGACTACGACGCGTGCCACTGGCACTCCCGGTGGTGTGTTGCGGGCGGTTCCCTCAGCGTACCTGCCTCCAAATTCTACGCGGGTAGAAGTCTGAAGGATCCTACAAAGCACCCTCAAGCGCCGGGGTGGTGAATTCAAGCGGAATATCGTCCACCGACCGAGACACGCGGAAGCAATTGACTGGGCTTCACAATGCGACACCGGTCGCTGTACAAAGGGAATGCAGGGAAAGTTCGACAGGCCCGGCATTACCCCCGGGGAGCCGTCACATCGGCATCGCCGCACGTCAGAGCGGTGAACCCACCGAAACGACACGGCCCTCCGCAGGAAAGGACCGATATCAGTGGCACAGCGTGTGGTGGTCACTCTCTCCGACGACATCGACGGCGGAGAGGCGGCGGAAACGGTCGCGTTCGGCCTGGACGGGAAGATGTACGAGATCGACCTGAATCCCGCCAATGCAAAGAAACTGCGCAAGGCCCTCGCCCCCTACCTGGCCGCCGGCCGCAAGGTGAGTGCGACAGGTCACAGGAAGGGCGCCAAGCCGGGCGACGGGGGCTACCGGCACACCACCCTCGAGCCCGACCCGGCCGCGGTGCGCGCCTGGGCCCAGTCCAACAAGCTCGACGTGCCGGCCCGGGGCCGGATCCCCAAGCGGGTGTACGAGGCCTTCCGCGCCGCCGGCTGAGCCGATTTGCCATGCACCCCCCATGATCCGCTACAGTCTGAATCACGCCGAGGGGCGAGGCCGAAGGGCCGGACCTCACGCAGCGTGCGGGTGTAGTTCAGTAGCAGAACAGCCCCCTTCCAGGGGGAAGGCGCAGTGTGCAATCCCTGTCACCCGCTCTGCATCACGGTTACCGAGCACTCCGGTGCATCAGGTAGAGTGGTGCTCGCACCGCCCGGTGAAAGCCGGTCGGAGGCATGCGGACGTGGCTCAGTTGGTAGAGCATCACCTTGCCAAGGTGAGGGTCGCGAGTTCGAATCTCGTCGTCCGCTCAGGGAGCAAAGGCCCCGGTTCTCAGGAACCGGGGCCTTTGTCGTCCCTCCACCCACAGGGTGTGGTGACGGCCACAGGTCACGGCCGGGAAAACCGTGTCATCGGCCCCCACCATCCTGTGTATAGTTAGCAGCGCGCTACGGCGCATGCGGACGTGGCTCAGTTGGTAGAGCATCACCTTGCCAAGGTGAGGGTCGCGAGTTCGAATCTCGTCGTCCGCTCCATGAAGAAAGCCCCCGGTCGAATCGACCGGGGGCTTTCTCGTTCCCTAGGACCAGGTGTACCCGGTCAGCAGCTCGTACGCCTCGACGTACTTGGCGCGGGTCCTCTCCACGACCTCCTGCGGCAGGGCCGGCGGCGGCTGCTCGCTCTTGCGGTCCCAGCCGGAGGCCGGCGAGGTCAGCCAGTTCCGCACGATCTGCTTGTCGTACGAGGGCTGGGCACGGCCCGGCTGCCACTCTGCGGCCGGCCAGAAGCGCGAGGAGTCCGGGGTGAGGACCTCGTCGGCGAGGACCAGGCGCTCGCCCTCCGGGGTGCTCTCGAACCCGAACTCGAACTTGGTGTCCGCCAGGATGATGCCGCGGTCGCGCGCGATGTCCCGGGCACGCGTGTAGACGGCGAGGGTCGTCTGGCGCAGCAGGGCGGCCGTCTCCGCGCCGACCTGGCGGGCGACCTCCTCGTACGAGACGTTCTCGTCGTGGTCGCCGACGGCGGCCTTCGTCGCCGGGGTGAAGATCGGCGCGGGCAGCTCCGAGCCGTCGGTCAGGCCCTCGGGCAGCGCGAGGCCGCACACCGTGCGCGCCTCGTCGTACTCCAGGAGGCCGGAGCCGGTGAGGTAACCGCGGGCGACGCACTCGACCGGGACCATGTTCAGGGACTTGCAGATCAGGGTCCGGCCCGCCCAGTCGGCGGGGGCGCCGGCCGGGAGCTCGGTCGACAGGACGTGGTGGGGGACCAGGTCGGAGAGCCGGTCGAACCACCAGAGCGAGAGCTGGGTCAGCACCCGGCCCTTGTCGGGGATCTCGGTCGGCAGCACCCAGTCGTACGCGGACATGCGGTCGCTCGCCACCATGACGAGATCGCCCGCCTCGGTGCGGTACAGGTCGCGAACCTTGCCCGTGTGGAGATGGGTCAGGCCCGGGACCTGGACGGGTTCGGGCTTTTCTACGAATCCGGACACGGTTCCTCCGCGTAGGTTGATCCAGGAGCGTGTCCGATTCTCTCGCACATCCGGGCGGCTCGGGCCGCCGGGCCCCGTGACCCCCCGCTCAGTCCCTCTTGCAGATGCGGTCGAGGAGGTTCGCGGTGGCGCGCTGGATGCGGGTGTCCACGTGGCCCGGCCGGTCCAGTGCCGGTGACCAGGCGAAGGTGCCCGAGGCGAACACCCAGGCGCCGGACGGGGCCCGGTAGAGGCTCGTCTCCTGGTGGCGCAGGGCCCCTTCGCCGTCCCGGTAGGGCGAGTGGGAGAGCAGGATGCGGCCCTGGTGCTCGGGGAGCGCGGTGCGCGGGAAGTAGCGGTCGGCCTCGCCCGCGACCAGGCCGGGGATCTCGTCGCCCTCGCCGGCGCCGGTGGCCTCCCAGAGCCAGTGGTCCGCGTTCCGTACGACCATCGGGTGCGGTTCGGGCACCCGGCCCGCGTACTGGATGCCGAGCAGCTGCTGCTCGGGCCGGTCGACCTCCCGCCAGAGCGCGGGGCGGCCCGGGCCGCGGCGCTTGCGGCAGGTGAGGAGCCGGTCCGGGGCGCCGGACGGGGAGGGGGCGAGCTCCACCTGCCAGTACATGGTGTTGGCGGAGAGGAAGACCAGCGACGTGCCCTGGTCGCGGGCGAGCTCGACGGTGCGGCGCATGGGCACGGACCAGTACTCGTCGTGGCCGGGGAAGACCAGGCCCCGGTAGCGGCTCGGGTCGACCCGGCCCGCGTGCAGGTCGCGGGTCTCCGCGTACGCCAGGTCGTAGCCGTAGCGCTCGGCCCAGCGGATGAAGTCGTAGGCGTGGCCCACGTGCAGCGGCAGGCCCGCGCCCGCGTAGGGACGGTCGAAGGAGACGGTGACCGCCGCCTCCTCCTCGCCCAGCAGCCGGCCCTCCTCGTCCCACGCGTGGTAGAGGCTGGCGCCCGTGCGGCCGTCCTCCGGGTAGAGGTTGTACGCCTGCCACGTCACGTCCGGCAGGACGAGCAACAGGTCCGCCGGGTGGCTGTCGCGGACCGTGAAGGGGACGTGGGAGCGGTATCCGTCGGCGGTCGTGAGCACGGCGACGTACGCGCCGATCGACCAGTACGACGGCACCTGCAGCCGCCAGGACTGCCACCAGTGGTGGCAGGACACCGTCCGGTCGGCGGTGAGCGGGGCCGGCTGGACGATCCCGGACAGCCGCGGGCTGGTGGTGATCTTGGCGGCGCCGTCGCCGCCGTAGTGCCCGATGCGGTAGATGTCGACCGAGAACTGCTGCGGCGGGTCCACCGTGATGTGGAAATCGATCGCCTCGCCGGGCGCGACGGCCCCGTTCGAGACGAAGCCCTTGATCTGGCCGTGCGCGTCGTCGGCGGTGCGGGGGCCGCCGGTGCCGCCGCGGGCCAGGGTCTCGTCCGCGTACCAGGGCACCATCTGGCCGGTGTCGTCGAAGTAGTTCTCCGAGCCGCGCAGCCAGGGCAGCGGCCCCTGGCCGAAGGGATCGGAGACCGCATGGGCGAGCGCGCCCGATTCCCACCGCCTGATCTGCTCCGCCCCCATGCCGCGCCCCTCCCTCGACTCCCCCGGTCGGCCGGTCAGTGCCTCTGGATACTGCCTCTGTCAGTGCCGGTCTCCAGCACATCACATAACGCGCGCACTCCGTCACCGTTCGTCGTGAATTGACGAGAGTGGAAGACAGTCCTCCGGGTTTGTTCCTCCCGTCCTCCGGCCCGGCAGCCCCTGGCCGGGGCTGCCTCAGATCAGGCGTACGGGCTTCTCCGGGCGCACCCCGGTCCTGGCGAGCCAGGCGCGCAGCGGCTCCGGGTCGCCGTCCTCGACGAGCATCAGGACGGCACCGGTCAGATCCGTGCTCCGCTCGCCCCGTACGAACAGGGCCGGTCCGTCCAGCCAGTCGAGGCCGGGCGCCGCCTCGGCCGTGTCGACGGCGGCGCAGCACACCATCGCCGTCACATGGTCCGCGAGCAGATCCCGCCCGCTCCGCGGCGGCTGCAACGGGAACAGCGGCACCGGCCCGTCCGGCCCCTCGGCCGCGGGCGCGACCGGCCGCAGCCCGTCCTCCCGCGCGGCCTGCGCGGTGAGCGCGGCGGCGAGCGCGTCGGCGGCCCCGCCGTCGCCGCCGTGGGGGCCGGCGAGGTGGGCCATGACGCGGGAGAGGGTGGGGGCGGCGTCCGAGTCCGACGCGGCGGCGCTCCCGCGCACCGGCCCGTCGGCGGGGTCGGGGGCGGCACCGGCCGGGTCCGGGGCGGCGTCGGTGGGGTCGGGGGCGGCACCGGCGGCGGGTCCGTGGGCGGTCGCGCCGGCCGGCTCGGCGGGCGCGGGCGACGTCGGGACGAGCGCGTTTGGCGTCGGGTCGGGCGCGGGCGGCGGCCAGGCTCGCGTGTCCGGCGTCGGGGCGGGCGCGTCCGGCGTCGGGGCGGGCACAGGCGACATCGGGTCGGGCGCGGGCGGCGTCCGGCCGAGGCGGTCGAGGACCTGGTGGAGGCGGGAAGCGTCGGTGCGCCACTTGCGGTCGACGACCTCTTCCGCGTACTCGCTCCACTCCACCGGGGCCCAGTCCGGGCTGGGCTCGGCCGGGGCGCCGTGGAAGAGGCGGGCGGCCAGCAGGGACGTGGCCTCGTCGACGGCGCCCGGCTCCTCCAGGAGGTCACAGGCGGGGCGCTCGCCGAGACGGGACGTGAAGCCCTCGGCGAGGCGGTCGCGGCGGGACAGCTCGGTGAGGGCGGAGACCACACCGGCGTCGAGGCGGGCGGGCCAGCGGCCCATCCGCCACGCGGGCAGCGCGACCCGGGTGAGCAGCCGGTCCCAGCCCGCGTAGGCGAGGCCGACCTGCTCCTGGGCGACGATCCGCACGCCGTAGTCGACGGCCTGGGCCCGCTCGGAGCCGGCCGCCGCGACGCCCCGCTCCATCTCGGCGGCGTGACCACGGCAGCCCTTCAGGAGGATCCCGGCCAGTCGGCTCACGCCGACCGCGCCGAGCCTGCGGACCGGATCGAGCCCGGGCCGCCGGGGCACGGCCACCGCCGCGTCGAGGCCGCGCACGAAACGGCGGGCCGCGGCTATGTCGGGCTGCGCCGCCGGGCCCGTACCGGCGACGACGGGGGCGAGGACCGCACGGAGCTCACCGACGCGCATCCACCACAGGAAGGGGGAGCCGATGACCAGGACGGGGGCCTGACCGGCCTGCTGACGGCCCGGGTGCCGGCCGTGCGCCGGGTGCGAGCGGTCCTCCAGCCAGCTGTCGCAGTCCGGCGTCAGGGCTATCGCGGAAGGCGCGGGGACGCCCAGCCGGTCGGCGAGGTCGCGCACCAGCCGGTAGAGGTCGGGGGCCGCGCTCTCGGCCAGCTCCACCGTCGGCGTCATGGCCGGCCGGGACCGCGCCACGACCAGGGCGACGGCCGCCCCGACGAGCAGGACGACCACGGCCAGGGCGGTCACCACCCAGCGGGCGGCGTCCCAGCCGGAGCCGGTGAAATGGCCGGTGACGCCGCCCGCGTAGAGGACGACGGCGAGGGCGGCGGGGAGGATCGCGAGGCCGAGGGCCCTGCCGCGCACGCGGAGCACGGCGAGGGCCCGGGCCCGCGCGGCGCGCGCGCCGAGCTCCTCGCCGAGTGCGGAACCGGTGCCGGTCACGCCGTACATCACCCCCTCCTGCCCTGTCCGGGACTGCCCGTGGCGGTGTTGCTCACTCCCCCACTGTGGCACCCGTCACTGACATCGCAATGTCGGTGGGCCAACTGCCGGAGGACACCCGGAACTCACCGGGAACGCCTTCGCCGCACCCTAGTTGGGGCGTCGGCGGGCGTCATCCGGATGGCGGAGCCGTCACTCGATGGAATGGCTTTGGGCAAAGGTGATGACGGTGGCGCGGCCGTGCGGTTCACTGCACGACCGCGCCCTCGAGGCGCCGCGGGTCAGCCCCGGGCGGCCTTCTCGGCGATGTCCGTACGGTGCTGCGAACCGTCAAGGCGGATACGGCCGACCGCCGCGTAGGCACGCTCGCGGGCCTCGGTCAGGTCCGAACCGGTGGCGGTCACGGACAGCACCCGGCCGCCCGCGCTCAGGACCGCGTCGCCGTCCCGCTTCGTACCGGCGTGCAGCACGTACGCGTGCGGCGCGTCCTTCTCCGCGACCTCGGCCAGGCCCTCGATCGGGTCCCCGGTGCGCGGGGTGCCCGGGTAGTTGTGGGAGGCGACGACCACGGTGACGGCCGCCTCGTCGCGCCAGACGAGCGGGGCCTGGTCGGCGAGGGTTCCGTTGGCGGAGTTCAGCAGGACGCCGGCCAGCGGGGTCTGCAGGCGGGCCAGCACGACCTGGGTCTCGGGGTCGCCGAAGCGGGCGTTGAACTCGATGACCCGGATGCCGCGGCCGGTGATGGCCAGACCCGCGTACAGCAGACCGGAGAACGGCGTGCCGCGGCGGCGCAGTTCGTCCACGGTGGGCTGGAGGACGGTCGCGAGGACCTCCTCGACCAGGTTCGGGGCGGCCCACGGCAGCGGCGAGTAGGCGCCCATGCCGCCGGTGTTCGGGCCCTCGTCGCCGTCCAGCGCGCGCTTGAAGTCCTGCGCGGGCTGCAGCGGGAGGACGGTGGTGCCGTCGGTGATGGCGAAGAGGGAGACCTCGGGGCCGTCGAGGAACTCCTCGATGACGACCCGGTCGCAGGCGAGGGCGTGCGCCCGGGCCTGCTCGACGTCCTCGGTCACCACGACGCCCTTGCCGGCCGCGAGACCGTCGTCCTTGACGACGTACGGAGCGCCGAAGGCGTCCAGCGCCTCCTCGATCTCCTCCGGGGTGGTGCAGACGTAGCTGCGCGCGGTGGGCACACCGGCGCCGGCCATGACGTCCTTGGCGAAGGCCTTGGAGCCCTCCAGCTGCGCCGCCTCCTGGGATGGGCCGAAGACCGGGATGCCGGCCGCGCGGACGGCGTCGGCGACACCGGCGACGAGCGGGGCCTCCGGGCCGACGACGACCAGGTCGGCACCGAGCTCGCCGGCGAGTGCGGCGACGGCGGCGCCGTCGAGCTGGTCGACGGGGTGGAGCTCGGCGACCTCGGCGATTCCGGCGTTGCCGGGCGCGCAGTGCAGAGCGGTGACGTCGGGATCGAGGGAGAGGGAGCGGCACAGGGCGTGTTCGCGGGCGCCGCCGCCGATGACGAGGACCTTCACGCCAGCCAGGGTAGCCCGCGGGGCGGGATGCCCCTTGTGCGGGCCACCGAGCGAGACGGTCCTACTCGTTCGTGTATTCCTCCAGGACCGTGGCGCCGAGCTCGCGCACGATGAGCTCGTGCCCGGAGAGGGCGGAGTCCACGAGGTCCGGATCGTCCTCCTCCGGCACGTCGTCCTCGGGGGCGACCGGCGGCGGTGCCTGCGGGACGGGCGCGGGCGCCGGGGCCTGTACGGGAGCGGGGGCCGGCGCCGGGGCGGCGGCCTGGGGGGAGGGCTGCGACGGCGCGGGGGCGGGCGTGTAGGCGGGTGCGGGGGCCGGGGCGGGCGCGGCCGGACGGCCACCGCCGAAGCCACCGCCGCCACCGCCGCCGCCGAAGCCGGCGCCACCACCGAAGCCGCCGCCTCCGCCGCCGCCGGAGAAGCCGCCGGCCGCGGGCGGCGGGTTGGCGCCGCCCGACGGGTCGATGATCGCCTCGATCCGCCAGTGCACGTTGAACTGCTCGCCGAGGGCCGCCTTCAGGACGTCCTCGCTGCCGCTGCTCGCGAAGTTGTCCCGGGCGCCGGCGTTGAGGAAGCCGAGCTGGAGCGTGGTGCCGTCGAAGCCCGCGACCTGCGCGTTCTGCGAGAGCAGGATCCAGGTGAACCGGCGGCGGTTCTTGACCGCCTCCAGGATCTGCGGCCACATGTTGCGCACCTGGGCGGCACCCGCGGCCATGTTTCCGGAGCCGCCGGCCGCCGGAGCCGGGGCGGCCTGGGGCGCGGGGGCCTGCGGGGCGGGAGCCTGCGGCTGCGGGGCGGCCGCGGGCGCGGACGCCCCGGGCCACGCGCCGGGCGCACCGCCGCCGGGCCGCGCGGCGCCGGGCCAGGCACCGGGCTGCGGCTGGGCTGCGGGGGCGGCGGCCGGGGCGGGCGCCTGCGAGGGCGCGGGAGCCGGAGCCGCCTGGACCGGGGCGGGCGCCGGCTCGGGAGCCGGCGGCGGGACATGGGCGTCGGGCGCCGGCACGTACCCCATCTGCGGCGCGGGAGAGGTCGTGGTGAACACGGCCGGGGGCGCCGCGGCGGCGCCGCGCTCCAGCCGGTCCAGGCGGGCCTGGAGCGAGCGCTCGTCGTCGAAGGCGGCGGGCAGCAGCACGCGCGCACAGATCAGCTCCAGCTGGAGTCGCGGCGAGGTGGCGCCGCGCATCTCGGTGAGACCGGAGTTGACGAGGTCGGCGGCCCGGCTGAGCTCGGCGGCCCCGAACACCGACGCCTGCGCCTGCATGCGCTCGATGACGTCGACCGGGGCGTCGACCAGCCCCTTCTCGGCGGCGTCGGGCACGGCCGCGAGGATCACCAGGTCGCGCAGCCGCTCCAGGAGGTCGGCGACGAAGCGCCGCGGGTCGTTGCCGCCCTCGATCACGCGGTCGACGACCTCGAAGGCGGCGGCGCCGTCACCGGCGGCGAAGGCGTCCACCACGGAGTCGAGCAGGGACCCGTCCGTATAACCGAGGAGCGACGTGGCCATGGCGTAGGTCACACCGGCGTCGGTGGCGCCGGCGAGCAGCTGGTCCATGACGGACATCGAGTCACGCACCGACCCGGCGCCGGCCCGGACGACCAGCGGGAGGACACCGTCCTCCACGGGGATGCCCTCGCGGCCGCAGACCTCGCCCAGGTACTCCCGCAGGGTGCCGGGGGGCACGAGCCGGAAGGGGTAGTGGTGCGTACGCGACCGGATGGTGCCGATGACCTTCTCGGGCTCCGTCGTCGCGAAGATGAACTTGAGGTGCTCCGGCGGCTCCTCGACCACCTTCAGCAGGGCGTTGAAGCCCGCCGAGGTGACCATGTGCGCCTCGTCGATGATGTAGATCTTGTAGCGGCTGGAGGCGGGCCCGAAGAATGCCTTCTCCCGCAGGTCACGGGCGTCGTCCACACCACCGTGCGAGGCGGCGTCGATCTCGATGACGTCGATCGAGCCCGGCCCGTTCCGCGCGAGGTCCCGACAGGACTGGCACTCGCCGCAGGGGGTGGGGGTGGGACCCTTCTCACAGTTCAGGCACCGCGCGAGGATCCGGGCACTGGTCGTCTTGCCGCAGCCGCGGGGCCCGCTGAACAGGTACGCGTGATTGACCCGGTTGTTCCGCAGCGCCTGCTGCAGCGGGTCGGTGACATGCTCCTGCCCGATGACCTCGGCGAAGGACTCGGGGCGGTAGCGGCGGTACAGCGCGAGAGACGACACGTATACGAGGTTATAGGCGCCCACTGACAACCCGGGAACGCAAGCGCCCCCCACGCACCCGCCAGAGCCGACCTACCCTTGCTGCCTTCCGGCCCTGGGGGAGTTCAGTCAGATAGCGCCACGTGAGGGGCTCCGCCCAGAGTACCCGATCCGAGCGCCCTCCTGCCCCCACCCCCGCCCCCTCCCCGACCTGCACCCTTCGACGGACCCCCCTCGCCGAATGGTGTGCACGAGCACCCTCTCCGGTCATGTAATGTTCTCCACGGAGGATTCGCCTAGAGGCCTAGGGCGCACGCTTGGAAAGCGTGTTGGGGGCAACCCCTCACGAGTTCGAATCTCGTATCCTCCGCCAGTGCCTCACCGGGCACGTTGTCGAAGGGCCCCACCGTTCGCGGTGGGGCCCTTCGACGTTCCTCAGGCCCCGTTGTCCTGGTCTTTGTCCACAGTGGGCTTCGCCGAGGGGCCCCAGATTGCTTCGGCGATCTTCCGGGCGACGTCCTTCAGCATGGCGTCCGGCACGTGGAGGTACCGCGCCCGCATCCGGGAGGACGTGCCCGGCTCCCATCCCATGATCTGGTCGATGACCCGGTCCGGGACTCCGAGCAGCATGAGCACGGTCGCGGCTGTGTGCCGGGCGTCGTGCAGACGTGCGTCACGCACGCCCGCGTCGCCGAGCAACTTCTTCCAGTCGTGGTAGTCCGTGTTCGGGCTGAGCGGGCCACCGAGCTGCTTGGTGAAGACGTACTCCGAGGCGGTCCACAGGTTGCCCGCGGCTGCCCGCTCACGCGCTTGTGCCTCCCTGTGGGCACGGAGCATCACGACCAGGGGTCCGGGCAGCGGCACAGCGCGGCGGCCGGCCCGCGACTTGGTGTTCTTGGTCTCCCGCCGCACCTGCTCGCGCTTCGGACAGTAGCCAGCCTTGCGCCCGCACGGGGATGCTTCGGAGCATCCGTGCGCGTACTTCGGCCGGAGACGGTTCCGGCGCAGCTTCAGGTACTCGTTGTCCAGGTCCACGTCGGACCATCGCAGGCCGAGAGTCTCGCCCTGCCGTAATCCGAGAGCAAGGGCGAGCATCCAGCGAGCGCTGTTACGGCGCTTGTTCACTGCGATCAGCAGGCGCTGGACCTCTTCGACGGAGTAGGGCTCGATCTCGTCTTCGTCGCCCTCCATTCGGGGCGGCTTGGCCAGGGCGGCGGCATTCTTCGCCGCGTGGCCGCGTCGGACGGCTTCGCCGAGCGCGGTGCGGGCGGTGCGGTGGGCCTGGTGAGCCGTGGCGGGCTTGCTGCCGTTCTTCTGCATCCGGCGGTACAGGCTTTCCAAGTGCTCGGGCTCCAAGCGGTCGATGCGGTGCTTCCCAATGCCGGGAACGAGGTGCACGCGCACCGCCACTTCGTAGCCGTCGTAGGTGTTCTCGCTGACGACGTCCTTGGCGATGTTCTCGACCCAGTGCCAGAGCCACTTCTCGACGGTCCACAGCTTTCCGGGTTGTTGGGCGGTGCCCTGGTCGCGCTGCTTCTCCAGCCGCTTGACCTCATCCTTCAGAGCATCTTCCGAGGGGCGGGTGATGTGTCGGCGGTAGGGCTCCCCGTTGTCCTTGAAGCCCATCGGCACTCGGGCGTGCCAACGTCCATCCTTGCCGAAGTAGATCGCCGTCTCGCCGTTCGCCCGGCGCGTGCGCTTCTTCTGTTCCACAGTGGCCTCTCAGGCGGCCGGCCGATTGGCGCGGCGGAGTTTGGCGGCGAATTCGATGACGGCATCGGCGGGGATCCGGCGGAGGCGGCCGAGAGGTACGGATTCCAGCTCGCCGGTGCCGATGTAGCGGTAGCAGAGGGTCCGGCCGATCTGGAGACGGCGAGCTGCCTCCTCGGGCTTCAGCAGGACGAGCGTGGGGTCAAAGGTCACTTCGGGAAGGGCCGCTTCCATGCGGTGCTCCTTGGCAGATCGGAGGTGGCAGATGTGTCCGAGGTCGGGATTTCTGCGTCACTGCGTCATTCGCGTCACTCGCGAAGCTGACCTGCGGTTTTCGGTGACGCAGGGGCCCGCGTGCTGTGTCACCGACTGACACAGGCCTGCGTCAGTCGGTGACGCAGGTGACGCGGGGTGACGCAGGATTCGGGGCTCTGCGTCACCGCTGTCTGCGCAGGTCGCGGGCGGTTTCGGGGCCGTCTGTGACGCAGGTGACGCAGCGTCTTCCTACTTAGGAAAAAGAGAGGGGTGGTGTCTGTGGTTGTGCGTGCCTTCGGGAGTAAAGAAGGAGCCGCTTCGCGGCGCGCCTTTTGAGCGGCGGCGCGGCCGCCGAGAAGCAAGAGGAGCACGCCGCGCCCGGGGCGGGGTGCTCCTCTTGCCTGTGCGTGCGCGGTCGCGGCGCTGGGTCAGAACATCGGGTTCTGCTCCTCGGTCGGCGGCTTGGAGCGGCTCATCTCGATGTAGCGGGCGGCGTTGGTGCGCCCCCAGTCGACGAGCACGCCGCGGGCGGCGAGTACGGGCTGCAGCCGCTTGAGCCGGTCGGAGAGGACTTTCCCGGTGGTGGGCCATCCCTTGGGCAGGGGGCGGAAGTCCTCGCCGGTGTAGAGCTGGGTGAGGCAGTGCAGCCACTCGGCCGACGTCATCCGAGATTCCGTGCCGGGCTCGATGCCGGCGGCGTGCTTGAGGACGGTCTGGGCGAGCAGGTCCCCCTCGATCACGTCGTCGTTGAGGTCGTCCAGGCTGGCCCGGTACGCGTCGAGTGCTCCGAAGCCGGTGGCGGCGTCGAGCTGCGCGCACAGGTGCGCGAAGTCGGCCATGCGCAGGTCGGTGGGGATGTCTGCCTGGGTTGCGCGGACCTTGACCGTGAGGTCGAGCAGCGAGCCCAGGACGATGGGCAGGATCTCCTCGTACTCCGCCCAGAGTTCCGCCTCGGTCCGCCGCACCCGCGGGCGCTCCAGACGGAGAGGCAGGAGTCGTTCGGCGAGGTCGGGGCGGATGACACCGACGTCGATGCCGGTCATGAGCAGCGGCCGGCGGTAGCGGGAGCGCACCACGTCGCCATCGGTGAACAGCGCGCGCTTGATGTTCTCCGCTCCGGTGACGATGCAGCACATGGCGTCGGAGAGGTCCGGGCCGAGGTGGGAGAGGTTGTCCAGGGCGGTGACCCATCCGGCGGCCACGGCAGTGATCAGGTTCTCCTCGTCCTTCGGGGCGCGGCGCAGGTCGCCGCTCATGCCTTCGATGATCCGCATGAGCATCCGTCCGCCGGTGGACTTGCCCGCGCCCTGGGGTCCGGTGAGGAACGGGGCGGGCACGGGCACGGACGGGCCGAGGCAACCGATCAGCCACGCCAGGGCCAGACTCTCGGCCTCGGCGCTGGCGAAGTTGCACAGCCGCATCAGCAGGTCGATGCCCTTGCCGTCGGTCTTCTCGGCCGGCAGGGGCAGTTCGCCGGTGAGCTGGGTGCGACGCCAGCACACCTCCCTGGGGTCGGGGGTGAGGATCTTCCAGCCGGTGGGGTGGATGCGGACGGACTTGCCGTCGTCGCGGCCCAGGTCGAGCCAGGTTGCGCCGTCGAATCCGGGGGCGACGCGGATGTGGGTGGGCTGTACGTCCTCGGTGAGCGCGAGTGCTTCGATCAAGTCCAAAGCCTCCTTCAAGGCCGTGCCGTTGAAGACGCCCAGGCCGTCGCGGAACAGCCCGACCATGAGTTCTTGGCGGTGGCTGCCGGTGGTGCCTTGGGAGCGGATGGGGCGGGCGACGGGGTGGCCGTTGCGCTGGGCGTAGACGGTGCCGTCGACGGTGCGGAAGTACCGGAAGTTGGCCTGCGCGTAGTCGGTGATGATCTCGCGGGCCGGAGTCTTCTCGTCCTCGGCCACGATCAGAGCCCCAGGCTCGTACGGGCGTTGGTCCAGGCATCCGTGCAGTGCCGGGCCGATTCGCCCTTGGCCTGCGCGGCGGTGAACAGACGGGCGATGTGCACGTCGGTCAGACAGCCGCACCGGCCGTGGGCGGACAGCACCGCAAGGAACGTCCGGTAGACGGTGGCGTGGATCGCGCTGTCCGCGTTGGTGATGCGCTGCTCGGCCATGGCGATGCCCCGTTCCAGGTAAGCGGGCGAGCGGTGGCGGCACGGTCCGCCACCCGCCGGCGCGGGCACGGCGACCGCGACTCGGGCCGAGCGCACGGCCGGTGCCTTGACGATCAGGGAGCGAACAGCCGCCGGAAGGGGAGCAAGGGTGCCGCTGCCAGGGCCGAGCCAGCGCGCGTAGGACATAGAGGACTTGATGTCCACACCCGCCCGCACACCGTTGGCGGACTGCATCGTGCCCCGGTAGATCCAGTGCTCGCCCCGCGTCGTGGCCAAGGTGCGCGTCGGGGGCAGGGTCTCCTGGGCCCAGATGACCGCGTCGGCGTCGTCGAGGTCGACGACAGTGACCCCGGCGCCGCCGGGGTGGTAGGCGACGGCCCCGGCCCGGCGCCAGGAGGTCGCCCACGGGCCGGAGGACAGCACAGCGGGGTCGGTGGTCGCTGCGGCCCAGGCGTGGCACGGACGCGGGCACTGGCACGGTCCGGGGGTCTTCATGCTGGGCCGTCCGCCGCATCGGTTGTCTCGGCAGGCGGGGCAGTTGCCGAACGGGCGCTTGTCAGCACTCAGCGGCAGCACCGGCAGGCCGCTGGCGGCGAGGGTGAGCGCGGTGTCGAGGGTGTCGCGTGCGAGGGTCATGCCGCCTCCAGCAGCGGCCAACGGCCGTCTCGCCGGAACTGAATCGGATGAGTCATGCTGGTCTTGCTCCTGTTTCTGTCGAAGGGACGGAGAGCCGAGGCGGTCGCGGTCTTTGGAGAGAGGCGACCGCCTCGGGCGTAGCTACTGCCGGGCGATCCAGTGGGCGTACTGCTGGCGGGCGTAGTGGCGGGGGTCGACGTCGGTCGTGATGCCGTCGCCGCCCATCAGCTGCCGTCCCGCTTCCTCGGCGGCTGCGGCGGCTTCATCGACGGCCGGGGAGATGTCGTCGCCGAGGGCGATGCGGTCCAGGAGCGCGGCCTTGCGGAGCCAGAACTCGCGGCCTCCCTTGAACGGCTTGGCGGCCACGGCGCGGGCGATCCACCCGATCTCTCTGGTGATGCTCGGTGCCTTCGCGTAGGCCTGTTCCGGGGTGGGCCAGTCCTCGGCGGCGGGGTGGTGGTCGGCGCTGACGTACAGGCGGGTCTGGTGTCCGTCGCGGGTGGGGTGCTTGCGTACGACGCCGGTGGTGAAGGCGCCGGCGAGGGCGGTGGTGACGCGGTCGGTGTCGTCGGGGTCGCAGATGATCCGGATCTCGAACACGGGTCAGTGCTCCTTGGTGGTGTTGGTGGCGGGGAGTTCGGGGAGTCCGGCGCGGGTGAGTGCCTGGGGGTCGAAGGCCGGCAGTGCGGCGCGGGTGATGAGGGCAGTGGCGAGCTGCTCGGCGTAGAGGGCGCCGGAGCGGGCGACTTCGATCTGTGCTCCGGCGCGCAGGGCTTCCACGCGCTCGATGTGGGCGTGCTCCTCGCGGCGCTCGCTCGTGTGCCGTTCGTGGGCGACGGTGGCGCGGCGGTCGGTGCGCCAGTAGCGGGCGGCGAGCCCGTACGTGATGGCGGTGGCGATCGCGCACAGCAGCAGCGGGAGGGAGAGGCCGTCGGCGTATCCGGCGACGCCGGCGAGGGCGAGCCCGCCGGAGGCGGCGAACGCGGTTCCGGCGAGGACGCCGTCTCCGTTGCGTCCGGCGGAGGCGAAAGCGCCGGCCGTCGCTGCTCCGGCGGAGAGCACGACCATGAGGGCGGCGTTGCCGGTGGAGTGTTCGGCGCCGTTGGCGTTCCAGATGCGGCCGAGGATCAGGACGGTGGTGGTGGCGATGGCGGGTGCTGCCTTCGGCAGGGCCGCGGCGAGCCAGTGCCGGGCGGTGTTCGGTTCGTTCATCGCAGGCGCTCCTTGGGCTAGTTGGCGAGGTCGGAGAGGGCCGTGGCGGAGGCCTGGACGAGGTGGGTGATCGGCTCGTAGGCGCCGGTACCGGCGGCGAAGAAGCCGAAGAGGAACAGGACGAGGGCGGCGCCGACACCGGAGGACTTGGTCTTGACGGCGAAGGTGGAAGCGGCGCCGAAGAGCAGAACGGCGGAGATCTCGAACATCACGGGTGGGCTCCTGTCGTTGCGGGTCAGCGGGTGCCGGCTCGGTGGATGCGGGCGGCGCGGTTGTAGAGCCAGCGGCCGAGGCGTATGCGGATGCCGTGGCCCTTGCAGCGGCGGCAGGTCTTGCCGCGCTTGGGCTTGCCCTTGCGGTCCGTCTTGAGGGCGAAGCCGAGTCCGTTGCACTTGCGGCACCGGCCGAACGGCGAGGCCGCACACAAGGACGCGTAACACAGCGTGATGAAGGCAAGGCATGCGCTAGCAGCAAGGAACGGGGTCACCGGGGGCCCTCCGGGCGGGATTCGGGGGTTTTCGCAGGTCACCCGCTAGGCACTAGCGGGCTGATCAGATGCGGTATGGGGTGCTAGCGGTGCCGCTAGACCTAGCGGGGTATGGCGCTAGGTCTAGCGGCGAATCCGGCTAGCTCGCGTCTCGGTTTCCGTCACGTTCTGTGATGGCCGTGGAGATGCGGGAGCGCTCGATGCCGCGCCGGTTGGCGCCCTTGCCGCTGTCGGTCTTGCCCCACACCTGGGTGGTGGAGATGCCGTGCGGCTTGAGGGCGGCGGCCAGTCCCTCGGGGTCCCAGCCGCCGTAGACGTCGGGGCGCAGCTCGGCGAGGCGGGCCGCGACGACTTCGGACCAGACCTTGGGCTCTTCGGCGGGGACGACGGCGAGGATGTCGCGCAGCAGGTCGTACGCGCTGGTCTCGCCGGTCTCGAACGACTCGCCCAGCGCGTGGCCGGAGAGGGTGCCGGCCTGTTCGCGGAGCTTGCGGGCGCGCAGGCCGATGGTCTCGGCGGTGGGGGCGTCGACGTAGACGGAGGAGACGATCCGGGCGTCCGCTCCTTCGCCGACGAAGTAGTGGATGCCCTTGTCCTTCCAGGAGAACATCGTGGCCCGCACGCCTCGCTTGTACGAGGACGTGCCCAGGACCATGTCGTTCTCCAGCTGGCCCATGACCTTGAGGCAGAACCGGGCCGAGGCGTTCGCGCTGATGCCGGTCGGCAGGGCCTTGGCGTCGGGGCGCTGGGTGGCGAGCAGCAGCACGATGCCGGTGGCCGGGCCGCGCTTGACCAGGTCGGTGCAGATTTCCTCGAACTCCGCCCCGTGCTTGGGGTGTTCGAACCAGACCTGGCACTCGTCGACGCCGACGACGATCGGGTGGAGTCCCAGGTTCTTCATGTTCGCCAGTTCGCTGGTGACCTTCGACTCCGGGCAGATGTCCCGGGGCAGGGAGCGGATCATCTTCGCCCGGCGCCGCAGCTCGTCCCGCAGTTCCCGCAGGTCAGCGAGGGCGTACTCGATGTCCTCGTCGTCGTCTCCGGCGCGGTGGCGGTGCGAGACGCGCTCGCCGACCGGGTCGAGGTCGCCGGTGCCCTTGAGGTCGTAGGTGTGCAGCTCGGCCCGCGGGTCGAGGGCGACGATCAGGAGCAGCAGGCGCAGGAGGAACGTCTTGCCCATGCGAGGGATCGCGCCGATGACGGCGGCGATGTACATGAGCGTCATCTCCACCCAGCGCCCGCGCTGGTCGGTGCCGAACGCGACCGGCTTGAACAGGTCCGTGGCCCCGCCCTTGAGCAGCGGCCATGCCGGCTTCTTCGCGGTCGACATGTCCTGGTCGCCGACCCACAGCACCAGGTGGCCGGTGTGCTCCTCCGGGACCGCCTCGGGCCACACGCAGCCCAGCGGGCGGCGCAGGCCAGAGGCGAGCTTGTCGCGGCGCTCGATCACGTCCGTGACGGTCACGCCGTAGGGGAGGTCGCCCTCCGCACGCCAGCCCGGCCCGTCGCGGGTGATCGGAGCGGTGAACGTGAACCCGTCGCGGCCCTTGCCCTGCGCCTGGTTGATCGCCGGAATCCCCAGCGCCCCCAATGCCCGCAGCACGATGTCGGATGTGAGCTTCGGTGCCTTGGTGACCTCCACGGCCCGGTTCACCACCGGGGCGTCGGCCCGGCCGCCGGCCGACCCGAGGGCGAGCAGCAGCGCCCCGACCGAGACCGCCTGAAGCCAGCCCGGAGCCAGGACGTACAGGGCGAGCGCGGCGCCCATCCCGATCAGTGCGGCGAGGGTGGCGACCAGGGTACGCAGGCGTACCCGGCCGTCGCGCTGCCGCGACAGCTTCAGGTACTCCCCGGCGTCCTCGCGCCGGACGGCGGCGAGTCGGACGGGCTCGCCCTCGCGGTCGGCCACCCAGCGCAACGTGCCGCCGACGAACTTCGCCGCGCCCCGCGGGGCCTGGAGCGCGAGGCGCCCGGCGTAGACCGGGGAGCGGAGCGCGTGGTACCCGGCGAGGTGGGCGTAGTGCGAGGCCACCCAGGTGGCCGCGGTCTTGAGTTCAGCCGTCGACCGCAGCCACGCCGGGACGATCGCCCGCCGCTTCGCACCGATCAGTCGGCCGAGGTATCCGGGCCCGGCGACATCCGGGCCGTCGACCAACCGGCGGGCCGACGGGTCGCCCGACTCGTCCGCGTGGGAGTCGGGCGACGCGTCGGCGGTGGAGTTGGCCGACTCGGCGCGGGCGGTACGGGCCTTGTCGAGGTCGACCACGTCGGCCCCGTCGTCGGCCGACCAGTCGGCGGACATGTCGGCTTCGAGTCGGTCGAAGAACTCGTTCTCTTCGTCGGGGTGCTTCACTGAAGCTTCCTTCTCTCGGGAGGGAACGGCGGGCCCGGCCGGCGCTGTGGAAGGTGAGCGGCCGGGCCCGTGCGGAGAATCGTCAGCCCGTTTCGGAGGAGAGAGGGGTAGGAAAGTACCCCCTTGCTGACGAGTAGGGTTTGCACCTCTTTGGTGATCAAGAGGTGCGCTGGTCGTTGAGGTAGGCACAGGGGACGCAGGTGCCGAGCGAGGTCGGGATCACGTATCCGACGTCGGTACGGCACTGCGGGCAGGTCCGCCGGGCGAGCGCGCCCCACTTCCGTGAGGTCATCGGCCGGACCGGCTTGGCCAGGTCGATGCGGTAGAGGTAGCCGACCAGCACGCCGGACTTCCGTCCGCGGCTGCGGCGCATGACCTGAGCCGCGACCGGCTGACCGCCGGGCCGCAACCCTCGGGCCCGGAGCTGGCGGCGGGTGGCATAGCCGTCGGGGGCGTAGCGCCACGGGTAAGTCGGTATCCCGAACGTCGCCCCGGTCGGGTCAAGGCACTTCCCGAACGTCGGGGACATCAAGCGGCCGCCACGATCGCAGGGGCGTCGGTGCGGGCGCCTCGGCGTCCGGAGCGGCGGCCAGCGACGGTGGCAAACAGCCGCCCCAGCCCCGCCCGCCGAACGCCGGCGCGGGCCTGTTTGGCCGCGTACATGGCCTCATCGGCGCGGCCAAGAAGAGCGGACAGGTCTTCGCCCGGGTGGTCGGCGGCGCGGACCCAGCCGAGGGACACCGTGGTGGCCACCTGCGGGCTGGCCTGGTCGGCGGGGCGGGCCAGCACGCCGTGGAGGACGGCGAGGAGGTCCGCGACGCTGCCGTGGGCGTCGATGACGACGGCGGCGAACTCATCGCCGCCCAGGCGCCCGGCAACACCGTTCGGGCCGACGTAGTGGGCGAGCCGGTCAGCGGTCGCCCTCAGCAGCGCGTCCCCGGCGGCGTGGCCATGGCGGTCGTTGATCTGCTTGAAGTGGTCGACGTCCGCGAGGATCACCACCGCCCGCTCATCGCGCAGGAGCGCGGCGGCGCGGCGGGTGAAGCCCTCGCGGGTCCTCAGCCCGGTGAGCGGGTCGCGGCGGGCGGTGCGCAGTCGCGTGCGGAGCCACAGCACATGGCCGGACCATCCGGCGGCGAGCGGGCCGCCCGCGGCGAGGACGGTTAAGAGCGTGTTCATGCGGCGACCTCCTCGGCCGTCTCGGTGGATTCGGCGGGCTCCTCGGTCTTGGTCTCGACCGGGTGCAGCGGCAGGCGGTCGGCTCGCTCGGCGAGCAGCGCATCCCGCAGGGTGCGGGAGTTGGCGGCCGAACAGTGCAGCGCGGTCCGGATGGCCTCGGCGTTGATCGCTGCAGGGACCCAGTCGGCGGTCAGCTTGCGGGCCTCGGCCAGTAGCTCGGCCGCGGTGCGCGGCGCCTTCGGGCTCTTGCCCTTCGGCTTGGACGGACCGCGCTTGCGGGGTGTCCGCTCCTTCGGCTCCTCCGGCGGCGAAGGAGGTGCCTGGGTCTCGCCCTCCGGCTCCGGCTCCTCCTCGGCAGGCTCGGGCGCCTCGGGGGCGAGCTCGCCCAGCCGCAGCAGGACCCGCTCGCGGCGCGGGGTCTTCGACCGCCACCGGCGCCCGTAGGTCTCGCGGAGATCGGCGCGGGCGAGCTGCCGCTCTTTCTCGCGGGCGAGAGCGTCGGCGTAGGAGGTGATCTCCCACAGCGTCATCCGCCGCCACAGCGAGAACGTGGACGGGAAGGCGAGCAGCCACCGGGACGCGCGGATCTTGTCCATCCGGCGGCCGGTTGCGGCCCCGATCCGTACGGCGTAGATGTGGGCGCCGATCTCGGAGAACACCACCCACAGCAGCGGCATCGTGCCGTGCGCCAGCTTCGCCCACACCCCCTGACCGGCGGCAACGTTCAGGCCGCAGGTCACCAGGGTCAGGACCCAGGGAACGAACCTGACCCACGCCAGGGCCATGTCCATCCGGATCAGCAGCAGGTTGGCCACAGTGAACACCGGGATCGCCACGTCGATGCCAACCGGCAGCATCCACGGCTCACCGAACCCCCACCGCAGAGCGGCAGCGGACACGGCATCGAACGAGGAGATCAGTCCGAGGGCACCGACACCGGCCGCGGCGAGCGCGCCGACGCCGGCGAGGCCCATCTCCGGACGGGTCAGCGGCGGGACCCCGGCGCGGTCCGCCTCGGTCACGGCCGTCATGCCGCCACTCCCCTGCGGGAGCGCGTCCGGCGGGCCGTGGCCCGGGCCAGCGGGATGACGTTGAACAGCTCCGGCGCGTACGCCTCAATCGCCTCGGCGGCGATGCGGCTCACGTCGTCCGGCAGGTTGGGGTTGTCCGCGACGATGTCGCGGGCCGCGTCCAGGCGGGCCGCGCGCTCCTCCTCGGTCTCGCCCTCCACGCCGAGCCACAGCTCAACCGGCGTGCCGAGGGCGAGCTCCACAAAGTCGTTGGTGCTGACGGCCTGATGAGTGCCGATGTACGCACGCACGATTGATCGCTCCTGAGTGTCGAAGGGAAGCCGGGCTGTCGCGGTCTTTGGAGAGAGGCGACAGCCTCGGCGGCTCGCGCGGCGAGTGCCGGCGGGCCGGTGTCCCGGCCGGGAGTCGAACCCGGCCTGACGACCATCGGGACTGTGCTTCGGACCTCCGATACGCATGGCACCGCTTGCCTTGGAGAGGTCCGATCTCCCAAGGGGCAGGGCGGCATCAAGGTGGGCCATGCGGTTCTTTAGAGCCGATTGCGTGTCCCCCTGCGGGGTGTGAGGCCCGGTTGTGACGCGGGCCCGGTCTCGGTCGGCTGGTCTCCACTCGCCTCGGCCGGTGCGCTCACGGCCGTCCTGCTGCGGTGGATCACGCTGTGGAGTTGTCGGCGGTGCATTCGTGCAGCTCAGAGCAGCCCAAAGAAGGCCCCTCTTGAGTCGTTGATCAGCAGTTGGACCACCGTTTCCGGGGCGCCCTGCTTGGTGACAAGCCTCTTCGCGTCCGACTCCGAAATCGAATGACGGCTTGTCATATGAGGCCTGTCGCCGGAGCGTTGGCCTCACGACAAACATGGTGCACTTAGTGCACCATGTTGGCAAGTGGCTCGGCTCACCTGAAGGGAATGGATGCGGGGGAGACTGGTGTACTAGGTGCAACAACCCCGACTGGAGGACCATCCCGATGACCGAGTTTCGAGGACAGCCGGCGTACCTTCAGCTAGCCGATGACCTGCGTGAACGGATCCGCAGCGGCAAGCTCGCGACGGGTACCGCGTTGCCATCGGCACAGGAGTTGATCGCAAGTTCCGGTGCTTCAAGCACCGTGGTGAAGAACGCTCTGTCTCTGCTGCGAGCAGAGGGATACGTCGTGGGGCACCAGGGCAAAGGGGTCTTCGCTCAGTTCCCGCCCCGACTCGCGGATCACTCGCGCGGTGCGGCGGACTGGGCCTTGCCGGTTCTGATCGCAGGCCTGGAGGTCGAGGCAGCGCTACGACAGTCGATGGGCAAGGGTGGCACCGGTTCGGCGGACGCCGAGGCGGCTCTTGAGCACTGGCGGGAGGCCTTCGAGAACCTGCCGGCGAGCGTCAAGAGCCGCTTGGCCCAGCCTTAGCGATCGCTGCTTGAGACTGCCGACCAGGCGTCGGAGATCATTGCCTCAAGGCTGGATCGTTCGGGCTTCCATCCCAGGTCAGTCGTGATCCGGGAGATGTCAGCGACCAGCCGCGGAGGCTCGGGCTGAGGCGGGCGGTGCACTACAGGCACCGCCTTTCCGGTCACCCGTTCTACGGTGTCAACGATCTCGCGCATGCTCGCTGCAGTGGCACCGACGTTGTAGAGCCGGTACGGGGCGGACGTGCTGCTCTCAAGGGCCAGCACATAAGCGCGAGCCAAGTCATCGACATGGACGAAGTCCCGGATCGCGTCGCCCTCGCCGTTCATCTCAAGGTGCGGGTGGCGGCCGGCCGCCACCGCCACGGCCTTGGGGATGATCCGGCTTTCATCCGCGTCCCCCACCCCAGACACGGCCCCCGAGATGTTGAAGCAGCGCAGACTGACGGCCTCGACCTCGCCCGCCTCAGCTCGGGCTCGGAGCGCATCCTCTGCGGCCAGCTTCGAAACGCCGTAGGGGTTGCTCGGCGCGGGCGCCGTGTCCTCGCTGATGGGCTGCTGCTCGGGGGCACCGTAGACCGCCGCGGTCGAGCCAAGGATGACCCTGGGCGTCAGGTTCGGGGAGGCAGCGGCAAGCGCGTCCAGCAGTGCCACGGTGCCGCCGGCGTTCACGTCCTGGTACTCCTCCGGGTGGTCGAAGGACTCACGGACCCTGGTGAGAGCCGCGAGGTGACAAACACCCTCAACGCCGTCGAGAGCTTCCGCCAGTGCCGTCTTTTCCCGGATGTCGCCGTAGACGACTCGCGAAACCGGCAGCTCTGGACGGGGAGCGTCAGCTGGCCGATGTGTGAGTGCCACGACCTCATGTCCTGCTTCGGCGAGCCGTCGTACGACCGCGTTGCCGACGAACCCGTAGGCGCCGGTCACAAGTACGCGCACTGATCTGCCTCTCAGCCCAGGATGAGCCCGCGATGCTGCCACGCCAGGTCGAGGCACGCGGCGGCGGCGGATGCCAGAGGTTCATTGTCCAGCAGGCGCCGGATGTTGGGCTCGGTGAACTCGATTCCGGTACCGCTGCCTCCGGCCCGGCCAGCCACGACCGCGCCTTCAGAGTTCCGCGACACCATGCCGGAAAACACGGAGTCGTAGACGTCGGCGTCGATCACCACCACGCTCAGAATCTCGCCGGCCAGCGTGAGCGGGTCCAGGCCGATCCCGAAGCAAAACGGACGCACCTTGCCCTCTCGCCGAGCCTGGTTGAGCGTCCGGAACGGCTCCGTCCCGTCGTAATCGATCGGCTCGCCGCTACTGCCGTCGGCTTCGGGGTCGCCGAGAAACTCCTCCGCGTACTCGCGAAGCACGTTGCGCCAGAGGTCGAAGTCGTTCGACTGGTCCCAGGGCATGACCGAAGACGGCTGGAACACCCCCGCTGGCATGACGTGGTAGTTCCCGCCGGCCAATGCAACATTGCTCGCGGACCGGTGGTGGAGTGGGAACGATGCGCCTTCCGGGCCCAGCCGGATAGTCAGGGTGTCGATCGACGGCAGCAACGGTCGGTGAGCCAGGTCGAAGGGGTCTCCGACCAAGGCCCGGAACGGAAGTTCCGCCCAACTTGGATCGCTGATCCAAGCGGGGTCGCTGCCGGTCTTCAGCCAGGCGCTCGCCAGCTCGTGCGCCACTCCCTCGCAGACGTCGGCCATGTCGAAGTACGTCGTGTATCCGAACGACAGCTTCGGCCGTCCGTCCGCTTGGGCGACATCGAGCAGGCGGAAGCTCGGACGGTTCACGAACAGGGACGGTCGGTCGATCATCCTGATGGCCTGGGTGTAGCGGTCGAACTTGGAGCCGTTCGCCGCGAGCGGCCGGACGCCCTCCGACTCCCTCTCTCGCCCGCTCACCTCCGGCGGAAGCGTCTGGGTGAGCCAGGACAGTTCGACGTCTGCGAAGTCGACTGGCTCGGGCCACATCCAAGACTCACGAGTGAGCACCGGGCTGTTTCCGGCGCGGCATACGTCCGGGTAGAGACGCGCGGCGGCCTGCGTGAGGTCGGCCCGGTGCCGGTTGAGCTCGCGACGCGTCATGCGCCAGCGACGTTGGTCGTCGACAGCGGCAAGTGGGCTCCGCTCCCCCGTGTCAGGAACGGAGGCGACCGTGACCGCCGGTTCAGCAGGCGGGAGCAAGCCCAGTTCCTCTTCAGGCAGGGCGAGCACGGTAGCGAGCCTGCGAAGCTCAGCCATGTCCCGGATGGTCCGCTTGCCGCGCTCGAGCAAGGACACGTACGACTGGTCGTAACCGAGCAGGTCAGCGAGATCCTGCTGCTTGAGCTTGTGGAGGGCCCTGTACGCCTTGAGCACATCGGCCAGGTTCGAGCCGTCCGGAGGAGCAGTCCGCTCCTTATCCCCGACAAGCCAGTGTGGCGAGGAGGGCTCAGGCGGTACAGCCTGCGGGTGACCGCCAGAGGCTCCAGGGCCGATTGCCCTGCGGCAGGGGCTGCACACGGTGTCGGTGTTGCTTCGGCTTAACTTCGTGCCGCACCTCGTGCAGAGGGATGGTGCCAGCGGCGGAACATTCATTCAAACTCCTTGGGTGGAACAGCAATCATTCCGACGCAGCCGAAGCGCTTGAAGAGACAGGCGGGCTCGTGGGCGTTGAGCGGTTGACCGGCATGGCTTACCTCTGAAGAGGCAGAGAGGGGATGAACGAAGAGGGCCCCCAGCGCTACCACTCCGGCAATATACTTACGCCGCCTCCCGTGGAGAACATGCTAATGGGAACAGTCGACTCGGTAACCGTGGACCAAACACTCACACCCATGACTCGGTAGTCAACCGAGGCCACTTTATTGGACCACTGTCGGAACTCGCGCACGTCCATATCCGTGACACTTTTCACCACGGGCCTGATGCAGGTCAGGACAGAATCGAAACAGGCACCAATCAAGTCGGAGATAAGATGGGAGTCATCAACGGCGCTAAAAGTGAACGTAATGGCGTGAGGGTCCGCGGTGAGTACGTGAACAATAGGACTAAGTCGCCGTACCTGGCTCCAGAGCGCCGTTGGTTCTAGCGTGCGATGCCGCATGTAAAATTCGGCATGCCATAGGATCCCGCTGGCGTTTTCGACCGAGTCAGGCCACACCGCCCAAGGGCGTTGACTAGCCGTAACTTTCAAGGTCACGCCGTATTGAGCCTTCGCGTGACGTATGAGTCGCTGAGCTGTCACATGCTCGCCGCCGATCCAGCCCGTCGTCACAGGGTCAGTAAAGTTCTCGGGGTCTGGAGCCCTGCGCCGATTGTAGGAAGCGCAGGCGATGAAGGCTCCTCTTTCAAGGTCACGCAATGTCTGCTCAAGGCGCCCAAGGTCATCCTGATGCGGCTTACGGACGTGCCCAATACGATGACGGATTCGCTTCAATTCTTCCTGCCGGCCATCCCATGACCGCTTTTCCAGCAGGGCGTACCCCATGTGATCCCAATTGGCCTCGATTACAGTCAACAATTGACTGTAATCCAAGTAGGCCAGCGGGTTTTCACTATCCGCCGTCGACATGTGCTTGAATTCCGCATCCTGCCGCTGCCTACCGAGGGCCAACTTCACCTGGTCAATCCAGCTTTCGCCGTACCTGGCTCTAAGTTCGACGTAGGCCAGTTCCCTCAGCCATGTCTCAATTTGCCACCAGCGCGCATAGGTCGCCAATGACTCAGCAGGCATCGCCCCGTCGGCGACCACGCCGCCTACAGCCGCGCGGGCATCGTCGGACCAGTGATCAAAGAGGCCAGCACTCATGGCACGGTTCTACTACAGCTGCGCCTCCGGCTGGGCCGATATCGCTGAGCTGCGACCAATGCCCCTTCGTGCAGCCGACCGCTGCACCGCGCACCCTCGAGGGCGGCCAGTCGCCGTCAACGACTGTCATCGCCCGGGGCCAGTCAGGGGGCGGATGGCGACGTGTCATCTCTCCCACATGGCCCACAGAGCCCCCGCCGCGACCCCAAGCGTTGTCCTGGTCTTTGTCCAGTGCATAGGAGGACACCACCGTTCACAGGCGGCCTCATGGACCCACTGGACAGTCACGGGAACGCCTGCGGACACCCCCAGACCGCGGGGCGGACAGTTGGAAAGCGTGTTGGGGGCAACCCCTCACGAGTTCGAATCTCGTATCCTCCGCCAGAGCCTGAACAGGCGAAACGAAGACCCCGGACCGCATCAGCGGCCGGGGTCTTCGGCATGCCCTGGTCTCAGTTTCGGTCTCGTTTACTTGCGGGACAGGCTCGAGGAGCGGCGAACGTCGGGGGCGACGGGGGCACACCGAGTCCCCAGAAGTAGGAGTATGTTTTATGTAGGCGTACTTCTATATCTGGAGCGCTCGTGGACAAGCCTGCCGAGATGTTCGACCGGGATTACGAGTGGTCGGCGCTGAGCCGGTTCATCACCGATCCGCAGCCCGGCGCGACTCTGGGCGTGGTCTCCGGGCGCCGCCGCCAGGGCAAGACGTTCCTGCTGGATGCCGCCTGTCGTGCCGCCGGAGGGTTCTATTTCGGTGCGACCGAGGCCGCCGATGCCGAGTCGCTACGGCGGATCAGCGCGGCGCTGACCGCCCACGTCCGTCCTGCCAGCCCGTTCCACTTCGCGGACTGGGCAGAGGCCGTCGATGCACTTCTCGCGCTCGGCGCCGAGCGGCCCGTCCCCGTGGTGATCGACGAGTTTCCGTACCTCGCCAAGGCCAACCCCGAGCTGCCCTCGATCATCCAGGAGGCGCTGCGGCCCCTGCGTGACCAGCGCACCGGCTCCCGTACCCGGCTGCTGCTGTGCGGCTCGGCGCTGTCTTTCATGGGCAGGTTGCTCTCAGGTAACGCCCCACTGCGCGGACGGGCAGGGCTGGAGTTGGTCGTCCGCCCCCTGGACCACCGCCTCGCCGCCGAGTTCTGGGGCATCACCGACCCCCACCTGGCCATGAAGGTGAACGCGATCGTGGGCGGCACCCCGGCCTATCGGCGCGAATTCGCACGCGGCGACACGCCAACGGGTCCGGATGACTTCGACGACTGGGTCGTCCGCACCGTCCTCAACCCCGAAACCCCCCTCTTCCGCGAGGCCCGCTATCTGCTGGCCGAAGAACCCGACCTTCGCGACACCGCCCTGTACCTGTCCGTCCTGGCCTCCGTCGCCGACGGCAACGCCACACGCGGGGGCATGGCCGGCTACCTGGAACGCAAGGCCACCGACATCGCCCATCCCATCAACGTCCTCGAAGACGCGGGTCTGCTACACCGGGACGCGGACGCCTTCCGCGATAACCGTCCCACCTACCGCATCGCCGAACCGCTGATCGGCTTCTACCACGCGATCATGCGACCGGTCTGGGACCAGCTCGAACGCCCCGGCAGCGCGGCAAGGGTCTGGCAAGCCAGCCGCCGCCGCTTCGTCAGCAACGTCCTCGGGCCCCACTTCGAGCAGGTCTGCAGGGACTGGGCCCTGCATCACGCCGACCCCGAACTGCTCGGCGGTCTGCCGGCCCGAGTCGGACACGGCGTTGTTCACGACCCCAAGGCCCGCACCGGCCTCGAGGTCGACGTGGCGATCGTCGGAATCGCGGATGGCGGCAAGCCGCCGCTCCTGGCCATCGGAGAGGCCAAGTGGAACGACACCATGGGCGCTGCCCACATCGAACGTCTCCGGCACATTCGCAACCTCGTCACCCTGGCAGGCCGCTACGACACCACAGACACCCAGCTCATGTGCTTCAGCGGAGCCGGCTTCAACGACAAGGCACACGCCGCGGCAGCGGCCGGTCCGGACATCCGACTGATCGACCTGGCGACCCTCTACGGCCGAGTCTGACCGCTGCCCGTGCTGTCGCATGGTGAGCGCGCCCTATGAGACGCATCCACAGGCCGGAGGCATCTCCCTGCGGATCACGTGGGAGGTGCGCAACCTGATGGCATGAGCGGCAACAAGCCCACCAGTCCACTGCCGGGACAGCAGTCGGGGCAATCACGGCCTTCGCCTGCGGCCCCTCGCCACGCAGAAGGATCCTTAGCCGTGCCGCCGCAGCGCTCGGCGGACTACTGGGCGGTGTGCTCGTCGGCGTGGTGGGATCGCCCTCACTCCCGCCCCATCGACAGCCCACACTCCGCGGGTGAACTCCCCGCCGAGTGGCGACGGTGGACCCGTCTCATGCGCGATTCTTGGCCTCACTCGGGGCCGCTCCGGTCCCTAGCCGTGTTCCCCGGCCTCGCGAGGTGTTCCCATGACGTCCCGATCCACGCTGACGGCCTGGCTGGCCGGCCTCGACGCCCCACGGCTGTCGCGCGTGCTCGGGATACGGAAGGACGCCGCGGCGCCACCGGAGCCACGTTCCGTGGAGGAATCGGCGGAACGTCTTCTGCGGCCAGGCTCGGTGGCGCTCGTCCTGCCAGAGCTACCGTTGCCCTGCCTCCAAGTGGCCGAGGCCCTGGCCGCCTCGGGAACTCCCCTGTCGCGCGGCGCCCTGGCGGGGGCACTGGGCGCGACGGCAGCCACTGCCGCTGGGGAACTGGACGCCGTTCTGGAGGCTCTGGCCGATCACGCACTGGTCTGGCCGGACGGCAACGGGAACCTCCACATGGCCGCCCCGTTGCGGCAGGCGTGGGACGCGCCTCTCGGGCTGGATGCTCCGCTGGAGGAGCTGCTGGAGGGCGTGACCTCCGAAGAGCTGCGCGGCATGCTCGTGGCGCTGGGCATCAAGCCGCCCGGCACCAGGCAGCAGCGCACGGCCGCCGTCCTGGAACACCATGGCGATCCGCAACGCGTCGCCGCGGTGATCGCGAAGGCCCCTTCGGCCGCCCGGCAGTTGCTGGGGCGACGAGCGGAGTCCGCACCGCAGCACACGGAATTCTTCGTGTTCGGAGCACCGATGGCCGATGCCCAGCCGGGTGAGCGATGGGCCCTGGACAGGGGGTTGCTGATCCGCAGCCGCCACGGATACGGGCCGGCCCGCATGCCCGCCGAAGTGACGCTCGCGCTGCGCGGGCGGGACTGGCGTGCGCCGTTCGACCCCCTACCGCCCGTGGCGGAGCTGGTGCCCGTCCCCGCGGTGGATGTGGAACGGGAGGCTGCGGCGGCGGCCACGGCGTTCGCCGCCCACGCGGCCTCGGTCCTGTCGGCCTGCTCGGCGGCTCCACCGGCCCGGCTGAAGTCCGGCGGGATCGGCGCGCGTGAACTGGGACGGATCGGCAGGGCCGCGCAGGCCGACGACGCGGTGGTACGCATCACCCTGGAGGTCGCCTACTCGGTCGGGTTGCTGGGCGCCGACGGCGACCGCATCACACCCACCGCGGTATACGACACCTGGGCGGTGCAGGAACCGGCAGCGCAGTTCGCCGACCTGCTTCACGCATGGTGGAACCTGCAGTTCACTCCCTCGCAGTCCCGCGACGAGGACAACAAGTCGCTTGCTGCCGTGGCCGGGGCCCCTCGCTGCAGTCCCTGCCTGCAGGCCCGGCGCGGGCTGCTCGCAGCGGCGGCGGCGCTTCCGGAGGGTCAGGGTGTGCGGGTCGGCACCGATCTGGGTCCGCTCGTCGCCTGGCACCGTCCGCTCGCTCATCCGTCGTTCCACGACGAGACGCCCTTCGCCGCGGCGGTCCGCGAGGCCGAGCTGACGGGCGTCATCGCCCGAGGCGCTCTCTCCCGGCTCGGCGCGGCCCTGGTGACCGGTGACCGGGAGGAGCTGGCCGTCGCATGTCGGCGGCTGCTGCCGGAGGCCACGAGAACAGCCCGGTTCGGCGGCGACCTCACCGCCATCGTCACCGGCACGCCCTCCGCACGCCTGGCCGAGCTCCTGGACTCGACCGCCGACCGGGAGACCAGCGGCACGGCGTCGGTATGGCGCTTCAGCGCCGACAGCGTCCGCCGCGCCCTGGACACCGGTCGCGCTCCGGACGAGATCTCGGCCGAGCTGACCGCCGTCGCCGACGGCCCCCTGCCGCAGCCCCTGTCCTATCTCATCGCCGACGCCGCCCGCCGTCACGGCCGTATGCGCGTCGCCCCCGCCGCCTGCGTCATCCACAGCGACGAACCCGCGCTCTTGGCCGAGCTCGCCGCCCACCGGGAACTCGCCGCACTCGGGCTGCGGCAGCTCGCCCCGACGGTACTCGTCAGCGGCAGCCCGCCCGACAAGACCCTCGCCGCGCTCCGGGGCCAGGGCTATGCGCCCGTCGCCGAGGCCGCGGACGGGACCGTACGCATCGAGAAGGTGCCGCCTCGACGGGCCGCCGCCGTTCCGGCCCCTCGGAAGGCCACCACGAAGGCCGGCACCGGACGCTCAGCACGCCGAAGGGCGGAGGCGCCTGCCGCAGTCGATCCGTCCGCGCTGGCGGTCCGGTTGCTGGCCGCCCCGCCGACCGTTGCGGAGCCCGATCCATTCGGCAGCGGGGTTCCCTTCGGCACGGACACCGAGGAGATCGTCGCCGGATACGCGAAGCAGCTGACGTACACCGACGTCCGCCAGCTCGCTCATGCCATCGACGCCGGTCAGGCCATCACCGTCGAGTACGTCGCCACCTCGGGCAACCGGACCGTGCGCACCCTCAGCCGGCTCGACCTCGACCCGCCCTACCTCGAAGCCTGGTGCCACCTTCGGGACGCCGAGCGCGTTTTCACCCTCTCCCGCATCCACAGCGTCATGAGCGCCGCGCATGAATGGGGAAGATGGTATCGATAGCGATACTCGTGGGGCCGCTGAGCCCGGCCGACATCGGCAAGATGCTCGGGCTCGAGCCGGCCGCCGCCTTCGACGCCGCCCTGATCACGGGCGGACGAGTTCGAAGCTCGAATCCTCCGCCGGCTCGAAGGGGCCCCACCGTTCACAGTGGGGCCCTGCGGCGTCTCCCTGGTCCGGTCGTCCCTCCGCACAGCGGCCCGAGACCGCCGTGGGGCGGGGACTCCGTGGGCGATGCGGCTGGACGGGTGTAGTTCGGCGCCTGCCTCCGGTGCCCTCCGGCCGGAGCGGTACGCCGCCGGATTACATGGGCCTGCGCCTCTGCGCGGGGCGTGCCGGCGTCCTTCACGGGCCGGATCCGACGAACGAAAGAGCGCGATGGCAGAGCGCGAATTCCGCAACCGCACCGGCCGCCGCCCGCTTCTCCGCGGGCTCGCCGCTGCCGTGCTCACGGCCGGCATGCTGGTGGCCTCGGCGGGAGCTGGACACGGGACCGGCCGGACCGCTCCGGCGCCCGGCGCACAGTTCACGCCGTTGACGGCGGCGGTGATGACCGAACCGACGCCGTTCGTCGCCACGGACGGCAAGACGCACCTCTCGTACGAACTGCTCACCACGAGCGCCCTCTCCAGCAGCACGCCGGTACGGCTCGACCGCGTCGACGTCCGCGACGCCCTCACGCACGCGGTCGTCGGCTCGCTGACCGGGCAGGCGCTGGCCGACGCCGCGAATCCGGTGGGCGACCCCCTGCCGGGCGCGGACGGGTACACCCCGGCGCCCCCGGGGCCGACGCCGACCGTCATCCGGGGCTCACAGCAGTGGGTCATCTGGCTCGACCTGGCTCTCGACCGCGGCCGGCGGGCGCCCAAGGTCCTCGAACACCATCTCTCGGGTGCCGTCCTGACCCCCTCCGGCCCCTCCGCCTTCGAGGAGACGGTGCAGGCCACCCGGACCTCCGGCACCCCGCCGTTGAACCTGCGCCCGCCGGTCCGCCCCGGCACCTGGTACTCCAGCGAGTCGTGCTGCGGCAACACCCACCACCGGCGCGGCCTCGCCCCGGTCAACGGCCGCTTCGACGTACCGCAGCGCTTCGCGATCGACTGGTACCGGGTCGGCGAGCGGGGGCAGACCTGGGAAGGCGACCCCGCACGGCTCACCAGCTACCTCAGCTACCGCCAGCCGGTCGTGGCCTCGGCCGGCGGCAGGGTGGTGGAGGTCCAGGACGGGCTCCCGGACCAACAGCCGCCCGTCGCACCGCCCGTCCCGCCGATCGAGGACACCGTCGGCAACCACGTCACCCTGGAAGTCGCGCCGGGCCGCTATCTGCTCTACGCCCACCTGCACGCCGGCTCGCTCGAGGTCCGGGAGGGCGACTGGGTCGAACCCGGCCGCGTCCTCGGGCTGATCGGCAACAGCGGCAACTCCACCACGCCGCACCTGCACTTCCAGGTGATGACCACGGCCGAGTTCTTCCCGACCGACAGCCCGCCGTTCACGTTCCGGAAGTTCCGCGTCGTCGGACAGGTCGAACCCCGGATCTGGGACGACAACCTGGGCCTGCAGCCGACCGGCGTCCTGCCGATCACGCCCTCGCCGTACGAGGGCCCGCACCGTGCGCGGTATCCGCTCGACCGCGAGGTGCTGGAGTTCTGATCGGACTCCGGTCGCGCGGGTCCGCGGAGGGCCCGGAACGGGCGTGCGGAGACTGCGAGACCCGCGCGGTGACCCGGCCGGACCGGTCGCCGGGAAACGGGAGGGCCGGACCACCGTCGGTGGTCCGGCCCTCCCGCCGTGTGCGGACGGCGCACCGCTGATCACCCCGCAGGGGTGATCAGCTCACCGGGGTGGTGATGGCGGCCGTGCTGTTGCCCAGGTTGGGGTCGGGGGTGTCACTGACGGCGAAGACGCCGTTCGTGACGCTGGCGCCACCGGTCGTGGGCACGGGCGCACGGACCTTCACCGCGAGCGTGACGGTCGCGGCGCCGCCCCTGGCCAGGGTGCCGAAGTGGCAGGTCACCGTGTCGGTCGTACCGGTCGGCGGGGTCTCGCAGAATCCGGTGGAGGGTGTGGCGCTCGCGTAGCGGACGTTGGAGGGCAGGCGGTCGGTCATGACCACGTTCTCCGCGGACGTGGGGCCGTAGTTGTGGACCCGGATCGTGTACGTGAGGGTGCCGCCGTCGGCCACCGGCTCCGGGCTCGCCGCGATCGACGTGGCCAGGTCGGCGAGCGGGCGGGAGACGGCCAGGCTGTGCTCGTCGCCGGTGCCGATCGACGTGACGCCCTCGAGGAGCCGGCTGCAGGGCGCCGTCTGGCCGACGGCGCAGACCCGGACGGGCGTGCGGCGGGTGGTCCTGGTGCCGTCGCCGAGCTGGCCGGTGCCGTTGTAGCCCCAGGCGCGGACGGAGCCGTCGGTGCGCAGCGCCAGGGTGTGGAAGCCGGAGGCGGCGGTGCTGACCGCCGTGACACCGGTCAGTTTGGTCGCGCAGCCCTCCGGCGCGCAGACCTGCACCGGGACGTTCCTCGACGCGACGGTTCCGTCACCGACCTGGCCGCTGGAGTTGTCGCCCCAGGCGACGACGGTGCCGTCGTCGCGGACGGCCACGGTGTGGAAGCCGCCGGCGCCCACGGACTTCACGTTCGTCAGGAACGCGGCGCAGGGAGCGGTCTGCCCGATCGCGCAGACCTGCACCGGGGAGTTGGTCTGCGTGCCGACGCCGTTGCCCAGCGCATCGCCGGCGCCCCACGCGTAGGCGGCGCCGTTCGATCGGACCGCCGCGCTGTGGAACGCTCCGGCCGCCACGGAGATCAGGTCACCGGGCCCGCCCACGAACACCGGGATGTTGCGGGCCGTGGTGGTGCCGTCGCCCAGCTGCCCGTTGCCGTTGGCGCCCCAGGCGAGGGCGAGACCGTCGGAGCGCAGCGCGAGGCTGTGCATGTAGCCCCCGGAGAGGCTGGTGATCCTGCTGAGGAACGCGGTGCACGGCGCGGTCGCGCCCGGCGCGCAGACCCGGACGGGCGAGTGCCGCTCGGCCGACGTGCCGTCGCCGAGGCGCCCGTCGGAGTTGAACCCCCACGAGACCACGGTCCCGTCCTTGAGCAGCGCGAGGCTGTGGAAGTCGCCGATCGCGACGGAGACGACGCCCGTCAGCACGGACGCGCACGGGGCGGGCTCGCCGACCGCGCAGACCTTCACGGGGGTGACGCGGTCGGTCGTGGTGCCGTCGCCCAGCTGGCCGACGTCGTTCCTGCCCCAGCCGACGACGGTGCCGTCCTCCAGCAGCGCGACGCTGTGCTGGTCGCCGCCCGCGACCTGCACGGCCTTGTCGAGCGGCGCGGTGCAGGTGACGTTCCCGCAGGCCCGCCCGGGGACCGGCTGGTCGCCCGCGGTGTTGCCGTCGCCAAGCTGCCCGTAGCCGTTGCTGCCCCAGGCGAGGACGGTCCCCGGCGGGCCGGTGCGGATGTCCCGGGCTCCCACGCCGTCGGCGTACGCGGGAGCCGAGGGGACACCCATCACGAGGGCCGTGACGAGGCCGGTGGCCAGGGCGGCTACGGCCGCCAGCGGTCGCGCGGCGAGCGATCTGAACGGTCTTCGGGGTGACGGCCTGCGGCGGGCTCCGGGCGGCCTGGGGTCCGTATCGGACATGCGCGTTCCTCTCACGGGGCGGGACCGGACCGCGGGCGGGGTCGCCGACGGCTCCGGCCGACGCGCTCACCATGCGGGCGCGTCCCGACGCGCAGGGGTCAGCCACACCCCGGCTTCACCCGAAAAGTGCGTGTGCCGGGGCCGGGTGGAGGGTGCGGGTTGCGCTGCGGCGCCGCGGCGTGGAGCCGGTGCCGGGCCGTCACCGCTGGACGAGCTCGCCGGACCGGGTCTGGCCGGCGGTGCCCAACCAGCGCGCCCGGGCCGGCGGTGCCCAACCAGCGCGCCGGGCCGGCGGTGACGGACCTGGTGCGCCGGACATCGTGCGCCTGGCCGGCGGTGACGGACCGGGAGCGCCGGGCCGGCGGTGCCGGACATGGTGCGCCTGGCCGGCGGTGACGGACCGGGAGCGCCGGGTCGGCATTGCCGGAGCCGCCGTGCCGGGCCGGCGGTGCCGGATCGGGTCCGCCGGGTCGGCATTGCCGGAGCCGCCGTGCCGGGCCGGCGGTGCCGGACCTGGTGCGCCTGGCCGGCGGTGACGGACCGGTCACGCCGGACCAGCTCGCGGACCAGCGTGTCGGCTCAGTCGAAGTTGTCGCTCGCCAGCCGCAGGGCCAGCTCCTGGAGGATCGTCTCGGTGTCCGGCTGCGCACCGGCCGCGTCATGGGCGTCGGCCACGGCGTCGAAGGCGAGGATGAAGCCGTTGACCAGGGCGCTCAGCGGGTCGGAGAGCTGCGCGAGCACCGACAGGCCGGCCTCCTCCGCGGTCGCCTCGGCGGGCACGGCGAACTGCCCCGGGATCACCTCGCCGAGAAGGTCCGAGACGAGTCTCTCCTCGACTCCGCCGCGCAGCGCCGTGAGGGCGGCGATGGCCTTGAGCTTGATCTCGTTCTCGGTCACGTCCCGAGCCTAGGAGCAGGCGCGCGCCCAGGGGCGGAAATCACGCGACACGCGGGAGGAGATCTGGGAGGCTGCGGGCGATCACGCGGGCCGCCCGGATCCGTGGCACCGGCCACGGGACCGTGGCCCGCCGCCCGCGCGCGGGCGGGACGGGGAGGTACGCACGCCATGACGTTCGCACTCAAGGGACCGGTCCTGGACGGCGACCTCGTCCGACTGGAGCCCCTCGACCACCGCCACGCGGCGGACCTCGCGGTGGCCGTGGCGGAGGACCGCGGCACGTACACCTACACATGGGTGCCGACGGCCGCCGAGGTCGGCGCGTACATCGACAGCCACCACGGCCGGGCGGCCGCCGGCACGGTCGCGCCGTACGCCCAGATCCGGAAGTCCACCGGCCGGGCCGTCGGCGTCACCTCCTTCCTGGACCCCAGGCTGCGGCCCGGCGGCGAGGCCCTGCAGGCGGTGGAGGTCGGCTTCACCTGGCTCGCCGCCTCGGCGCAGGGCACCGGCGTGAACACCGAGGCGAAGTACCTGCTGTTCCGGCACGCCTTCGAGGTGTGGGCGGTCTCCCGCCTCGACCTCAAGACGGACGCCCGCAACGCCCGCTCCCGCGCCGCGATCGGGAAGACCGGTGCCCACTTCGAAGGCGTCCTCCGCAACTGGGCGCCGTCCTGGGTCCCGGGCGAGGAGGGCCGCCTCCGCGACTCCGCGATCTTCTCGGTGACGGACGCGGAGTGGCCGGAGTGCCGGGCGCGCCTGCTGAAGCGGCTGGAGCGGTACGCGGTGACCCGCTGAGGTGGTGACCCGGTGACCCGGTGACGCCGTGACGCGGTGACGCGCCGGCCACCCCGCTCGCGAACGACCGCGCAGAGAAGGCGAAAAGACCGCCGCCCCACCGATGAGTTCTCGGTGGGGCGGCGGTCTGCCCTCGTGAAGGTCGTGAGTCGTCAGCAGCGTTCAGCAGCGCTCAGCAGGCTCAGCAGGAACCGCGAAGAGAAGAGGTCGCCTCATGTCCGCCACCCCCGCCGCCAAGGGCCCCGCCGTCAAGGGACCCGCCGGCTACTTCCCCTCCATCGAGAAGAAGTACGGGCGCCCCGTCGCCGAGTGGTTCGAGCTCATCGACACCTCCCCGCTCACCCGGCACATGGAGCTCGTCTCCTGGCTCAAGTCCGCGCACGGGCTCGGTCACGGTCACGCCAACGCCCTCGTCGCCCACGTGCTCGCGGGCCGGGGCGGTGCCGGCCGCTAGGGCGGTGCGGGCGGCCACGCGGCGGGACAGGGTGAGGACGGCGACCGCGGTGGTGAGCCCGGCGACGAGGGCGGTCCACCAGAGGGCGGCGGGGCCGACGCCGGTGTAGAGGGTGACGCCGAGGGTGAGGGCTCCGAAGCGGGCGACGCCCCAGGTCCAGCTGTAGGCGCCCTGGTAGCGGCCGCGGGCGTGGGCCGGGGCCAGGTTGGCGACGACGGCGGCGGCGATGCCGGCGACGATCACCTCGCCCAGGGACCAGATCACGACCGAGAGCGCGAAGGTGAGGGCTCCGTCGGCCACGCCCGTCAGGGCGACGCCGATCGCGATCAGGGCGCTGCCCGCGGCCTGGACCGGGAGTTGGGGCAGGCGTGCCAGACGGGCGGTCGTGAAGGGCTGGATCGCGACGACCAGGACCGCGTTGACGGCCGCCATCACGCCGTACACCGCCGGCGAGAGGCCGCTGTCGTGGATCGCGAGCGGCAGGGCGACCTCGGTGAGCGAGTAGACGAAGAGCTGCACGCCGTAGAGGGGGAGCAGGAGCATCGCCAGGCGGTCGCGGAGCACGACGCCGTAGCCGAGGCCGTCGCCGGTCGGGCGCGGCCCGCGCGGCGGCTCGGTCAGGCGGGTGACGACGACCGCCGCGTAGACCAGCATCGTGCCGGCGTCGACCGCGAAGAGCAGCCAGTAGCCGTGCGCGGCGAGCAGGCCGCCGAGGACGCCGGAGACGGCGGTGCCGATGTTGACGCCCCAGCCGAAGAGCGCGTACGCCCGCTGCCGGCGTTCGGCGTCGACGGCGTCGGCCATCAGCGCGTACGCGGCCGGGGGGACGACCGTCCCGGCGGCGCTGATCAGGAGCGCGGCCGCGGCCATCGTCCACACCCCGGGCGCCACGAACAGCGCGCCCTGCGCCGCCGCGGCCCCGATCAGGCCGATGAGCATCGTGGGGCGGCGGCCGAGGCGGTCGGCGAGGACGCCGCCGACGGCCGGACCGAGCAGATTGCCGGCGCCGAGCGCGCCGAGCACGTACGAGGTCTCGGTGCCGGTGACCCCGCGCGAGGCGAGGAAGAACACCAGGAACGGGGTGACCATGTGGCCGAGGCGGTTGACGATCGTGCCGCCGAAGACGGTCCAGACGGTGGCCGGAAGGCCGGTGAAGGAGGAGGGCATGCGCCGAGACTGCGCCCCTGCACGCGCTCCCCTCCAATGATTAAGCTCAGGCCGAATCCGGACGCTCACCACGCCCGTGGCGCGTCACATCAGGGGGATGCATGGAGTCCGAACTCAGCTTTTCCGCCGCCGATCTGGCCCAGACCCGCTTCGCCGTCTCCCCCATGTGGGAGGTCGTGACCAGCTTCCGGCTGCTCCGGGACACCGTCGACCCGCCGCTGCACCGGCGTTGGGCGGCCCAGGTCCGCCCCCGGGTCGAACGCGCCGGGCTCGACCACGGGCTGCTCGCGAAGCTGGTCCCCGGCGGCACCTTCCTGGCGGACTTCCTCACCCCCACCCCCACGGGGCCCTTCCCCACCCTCGCCGGGGAACTCGACGCCGTCCGCGGCGCCTCGCCCGAGCTGGTCCGCCGCGACGCAGGCAAGCTCCCCGTGGAGGAGAGGGACATCGACCTCGACCGGCTGTGCGCCGAGATCGAGACGTACTGGGAACTCGCCCTCGCTCCCTATTGGGCCCGCATCCGCAGCCTGCTGGAGGCCGATGTCTTCCACCGCGCCCGGCAGGTCGCCGAGCACGGCTCCGCACGCGTCCTGGGCGAACTCCACGAGACCGTACGGTGGGACGACGGGACGCTCAAGCTGGTACGGCGGTCCTGCGCGCTCACCCGCGACAAGGCCGGCTCCGGACTGCTGCTCATCCCGTCCGCGTTCGCGTGGCCCAAGGTCCTGACCCGGTCCGTCGCCCCCGACCCGCCCCAACTGGCCTATCCCGCCCGCGGTATCGGCAATCTGTGGGAGCCCCGCACCGCCGGCTCCGCGACCGAGGCCGTCGCCGCCGTGATCGGGCGGTCGCGCGCGCTGCTCCTCGCCGAGCTCGACACACCCGCCTCGACCACCCGACTCGCCGCGACGGCGGGCCTGTCGGCGGCGGCCGTCTCCCAGCACCTGATCGCCCTGAAGCACGCGGGCCTCGTCAGCGCCCACCGCAGCGGCCGGTCCGTGCTCTACGCCCGTACGGCCGTGGCCGACGCGCTGCTCTGCCCCGAGAGCACCGCGCACCGTCAACTGGAGACTCTGTGACCCCCGGCCCCGCCCCGCGGACCCACGCCCCAGCCCCGACCCCGCCCGCGCCCGCCTGGACCGAGCGCGCCCTCGTTCGCGACGGCGTGCGTCTCGTCCTGCGCGACTGGGGCGGCGAGGGGCGCCCGTTCGTCCTCCTCCACGGGCTCGCCGGGCACGTCGGCGAGTGGGACGCCCTCGCGCGCCGGCTCCGTGCCGACGGGCACCGGGTCGTCGCCCTCGACCAGCGCGGGCACGGCGCGAGCGAGCGGCACCCGGCCGACGTCTCCCGGGCCGCGTACGTCGCCGACGTCCTCGCCGTACTCGACGAGCTCGGCCTCCGGAACGCGGTCCTGGTCGGGCAGTCGTACGGCGGGCACGCCGCCCTCCTCGCCGCGGCCCACCTCGCCACCGCGCACGGTCCGTCCCACCTCTCCGGCGCCGTCCTCGTCGAGGCCGGGCCCGCCGGCATCACCCCGCGGACCGTGGCGGACGTCGGGGACTGGCTGCGGGCGTGGCCGGTGCCGTTCCCGACCCGGGAGGCCGCCGTCGCCCACCTGGGCGGCGGGCCCGTCGGCGAGGGCTGGGCGGACGGGCTGGAGGAGCGGGACGGCGGCCTGTGGCCCCGCTTCGACCCCGAGGTGATGGTCGCCTCGCTCACCGAGGACGCCGGCCGGTCCTGGTGGGAGGAGTGGGCGGCGATCGGCGTGCCCGTCCTGTCCGTGGTCGGGCAGCACGGCTTCGTCGAGCGGGCGGAGTACGAGGAGATGGCGCGGCTGCTGCCCGCGCTGCGCGGCGTCTGCCTGCCGGGCGCCGGGCACGACCTGCACCTGGAGCGGCCCGAGGTCCTGCACCGCCTGGTGACGGAGTTCCTCGCCGGAACCCCTTGCCCTGGAGTGGACTCCAAGGCCTAGGGTGCGGCGCATGCGCTATCGGGTACTCGGCGGGACCGGGATCGAAGTCAGTACGTACTGCCTCGGCACGATGATGTTCGGAGCGGTCGGCAACCCCGACCACCAGGACTCCGTGCGGATCATCCATGCCGCCCTCGACCAGGGCGTGAACTTCGTCGACACCGCCGACATGTACTCGGCGGGCGAGTCCGAGGAGATCGTCGGCAAGGCGCTGCGCGACCCGCGCCGGCGCGAGGAGACGGTGCTCGCCACGAAGGTGTACTTCCCGGTCGGCGGTGAGGGCCCCAACCGGGGCGGCACCTCCCGGCGCTGGATCACCCGTGCCGTCGAGAACAGCCTCAAGCGGCTGGGCACGGAGTGGATCGACCTCTACCAGGTGCACCGGCCCGACCACCGCACCGACATCGAGGAGACCCTCGACGTCCTCGGCGACCTCGTCTCCCAGGGCAAGATCCGGGCCTTCGGCTGCTCGACCTTCCCCGCCGAGCAGATCGTCGAGGCGCACGCCGTCGCCGAGCGGCGCGGCCTGCGCCGCTTCCGCAGCGAGCAGCCCCCGTACTCGCTGCTCGCCCGCGGCGTCGAGACCTCGGTGCTGCCGGTCGCGCAGCGCTACGGGATGGGCGTGCTGACCTGGGCGCCGCTGGCGTCGGGCTTCCTCACCGGCAAGTACCGCAAGGGCCGGCCCATCGACCTCACCAGCGGGCGGCCCGCGCTCACGCCGCACCGCTTCGACCCGGAGCTGCCCGTCAACGCGGCCAAGCTGGACGCCGTCGAGCAGTTCGTCGCGCTCGCCGACGAGATCGGCTGCACGTTGCCCGAGCTGGCGATCGCGTTCGTCGCCGCGCACCCCGCGGTGACGTCGGTGATCCTCGGGCCGCGCACGATGGAGCAGCTGGAGGGGCTCCTGAAGGGCGCCTCGGTGGTCCTGACCGACGAGGTCCTGGACCGCATCGACGCGATCGTGCCGCCGGGCACGGACCTCTACCGTGCGGACGGCGTCTGGCAGCCGCGCGCCCTGACCGACCCGGCCCTGCGGCGCCGGCCGGTCGGCGAGCGGGCGGCGTCCGACTAGGACGCGGGACGTCCCAGGGCCCGTCCGGCCGGTCGGTGCCGGACGGGCCCTGGTCCGCTCCGGGCCTGCGGCGCCGAGGAGGGCGCGTTCGTGAGGACGGTGCCGGACCTCTGGGCGGTGCCGGACCTCCTGGACGGTGACGGACCTCCTGCACGGTGCCGGAGACGGACCTCCTGGGCGGTGCCGGAGACTTCCTGCACGGTGCCGGAGACCTCCTGAGCGGTGCCGGACTTCCGGACGGTGCCGGACTTCCTGGGCGCCTGAGGCCATCCTGGCCCCATGAGCGAGAAGAGCACGGGTACGACGAGGCCGATCGGCGCGGAGGAGCGCCGGGCCAGGCTCGCCCTGCGGCACCGGCTGGCCGGGGCAGCACGGGCGGCGACGCCGGAGGAGGTCGCCGGTTCGCTGGTGGCGCTGCACGCGACGGACGCGGCGACGGTGTTCCTGGCGACGGGGGCGCGGCTCGCCGCGGACCGGGACCCGGTGGCGGAGGTCGAGCGGGCGGTGTACGAGGACCGGACGCTGACCCGGATGCACGGGATGCGCCACACGGTCTTCGTCGTTCCGACCGGGCTCGCCGCGGTCGTCCACTCCTCCTCCTCGGAGGCTGCCGCCGTCCGCGAACGCGCCATGCTGGTCAAGCACTTGGCGGCGGGCAGCGACCTCGACGCAGCGTGGCTGGCCGAGACGGAGCGGCAGGTGCTCGCCGAGCTGGCGGACCGGGGCGAGGCGACGGGGGCGGAACTCGGCACCGCGGTACCGCGGTTGCGGGCGCAGTACGTGTACGGCGTCGGCACCGGCCAGGAGGGCCCGCAGCCGGTGTCCAGCCGGATCCTGCGGCTCCTCGGCATGGAGGGCCGGATCGCCCGGGGCCGCCCTCAGGGCGGCTGGACGTCGAGCCGCTTCCGCTGGGCGCTGGTGCCGCCGCACACCGACCTGCCGGCCGCCGAGGCGCAGGCGGAGCTCGTACGGCACTGGCTGGCCGCGTACGGGCCGGCGACGGAGGCCGACCTGAAGTGGTGGACGGGCTGGAAGGTCACGGACGTCCGCCGCGCCCTGG
Source organism: Streptomyces sp. NPDC051921 (assembly GCF_040680975.1). Classification (NCBI taxonomy): domain Bacteria; kingdom Bacillati; phylum Actinomycetota; class Actinomycetes; order Kitasatosporales; family Streptomycetaceae; genus Streptomyces; species Streptomyces sp. NPDC051921. The sequence goes on from NZ_JBFAXU010000013.1 coordinate 97,522, forward strand.
CGGCCCTCGGCGCGGAGCGGGTCGCGCTCGACGAGGGCATCGGCCACGTCCTGCCGGCCGACCTCGACCCCGTGCCCACCCCGGCGGAGCCCTGGGCGGCGCTGCTCCCGGCTCTGGACCCGACGTCGATGGGATGGCAGGCCCGCGACTGGTACCTGGACCCGGACCATCGGGCCGCCCTCTTCGACCGCAGCGGCAACATCGGCCCGACGGTGTGGTGGAACGGGCGCGTCGTGGGCGGCTGGGCACAGCGCCCGGACGGCGAGGTGACCTGGCGTCTCCTGACGGACGTGGGCGAGGAGGCGGTCGCGGCGGTCCGGGCCGAGGCCGCTCGGCTCGCCGCCTGGGTCGGCGACGTCCGTGTCACCCCCCGCTTCCGTACGCCCCTGGAGCGCGAACTGGCGGCGGGCGCATGAGCGTCGACGCCCTCCTGATCTCCGCGCAGCGCACCTCCACCGCGCTCCTGCTCGCCGAGGCCGCCGCCCGCCGGGGCCTGGCCACGAGGGTGCTCGACGGCCCGCCGGACGCGGTCGCGCGCCCGGACGAGGCGGTGCACTGGTACGGCGGCCCGCTCCTCGCCGACCGGGTCGCGGGGCCGCTCGGACTCGGCCTCCTCGAACCGCCGGACGCCTGGCTGGCGGAGCTGTCCGAGGAGTTCACCGGCCGCCGGGTCACCCTGACGACCCTCGCGGCGGCCCGCCGTGACCTGGCCGGCCCGGCGTTCGTGAAGCCGCCGGGTGACAAGTCCTTCCCGCCGGCGGTGTACGAGGACGGGGGCGCCCTGCCCGACGGCCTGCCCCCGGCCACCCCGGTCCTGGTCTCGGAACCGGTGACGTTCGCGGCGGAGTACCGCCTGTTCGTCCTGGACGGGCAGGTCAGGGCGGGCAGCCGTTACGTCTCGTACGGGCGGCTCGACCCGGGTCCGCTCGCCGGGGGCGCACGGACGTTCGCGGAGCGGCTGCTCGCGGCGGTGGGCGGTTCGCTGCCGAGCGGGGCGGTGGTGGACGTGGGCCGCACGGACCGGGGCACCTGGGCGGTGGTGGAGGCGAACATGGCCTGGTTCGCGCACAGCTACGCGGCCGACCCGGCGGCGGTCCTCGACGTGGTCCTGCGGTCGGCCGGCCCGCGCGGACGGGTCGGGGAACGGGACCGTTCGTACCTCCGGACGCGCCCGATGAGGTGACCTCCGGCGAGGTGTCGGGAAACGCGCGCCGGCTCCGACGTCTCCTGTGGAAGGACCGCGGAGGGAACGCGAGAACCCCCCGCACGAACCCGAAGGATCCGAAGGACCCGAAGGACCCGAAGGACGCGAAGGAGAACGTCATGAAGTACCTGGTGATGGTGCAGGGTGCGCAGGCCGACTACCACGCCATGAACGGCAAGGCCTCGGACCACAGCCCGGCCTGGAGCGAGCAGGACCTCAGGGCGATGTTCGCCTACATGAACGCGATCAACGACGACCTGTCCGAGACCGGGGAGTTCATCGACGGCCAGGGGCTCGTCGAGCCCGCCAGGACCCGGTTCGTGACCGCGGACGACGAGGGCCGTCCGGTCGTCACGGACGGCCCGTACGGGGAGACGAAGGAGGTCCTCGCCGGCTACTGGGTGCTCGACTGCGCGAGCCTGGACCGGGTGACCGAGATCGCCGCCCGTGTGGCCCAGTGCCCGGCCCCGCCCGGATCCCCGGTCTACCCGGTGGTCATCCGTCAGATCGACGAAGCCGGCGGCAGCGACCTGGGCGGCGCGAACGCCTGAGCCGCCCGCGCCCCGGGATGTCATCCTTGGTCTTCGAAGGCCCCGTCGCCGCCGCCGCACGGGGAAGCGGATGTTCGAGGAGTGGTCGTGGAACTGGATCTCGCCGGCGCGGAGCTGAAGGCCGTACTGAACCGGCTGCGCCGGGCCCAGGGACAGATATCCGGGGTCATCCGCATGATCGAGGAGGGCCGGGACTGCGAGGAGGTCGTCACCCAGCTGGCCGCGGCCTCCCGCGCGCTCGACCGGGCCGGGTTCGCGATCATCGCGACCGGACTGCAGCAGTGCCTCGTCGACATGGAGAACGGGCGCGGGACGGGCGAGGACCCGGAGAAGATGCGGGCCCGCCTGGAGAAGCTCTTCCTGTCGCTGGCCTGACCGCGGCCGCCGGCCCGCCCGCCCGCCGGCCGGCCCGCCCGGCGCGGGTGACGCGGGTACGCGCGGAGTCCCGCACGCCGGATGCCGCACGCCGGATGCCGCACGCCGGATGCCGCACGCCGGATGCCCCTGGGGTTACACGTCCCCAGGGGCATCCGGCGTCAGCGGGCGGGCGCACAGGGCGGGTCAGTCGACCGGCAGGCCCTTCAGGCGCTTCGCGATCTTCGTCAGGCGCCGGCCCTGGTAGCGGGCGGCGGCGAGGGCCTTCTCGTCCGGGGCGCCGTTGGCCCCCGGGTGGGCGGTGCCGTAGGGGTTGCCGCCGGCCGCGTAGACGGTCTGGTCGGTGTAGCCGGGCGAGACGATGACCGAGCCCCAGTGGTGGAAGGTGTTGTAGATCGCGAGCAGCGTCGACTCGTTGCCGCCGTGGACGTTGTACGCGCTGGTGAAGGCGGTGGCCGGCTTGTCGGCCAGGACGCCCTGGTTCCACAGGCCGCCGGAGGTGTCGACGAACTGCTTCAGCTGGGCGGCGACGTTGCCGAAGCGGGTCGGCGAGCCGAGCGCGTAGGCGTCGCCCCACTCCAGGTCGTCGAGGGTGGCGATCTCGACCTCGTCGGCGGTGGCGTCGACGTGGGCGCGCCAGGCGGGGTTGGCGTCGATGGCGGTGTCGGGGGCGAGCTCGGGCACGCGGCGGAGACGGACCTCGGCTCCGGCCTTCTCGGCGCCCTCGGCGACGGCCTGGGCGAGCTGGTGGACGTTCCCCGTGGCCGAGTAGTAGATGACGGCGACCTTGACGGACATGACGTGCCCTCCTGAAAACCGGATTACTTTCCGCTTCAACGCGAGAAAGCGTAAGCGGACACCTATCCGCTTTGCAAGGGGGCCAGGTATGCTCAGGTCAGGACCGGACCGGACCGAGGAGACGGACCGCGAGGGGGAAGCGAGCGAGAGGCAGGCGGCAGGACATGAGCACGAGGAAACCGGCGACCGGTAGGGGACCGGCGGACGCGCCCGCGCCGAAGCACCTGCTCAGCCTGCTCCCGACGGTCGGCGGCCCGGCCCCGGAGCGCGCCGACGCGGCCCGCAACCGGCGCAAGATCCTGGACGCCGCCGCCCGGATCGTCGCCGAGCAGGGCCCCGAGCGCGTGACCATGAACCAGGTCGCGCACGCCAGCGGCATCGGCGTCGGCACGGTCTACCGCCGCTTCGGAGACGTCTCCCAGCTGCTGTGGGCGCTGCTGGACGACCGCGAGCGCCAGTTCCAGGAGGCGTACATGAGCGGCCCGCCGCCGCTCGGCCCCGGCGCGCCCGCCGAGCAGCGGCTCGACGCCTTCCTCGACGCGCTCGTCGACCGCGTGGTCGAGCAGCGCGAGATCCTGCTCGCCGCCCAGACGGCCGCCCCCACCGCGCGCTACACCAGCGGCGCGTACCTCGCGATGCACGCCCATGTGACCCTCCTGGTCACCCAGGCCCGCCCCGCCGCCAACGCCCCCCTCCTCGCCCACCTCCTGCTCGCCCCCTTCTCGCCGAGCCTGATGCACCACCTGTCCCAGGAGCAGCGCCTGTCGGCCGACGAGCTGAAGGCGGGCATACGCCAGCTGCTGAGCCTGCAGCAGCCCTCCTAGCCCGGCCGACCCGCCGGTCGCGGACACGGTCCGCGGACCGGGGACCGCGGACCGCACACACCGTCCAGCCCTCGAAACCGTCTGGACCGCTCCCCCGCACCCGCCCCACGATCAGCACCATGACCGCCTACTTGATCCTTCACGGCTTCCAGAACCACCGTCCTCCCGGCCACTGGCAGCACTGGCTCGCCGGTGAGCTGCGCGGGCGGGGGCACGAGGTGCGGTATCCGCAGCTGCCGGAGCCGGACGCGCCCGTGCTCGGGGCCTGGCTGGACGCGCTGGAAGAGCACGGCGAGCGGCCCGGTGACGGTTCCGAGTTGGTCGTGCTCGCGCACAGCCTCGGCGTGTTGCTGTGGCTGCGGGCGGTGGCCGCCGGCCGTGCGCCCGCGGCCGACCGGGTGCTGCTCGTCGCGCCTCCGTCGCCGTCGGTGACCGCCTCGATCCCCGAAATCGCGGAGTTCGCGGACGGGCTGGACCTCAGCGCCCCCGCCGGCGTGCCCGCGCGGCTCGTGTACGGCGACGGCGACCCGTACTGCCCCGGGGGCGCCGACGTGCACTACGGCCGTCCGCTCGGGCTCGACACGGACCACGTGCCGGGCGGCGGGCATCTGAACCCGGACCACGGCTACGGGGCCTGGGACGCCGTCCTGGAGTGGTGCGAAAACCCGGCGACGCGGGTGCGCGGCAACCGGTAGCGTCGGCCGGATGCCGACAGACAGCTCCCCGCAGCGCTTCCCCGAACTCGCCCCGTACGACGAGGGCCTGCTCGACGTCGGCGACGGCAACCACGTGTACTGGTCCGTCGCCGGCAACCCCGAAGGAAAGCCCGCGCTCGTCGTGCACGGCGGGCCGGGATCCGGCTCCTCCGCCGGGGCCAGGAGGGTCTTCGACCCCGCGCGCTACCGGATCGTCCAGTTCGACCAGCGCGGCTGCGGGCGCTCGACCCCGCACGCGAGCGACCCGGCCGCCGACATGTCCGTCAACACCACCGGCCACCTCGTCGCCGACATGGAGCGGCTGCGCGTCCGTCTGGGGATCGAGCGCTGGCTGCTGTACGGCGGCTCCTGGGGTTCGACGCTGATCCTCGCGTACGCCGAGGCGCACCCCGAGCGGGTCAGCGAGATCGTCATCACCGCCGTGACGACCACCCGCCGCTCCGAGACGGCCTGGCTCTACGAGGGCGTCGGCCGGTTCTTCCCCGAGGCGCACGAGCGCTTCCGCGCCGGGGTCGACCACGCCGGGGACCTGGTCGGGGCCTACGCGGCCCGCATGGACCACCCCGACCGCGCCGTACGCGAGAAGGCCGCGGCCGACTGGTGCGCCTGGGAGGACGCCGTGCTGTCGATGGAGGGCCAGGGCACCCCGTACACCGACCGGGTCGACGACACCCGGCTCGGCTTCGTACGCATCTGCTCGCACTACTTCGCCCACGGCGCCTTCCTGGAGGAGGGCGTCCTGATCCGGGACGCGCACCGGCTCGCCGGCATCCCCGGCGTCCTGGTCCACGGCCGGCTCGACATGGGCGGGCCGCTCACCACCGCCTGGGAGCTCAGCCGCGGCTGGCCGGACGCCGAGCTGCACGTGGTGGAGAACGCCGGGCACCTGGGCGGTGACGAGACCCGCCGTCTCGTCATGGGCGCCCTCGAACGCTTCGCGAAGGAGTGAGCCGCCGGGCGGGAGCGGGCGCCCGGCGGGATGATCGTGACATGAGCCCCGCGATCCACCTCGCCCAGCAGCCGGAGGCCGACGAACTCCTCGGGCGTTCCCCGCTCGCCGCACTGGTCGGCATGCTGCTCGACCAGCAGGTGCCGATGGAGTGGGCGTTCTCCGGCCCGTACACCATCGCGACCCGCATGGGCCACGACGACCTCGACGCGCACGAGATCGCCGCCCAGGACCCGGAGGCGTTCGCCGCGCTGCTCTCCGAGAAGCCGGCCGTGCACCGCTACCCGGGCTCCATGGCCAAGCGGATCCAGCAGCTGTGCCGCTTCCTCGTCGACGAGTACGGCGGCGACGCCGAGGCCGTCTGGCGGGACGCGGCCGACGGCAGGGAGCTGCGCGTACGGCTGGAGGCGCTGCCGGGCTTCGGCAAGCAGAAGGCGCAGATCTTCCTCGCCCTGCTCGGCAAGCAGTACGGAGTGCGGCCCAAGGGCTGGCAGGAGGCGGCCGGCGCGTACGGCGAGAAGAACTGCTACCGCTCCGCCGCCGACATCACCGGGCCGGAGTCCTTGGCGAAGGTGCGCGCGCACAAGCAGGAGATGAAGGCCGCCGCCAAAGCCGCCAAGGCCGCGGACGCCGCCAAATCATGACAGAGGACAGGGAATTGAGAATTCCCTATGTCAATCCTGTTCAACCTGACAGGAATTGTGTGAGATGTGTTCACAGAATCCCCTGGCGATCGCTAACTTCCCCTCAACCACGCACGAACCGGGAAGGACTTCTGTGAACGCATCGCAGCGCAGAGCCGCCGCCGTTCTGGCCGCCGCAGCACTCGCCACCCCGCTGGTGCTCGCCGCGCCGGCCACCGCCACCCCCGACCCCGGGGCGGCGCCGGCCCGCGACGCCGCCAAGCTGGCCAGGAAACTGGTCCGCGAGACGACCGCGCAGGACGCCTTCAAGCACCTGCAGAAGTTCCAGGCGATAGCCGACTCGGCCGGCGGTCACCGCGCGGCCGGCTCCCTCGGCCACGACGCCTCGGCCGCGTACGTCTACACGCAGCTGAAGAAGGCCGGCTACGCCGTCACGTACCAGAAGTTCGACTTCCAGTACACGGAGACGCTCGCCGAGAAGGCGGCCGTCCTCTCGCCCGCCGCGCGCGACCTGCCGATCCGGGCGATGACCTACACCAAGTCGACGCCGGTCGGCGGCATCAAGGCCGACCTGGCCGCGGCCCCCGTCGACGCCGACGGCACCAACGGCTGCGAGCCGGGCGACTTCGCCGCCGGCGCCTTCACCGGCAAGATCGCACTCATCAAGCGCGGCGGCTGCACCTTCGCCGCCAAGCAGGAGAACGCCGCCGCGGCCGGTGCCGTCGGCGCGATCATCTACAACAACGCCGACGGCGCCCTGTCCGGCACCCTCGGCGACGCGGCCGCCGCCAAGGTCCCGACCGGTGGCATCACCAAGGCGGAGGGCGAGAAGCTCGCCGCCGAGCTCGCCGCGGGCCCGGTGAACATCTCCTTCGAGATCCGCCAGCTGCAGGAGAAGCGTTCGACCAACAACGTCATCGCGGAGACCCCGGGCGGCAACGCCGCCAACACCGTGATGCTCGGCTCCCACCTCGACTCCGTCACCGCCGGCCCCGGCATCAACGACAACGGCTCCGGTTCCGCCGGTCTCCTGCAGACCGCCCTGGAGCTCGCCAAGTCGAAGGACAAGGTCCGCAACAAGATCCGCTTCGCCTGGTGGTCCGCCGAGGAGAACGGCCTGCTGGGCTCCGAGCACTACGTGACCAACCTGAGCTCCCTCGGCAAGAAGGAGATCAAGCTCTACCTGAACTTCGACATGATCGCCTCGCCGAACTACGGACTCTTCGTCTACGACGGCGACAACTCCGACGGCGTCGGCGCGGGCGCCGGCCCCGAGGGCTCCGCCCAGCTGGAGCGTGACATCACCGACTTCATGGACCGGAGCGGGGCCCCGCACGAGGGCACCGACTTCACCGGCCGCTCCGACTACGGCCCGTTCATCGAGGTCGGCATCCCCTCCGGCGGCACCTTCACCGGCGCCGAGGGCATCAAGACCGCCGGCCAGGCCCAGAAGTTCGGTGGTGAGGCGGGCGTCGCCTACGACGTGAACTACCACGCCAAGGGCGACACCATCGAGAACATCGACATGACGGCCTTCGACGTCAACATCGACGTCATCGCCAACGCCGTGGGCACCTACGCCCACGACATCAGCTCCCTGAAGAAGCCGGTCCCCTTCGTCCCCACCACCGGTGACGCGGGCAGCGGCGGCGGTCTGCACGCCGACCACGACGAGCTGACGCGGTAGTCACCGCCTCCTGCGCGCGGTCCCGAAGACCGACCGGCTGATCTCCCGGCCCAGCTGGGTGCCGATCGACCGCGCGAGAGACGTGAACAGGCCGCTTCCGACGACCTGTTCGGCGAGCGAGGGCTCCTCCTTCGGCTGCCGCCGAGGAGCCCTCGCCGCCTCCTTCTCCGCCTCCGCCGCCGCCTTCGCCGCCTCCTTCTCCGCCTCCGCCGCCGCCTTCGCCGCCGCGGCCTCCTCGGCCGCGCGCAGCGCCTCCGCCTCCGCCGCCCGCTGCTCGGCCGTCAGCTTCTCGTACGCCGACTCCCGGTCCACCGCCTGCGCGTAACGCCCGTACAGCGGCGAGCCCTTGACCGCCGCCTCCAGGTCGGGCGCCGGGACCGGACCCATCAGCGACTGCGGCGCCCGCAGCCGGGTCGCCGCCACCGGGGTCGGGGCGCCCCTCTCGCTCAGCACGGTGATCACCGCCTCGCCCGTGCCGAGCCCGGTCAGCACCTCCTCCAGGTCGTACGCCGAGTTCGGGAAGGTCCGCACGGTCGCCTTCAGCGCCTTCGCGTCGTCCGGCGTGAACGCCCGCAGCGCGTGCTGGATCCGGTTGCCGAGCTGGGCGAGCACGTCCCCGGGCACGTCCTTCGGGGTCTGCGTCACGAAGAACACCCCGACGCCCTTGGAGCGGATCAGCCGCACCGTCTGCGTGACCGAATCCAGGAACGCCTTCGACGCGCCGTTGAAGAGCAGGTGCGCCTCGTCGAAGAAGAAGACCAGCTTCGGCTTGTCCAGGTCGCCGACCTCCGGCAGATCGCCGTACAGATCGGCCAGCAGCCACATCAGGAAGGTCGAGAACAGCTGCGGCTTGTCCTGCACGGCCGGCAGCTCCAGTACGGAGACCAGGCCGCGCCCGTCGGACGCCGTGCGCAGGAACTCGCCCGTGTCGAACTCCGGCTCCCCGAAGAAGCCACCCGCGCCCTGCTGCTCGAAATTCGTGATCGCCCGCAGGATCACCCCCGCCGTCACCGTCGACAGTCCCCCGATCCCCTTCAGCTCGGCCTTGCCGAGGTCCGAGACGAGGAACGCGACCACCGCCCGCAGGTCCTTCAGGTCGACCAGCTCCAGGCCCTTGCCGTCGGCGTAGTGGAAGATCAGACCGAGCGACTGCTCCTGGGTCCGGTTGAGCTGGAGCACCTTCGACAGGAGTACCGGGCCGAAGCTGGTCACGGTCGCCCGGACCGGAATGCCGGGGCCGGTGCCGCCGAGCCCGTAGAACTCGCAGGGGAAGCCGGTCGCCGCCCACTCCTGGCCGACCTGCCCGGCCCGCTCCCGCACCTTCTCGCCGTCCTGGCCGGGCGCGCAGACGCCGGAGACGTCTCCCTTGACGTCCGCGAGGAAGACGGGCACCCCGTTGGCCGAAAGCTGCTCGGCGAGCAGCTGGAGGGTCTTGGTCTTGCCGGTGCCGGTCGCTCCGGCGACCAGTCCGTGCCGGTTGAGCATGGGCAGCGGGATGCGGATCCGCGCGTCCGGGTGACACGCGCCGTCCCACAGCAGCGCCCCCAGTTCGAGTGCGGCTCCGTCGAAGGCGTACCCCGCCGCGATCCGCGCCCACGGGTCGGAGGACGGCTGCTCGCTCTCGCTCATGACGGACCCCTGTCCATGTTGCGCATGATTTGTCCCAGCTTCGCATCGGGCCCGCGTGGCTGCGCCGGGAGCCGCTCGCCCGGTAGGCTTTCCGTGTGATCTTCAAGCGCATCGGAAACGGCCGGCCGTATCCCGACCACGGCCGGGAAAGCACCCGGCAGTGGGCGGACGTGGCACCGCGCCCGGTCCGCCTCGATCAGCTGGTGACGACCAAGGGCCAGCTGGACCTGGAGACGCTGCTCGCCGAGGACTCGACCTTCTACGGCGACCTCTTCGCGCACGTCGTGAAGTGGCAGGGCGATCTCTATCTGGAGGACGGGCTGCACCGCGCGGTCCGCGCCGCGCTCCAGCAGCGCCAGGTGCTGCACGCGCGCGTCCTCGAACTGGACTGACCCGGCCGGCCCCTCCGACTGATCCTTTCGGGGCCACTTCGCGCCCATCCGGACGCGATCACATGATCATCCAGTAGGCATCCCCGGCGGGCCGCATTACGCTGCGTTCATGAGCATGCTCACTCCCCCCGGAATGGGCGGAAAGTACCGCATCACGGGGGATGTCTACCCGCGCATGCGCCGCCCCCACCGCCGGCGCAGGATCGTCCTCGGGGCCGCGGCCGCCGTGCTCGTGCTCGGCGCGGCCGGCTGGGGAACGCTGCAGCTCGTCGACGTCTTCTCGGGCGACGAGAGGACGAAGACGACCGCCGGCAAGCAGGCCGACTGCAAGCCGGCCGCCAAGCCGAGCCCGCAGCCCGCGGCGGCAGCCTTCCCCAAGCCCGCCCAGATCACGGTCAACGTCTACAACGCGACCCCGCGCAGCGGCCTCGCGAAGACGACCGCGGACGAGCTGAGGAAACGTGGCTTCGTCATCGGCAAGGTCGGCAACGCGCCCGCCGCGTACGACAAGAAGGTCACCGGTACCGGCCTGCTGCTCGGCGCCCCGGGGGCCGTCAAGGGCACGTTCTCGGTCGTCGGCACCCAGCTGAAGGGCGCGACGACGAAGGTCGACGCCCGCACCACGGCGGACGTCGACCTGATCATCGGTACGGCCTTCAAGACGCTCGACCCGAAGGCGGCGGCGGACGCCGCGCTGGTCGCGCTCAACAAGCCGAAGCCGGTACCGGGCCGCTGCTGAGGGCTCGGTACCGGCTTCGGCCGAAGGACTGAGGGCCCGGCAGGTGCCGGGCGGGACACCGGCCTGCCGCAGGCCCGCTCGTGCGCGGGGCCCGGCAGGCCCGTTCGTCCGTGCCTACTCGGCGGCGCCGTACATGCGGTCACCCGCGTCGCCGAGGCCCGGGACGATGTAGCCGCTCTCGTTCAGACGCTCGTCGACCGAGGCCGTCACGACCGTCACCGGCGTGCCCGCCAGCTCGCGCTCCATGACCTCGACGCCCTCCGGGGCGGCGAGCAGCACGACCGCGGTCACGTCGTCCGCGCCGCGCTTGATCAGCTCCTGGATCGCCGCCACCAGCGTGCCGCCGGTCGCGAGCATCGGGTCCAGGACGTACACCTGGCGGCCGGACAGGTCCTCCGGCATCCGCGTCGCGTAGGTCGACGCCTCCAGCGTCTCCTCGTTGCGGATCATGCCGAGGAAGCCCACCTCGGCCGTCGGCAGCAGCCGCACCATGCCGTCCAGCATGCCGAGACCGGCGCGCAGGATCGGCACCACCAGCGGACGCGGGTACGACAGCTTCACACCGGTCGTCGGCGTCACCGGGGTCTCGATGTCGACCTGCTCGGTCCGCACGTCCCGGGTCGCCTCGTAGGCGAGCAGGGTGACCAGCTCGTCGGCGAGCCGGCGGAAGGTCGGGGAGTCCGTGCGCTTGTCGCGCAGCGTGGTGAGCTTGTGGGCGACCAGCGGGTGATCGACGACGTGGAGACGCATGCCCCAACAGTAGCCGGGACTGGCGTCAACCCACGCCAGCGAGGGAAGGTGGGGGCACAGGGAACCCAGCGATGGGGTGGTGTGGCCTATGCCCGACCTGGAGAACAAGCGCGGCGGCAAGGCTCCGGAGGAGGAGCCCCGCCAGGAGACCGACGCCGAGCGCCGCAGGCGCCGCGCGCAGTTCCTGCGCGAGCTGAACGAGGCCAAGGCGCTGCGCGACCGCGTCCAGCCGCGGCGCGCCCGGGCGGCCCGGATGCGGCAGGCGATGCGCATGCGGACGTTCCGGTGGTGACCCCTGGAACGGAGGGGCCGTGCGCCCCCTCCGTGCGCCGGGGTCGCGCGCCCGTCCGATCGCGGTGTCGTTCAGACTGATGCACGACGCAAGAGCCGAAGACCTCTCCTGACGGCGAGGTTTCTGTCACGATGCCGATTGGGCGGGGCATCAGGAGCGCGCCGCCGGATCATCACACCTCTGATCAGTGGGAGAGTCAGGTGTACTTCGCCGCACTGCTCGCGCGCACCGAAGACGGGTGGGAAGCGAGCGATACAGAGCTCGACAACGTGGAGACGCTGGCGGACCTGGCCGATCTGGCCCGCGAGTCCGCAGCCGATGACGGGGAAACGGTGATCGTCTTCATCGAGCAGGAGGACGCGTGGTTCGGCATCGTCCGCGTCGACGGCGAGGACGACCCCCGGGTCTTCGTCTCGAACGCGACCGCCGCGGCCCGCTCCTCCTACGGGGAGATCCTCACCTCGGAGCTCCTCGGCGACGACGACCAGGACAGCGCGCTCGACGAACTGGACCTGGACGGCACCGAGGACGGTGAACCGGAGGCGGAGGCCGACGACGACACGGCGGAAACGGACGGCAAGATCCTCCCGGCCGGACCGCTCGGCGACGGGCGGATCCTGGCGGACCTGGGCGTGAGCGAGCGGGACCTGCTCTCCCTGGAGTCCGGCGACGCCCTGGGGGAGATCGCGGAGGCGATCGGCGCGGGCGAGATCCTGGAGGCCGTGCGCTAGTGCCGCCGCTCGCAGCACCCGGCCCGGTCGCGGGCGCCGATCCCGTACGGGACCCCTGGCGGGACCCGATGCGGCGCGCCCTCGCCGAGGCCGACCTGGCCGCGCTGGCCGGTGACGTACCGGTCGGCGCGGTCGTGCTCTCCCCGCAGGGCGCGGTCCTCGCCGTCGGCCACAACGAACGCGAGGCCGCCAGCGACCCGACCGCCCACGCCGAGATCCTGGCCCTCCGCCGGGCCGCCGCGGCCACCGGCGAATGGCGGCTCACCGGCTGCACGCTCGTCGTGACCCTGGAGCCGTGCGTGATGTGCGCGGGGGCGCTCGTCCAGGCGCGGGTCGAACGGGTGGTGTTCGGCGCGTGGGACGAGAAGGCCGGCGCGACCGGCTCCCTCTGGGACCTGGTCCGCGACCGCCGCCTCAACCACCGCCCCGAGGTGATCCAGGGCGTCCTGGAGTCGGCCTGCTCGGCCCAGCTGACCAGCTTCTTCCGGGACCGCTGAGCCGCCTGAGACCTGCCTTTCGACCTGCGAGGGGATATGGATTTCAGTCCACGGGCACCTTTGGGCTAAGCTCTCTCTCGGTAGCGTGTCCGAGCGGCCGAAGGAGCTCGCCTCGAAAGCGAGTGTGGCGCAAGTCACCGAGGGTTCAAATCCCTCCGCTACCGCCAGAAAACCTCCCCGAACTGCGGAAACGCGGTCCGGGGAGGTTTTTTCATGCCCTCGTCCCCGGCCCGCGCAGGGCGGGTCGTAGGCAATCCCGGGACGTAATGGGCCCATTGGGCCGGCGTGAGGACGTCGCCGGTGCTGTCACGGATCCAACGGGCGGCGGCGTCGGGGGCGGTGGACCAGAGGCGGACGGCCTGTGAGCGCGCGCCCCAGGTCCGTGCGGTCCGCCGGGTGAAGGTGGACGCCGTCCTGCTCGGGCGACGTCCGTGCCGCGACCGGAGGCGTGGGGGCGCGCGGACGGCTCCCCCTCCGTCCCGTCGGTCCGGCCGACGCCGCCGACGTCCGCCGCGCCCACCCCTCGGATCCCCTTCGGAAACGCCGTTCACGTGCGTCGCACATGCGAAGCGCAGCCATGCGCATGTCGTACACGGAGGGGGCCGGGGAGGGCGTCCGGGCGGGACCTGGGGAGGGTGGGGGCGGGGGGAGCGGCATCGGGGGGACAAGCCGCTCCCCCCGACGAGAACCGGTCCTGCACGTCCGACGCCGCAGTCAGGGGGAAGCGCGCGGCGTGGACCCCGCAGTGAGGGCCGGTTCCACAGCCCCGCGGATTCCTGCCAGACCCGCCGGGCTCGTCATCCATCCTGCTCCGCCGTCACCCGTTCGGGGGCCGGCAAAAGACCCCGATCGCCGGGCCCTTGGTCCATAAGGGCTCGGTTAGACTCACGCGTCCAAGGGAGGGCACGAGGCCAGGGGAGGGCAGGCGAATGGCGCAGGCGAAGAAGATCGCGCTCTATGCGGTGGTGGTCTTTGTTCTGTACACGATCATCACGTCCCCGGCCCGGGCGGCGGATCTCGTCCAGGTAGGGTTCGAAGGGATATCGAGCGCCGCTCAAGGCGTCGGCCAGTTCATGACCGAGCTCGTCAACTAGGAGTCCCGCCGTGATCCGCCATCTGGTCCTCTTCAAGCTCAACGACGGCGTGCAGCGCGACGAGCCCCGCGTGGTCGCGGGCGTCGAGGCCTTCCGTGCCCTCGGTTCGCAGATCCCGGAGGTGAAGTTCTGGGAGTGCGAGTGGAACATCACCGACCGTCCGATCGCCTACGACTTCGCGATCAACTCGGCCGTCGAGGACACCGCCGCGCTCCAGCGCTACCTGGACCACCCGGCACACCAGGCGGGCGTCGCCCAGTGGCGCGAGTTCGCGACCTGGGTGATCGCCGACTACGAGTTCAAGGGCTGAGCCCCACCCCCCCTTCCCCCCGGGCCCCTCGCCGTCCATCGGCGAGGGGCCCGGATCTTTACCCGCCCAACTTGCCCTCAACACGTGCTTATACGGTGCTTGCACACAGTGGACATGTCTTGTGATGCTATGACCGCTTTTGACGGATGAGTCGACGAAGTTGACATGAAGGGGTGGCGTGAACGTGCCGGCCAGTGCAGCGCCTCAAGTCCCGCCCCAGAACGAGGCCGGGGCCCCGGACACCCCGCGCCCGAGGCCCCAGAGCACCCGGGGCGCCGACACCCGCGCCCTCACCCAGGTGCTCTTCGGGCAGCTCAAGAACCTCGAGCCGGGCAGCCCGGAGCACCACCGCGTGCGCGGGGCCCTCATCGAGGCCAACCTGCCCCTCGTGCGGTACGCCGCCGCCCGCTTCCGCAGCCGCAACGAGCCGATGGAGGACGTCGTCCAGGTCGGCACCATCGGCCTGATCAACGCCATCGACCGCTTCGACCCCGACCGCGGCGTCCAGTTCCCGACCTTCGCCATGCCGACCGTCGTCGGCGAGATCAAGCGCTACTTCCGCGACAACGTCCGCACCGTGCACGTCCCGCGCCGCCTCCACGAGCTGTGGGTGCAGGTCAACGGGGCCACCGAGGACCTGACCACCGCCCACGGACGCTCCCCCACCACCGCCGAGATCGCCGAACGCCTCAAGATCGGCGAGGACGAGGTGCTCGCCTGCATCGAGGCCGGCCGCTCCTACCACGCCACCTCCCTGGAGGCGGCGCAGGAAGGCGACGGACTGCCCGGCCTGCTCGACCGGCTCGGCTACGAGGACCCCGCGCTCGCCGGCGTCGAGCACCGCGATCTCGTCCGCCACCTGCTCGTCCAGCTGCCCGAGCGCGAGCAGCGGATCCTGATGCTGCGCTACTACAGCAACTTGACGCAATCTCAGATCAGCCAGGAGCTCGGCGTCTCGCAGATGCATGTGTCAAGGCTCCTCGCCCGGAGCTTCGCCCGCTTGAGATCCGCAAATCGGATCGAGGCGTAACCGGAACGGGTAGACCGTTTCAGAGCAGTTTTTCGGCGTACCAAATGCCGCACACCCCTTGTTTCCTGCGGATATTCACCACCGCCATGTCGACATGTCACTACAGCGCGTTGCCGACATGTGACATTCTGCAGAAACCGCGTTTGCCGCAGCCCCGCCTCCGGTATTCAGGTGGAGGCTGCGTTCCTCCGATGGTCGTGGCCGCCACGACCGTCCGCGACCTCAAAGGGGGTGGCATGTCCGCAGAACAGGGCAGCTCGAAGGTGCTCACGCTCACGCCCATGCCCGCGTCCATGCAGACGCCCGTGCCCACGCAGACGACGGCACCGACGGCCGCCGAGGCCACGGCGGCGGGGACGGCGACGATCACCGCCACCGCCCCGGCCCCGACTCCCGAGACCGACGAGACGATCGCCGCCCCGCCGGCCGTCACGCCGGAGGCCATCGACACCCGCACCCTCTCCCGCTCCCTGTTCCTGCGCCTGCGCGCCCTCGACGAGGAGGGCGCCGCCGCGGACAGCCCGGAACGGACCTACGTCCGCGACACCCTCATCGAGCTCAACCTCCCGCTCGTGCGCTACGCGGCGGCCCGCTTCCGCTCCCGCAACGAGCCGATGGAGGACATCGTCCAGGTCGGCACCATCGGCCTGATCAAGGCGATCGACCGCTTCGACTGCGAACGCGGCGTGGAGTTCCCGACGTTCGCCATGCCGACGGTCGTCGGCGAGATCAAGCGCTTCTTCCGCGACACCTCGTGGTCGGTGCGCGTCCCGCGCCGCCTGCAGGAGCTCCGCCTCGCCCTCACCAAGGCCAGCGACGAGCTCGCCCAGAAGCTCGACCGTTCGCCGACCGTGCCCGAACTCGCCGCGGTGCTCGGGGTGTCGGAGGAGGACGTGGTCGACGGCCTGGCCGTCGGCAACGCGTACACCGCCTCCTCGCTCGACTCCCCTTCCCCCGAGGACGACGGCGGCGAGGGCTCTCTCGCCGACCGCCTGGGCTACGAGGACACGGCCCTGGAGGGCGTCGAGTACCGCGAGTCGCTCAAGCCGCTGCTCGCCAAACTCCCGCCCCGCGAGCGGCAGATCATCATGCTCCGCTTCTTCGCGAACATGACCCAGTCGCAGATCGGCGAGGAGGTCGGCATCTCCCAGATGCACGTCTCCCGGCTCCTGACCCGGACGCTCGCGCAGCTGCGCGAGGGCCTGATCGCCGACTGAATTCGCCCGTTCCCCTTCCTGGCTGACGACCCGTCAGCCAGACTGTCGGACATGACAGCGGTCATACGGCGAAGGAAGCGACCGGGACTCGTGGTGGTCGCGCTCTGCCTCGGCGGAGCGCTGACCGCGTGCGGGACGGGCGACGACGGCGAGGGGTACGCGGCGGTCGGTGCCGGCTCCTCGCCGAAGGGCGCGGTCCCGCCGTCCGGATCGGTCACCCTGGTCCCCCTGGACCCGGCCCCCACGACGGACCCGGGACTCACCTCCAGCACGTCGTCCCCGTCACCGCGACCGCCGGGCGCCACCGGCACGGGCCGGGGCACCGCCCCCGGCGGTACGGCCACCGCACCCCCTCCCGTACCGGGCGGCCCTCCACCCCGTGCCCCGGGAGAGCCCGCCGCCCCGGGCACGACGCCCGCGCGGCCGCCGGCCCCGGGGCCCTCGGCACCCGCGCCCCCGCCCACGCCCGCACCGTCCACGAAGCCCCCGGCACCCGCCGCGCTCACGCTCTCCGCGCCCGTCCTCACCGACTCCGCCCAGCGCTGGTGCGAGAACGTCACGGTCACCTTCCGCAACACCGGCGGCACGGCGGTCCGTTCGGGCACGGTGCAGTTCGCGACCCACGTCATCGGCGCCCTCGGCGTCGACTGGGCGACCCTGAGGTCGAGCCAGCCGCTGCCCGCGCCGATCGCGGCCGGGGCGACGCAGACCCGTACGTACACGGTGTGCGTGGACTCCTGGCGGGTGCCGCTCGGCATGCACGTGGACACCCGCGAGGTCACCGCCGCATGGCAGTGAGCAGCAGCTCCGCGAACTCCTCCGGGTGTTCCACGCAGCCCACGTGCCCGCCGGGGAACTCGACGAGCTCCGCCCCGGTCAGCTCCGCGATCCGCCGGGACGGGCCGACCAGCGCCTCCTGATCCGCCGAATCCCGGCCGACCCCCAGGACCAGCTTCGCTGCCGCGGCGCGCAGCCCGTCGAGATCGGGAGCCGAGGACGAGAAGGGGCACAGGACGTGCTCCAGGAAGACGGGCATGTTGGCGGCCATGCGCGAGGCCATCGGCCGGACGGAGGGCGGCAGCTCGCCGTGCCGGCGCTCCGGCTTCCGGCCGTCCGGCGTCTCGGAGAACCGGGCCATCGCGGGTCCCAGCCCCTGCGTGCGGCACAGCTCGCGCACCTCGGCGAAGTGGTCGCGGTACGGGACCGGGTCGGCGAGCAGCTCCACCAGGGGCGGCTCGTGGGCGACGAGCCGGCGCACCCGGTCCGGGCGGGCGGCGAGCAGGGCGAGGGCGGTGATGCCGCCGGAGCTGCTGCCGAAGACGTACGCCGGCTCGTCCGGCGAGACCTCGTCCAGGACGGCCAGGGCGTCCGCGCCCCACTCGGCGACCCGCTGGTCGTCGGGCGGCCCGTCGAGCGGGCTGCGGGAGAGGCCGCGCTGGTCGTACGAGACCACCGTGTACCCGGCGTCCGCGAGCAGGTCCGCCATCCCCTCGAACAGCCCGGCGTCCCCCGCACCGCCCGGCACGAGCAGCAGGACGGGCCCGCTGCCGCGCACCTCGTGATGGAGGGCGGCCCCCGGGACCTTCACCGTGCCGACCGTGATGCCGCTGACGTTCATGACGCGTTCCCCCAGTTCTCCAGCAGGTGGTGCAGGGCGTCGAGCGAGCGCGCCCAGGACGCGGCGACGGGCCGCTCGTGGGCGAAGCCGCCGCTCAGTTCGATGTGGATGTAGCCGTGGAAGGTGCTGCGGAGCAGGCGCCCGGCGTCGGTGAGGTCGGGCTCGGTCAGGCCGTAACCGCGGAGCATGCCGTACGTCAGCTCGACGGAGCGCCGGAAGACGGCGGTGTCGGCGACCTCTTCGAGCTCGATGCGCTGCTGGGTGGCCGCGTACCGCCCGGGGTGGGCGAGCGCGTAGTCGCGGTAGGCGTCGCCGAAGGCGACGAGCGCGTCCTTGCCGGACCGGCCGGCCACGGCGGCGCCGATCGCGTCGTTCATCTCGCCGGAGGCGAGCAGAGCGAGCCGGACCCGCAGGTCGCGCAGGTTCTTGACGTGCGAGTAGAGGCTCGCGTCCTTCACCCCGAAGCGGCGGGCGAGGGCGGAGACGGTGACCTTGTCGAGTCCTTCCTCGTCGGCCAGCTCGGCTGCGGCCCGGACGAGACGGGTGACGGTGATTCCGGCGCGGACCATGACCGACTTCCTTCCTAGAGGCTCTAGGAAGAAAGCTAGCACCTCTAGGAAGAGGGAGGGTGGGGATTTACGGCCGGGAGTGGTCGATGACGTTGCCGTTGGAGCAGTTGTTGACGTGGTCCCCGACCCAGTCCCCCAGGACGGGCACGACGGCGACCTCCTGCAGACAGACGGCGGCCGCGGTGAAGTTCCAGTTGTCGGCGGCGTTGACGCCGCCGCCGAAGTTGCTGTCGTCGTCGGCGTGGGCGGGCGCCGCCAGGGCGACGGCGGCGAGGGCGAGGGTGGCCGTGGCGGCCGGCTTCTTCATGTTCACGGCCGACCAAACGACCCGGCGACCGGCACGTCACTCGGGGTGACCCGCTTGGAGGTGCCTCCGCATCAGGACGTTCGCGTCCGTCTCGGCGCTCCAGTCGTAGCGCGCCCGGGCGGCGGCCCTGGCTCCGGCGAGTTCGCCGCACTCGACGCAGTGCGGAACGGGCACGGGCGGGCGGCTCAGCTCGTACGTCACCTCCGTGCGCTGGTTCGCGGCCCGCACCCCCGCGCTCAGCCGCTCGGCCGTGGTCGCGGGCCGCACCTGCTCCGGGTCCGCCTGCCACTCCCGTCCGCCGCCGAGCGGTCGCAGCATCGCGTACGGCCCGGCCTGGCCCCGGTACTCACCGACCTTCCGCGCCACCGGGTCGTACAGATAGGCCCCGCAGTCCGTGTGCCCTGCCATTCCTCGTTCCTCCCACGCTCACCCGATCGGGCGATTACTCTCTGTGCTTCCAGCGTTGCTCAATGGGAGAGGCGGCCACAACACTCACGGCGTGCCAAGGCCCACTGTCACGAGGGGGGTTGGGGTGACCCAGCGAAACGCGCGGGCCGGCACGGAGGCCGCGACGACGGCGGAGGTCTTCGGCGAACTCCTCCGCCACTACCGGGAGTCAGCGGGCCTGACACAAGAGGCCCTGGCCCGGCTCATCCCTTGCGACCGCTCCATGGTCGCCAGGGTGGAGGCGGCGAAGCGCGTGCCACAGGAGGCCTTCGCGAAGGCGTGCGACGAAGTCCTGGGGACGGGTGGGGTGTTACTGAGGCTGTGGAGGCGGATCGACTGGTATCCACAGGTGGAGCATCCGGACTGGTTCGAGCGCCGGGCGGAGATGGACGCGGAGGCGGTGGCCTTACGGGAGTACCAGACGCAGGTGATGCCGGGGTTGCTGCAAACGCCGGAGTACGCACATGCCCTGTTTTCGCGAGTGTCGAACGGCGAGTCGGTCGAGGACCGGGTCCGAGCGCGAATGAGCCGCCAGCAGCGCTTCCTGTCGGAGGACGGGCCGCTCTACATCGTGGTGTTGGACGAGAGCTGCCTTCGGAACGTGGTAGGCGGCGCCAGTGTCATGCGGGACCAGTGCGCGCATCTGCTGGAGGTGGGCAAGCGGCCCAACATCGCGGTGCAGGTCGCACCTTCCGACCGTCCTGAGCTCCGTCGGCCCAACACCTCGGTGTCCCTCATCAGGCTCCCCGACGGGCATGACTGGGTCTACTCGGAATCGCTCGACTGGGGCCATTTCAGCGATGATCCAAGCGACTTCGCGCGCCACTGGCAGACCTATGATGTGCTGAGGGCAGACGCTCTGTCAGCCCGCGAATCCGCCGCTCTGATCAGCGACACGAGGGAAGGGTACGGGCAGCATGCAGAGGCGCGACCTGGACGCGGTGACCTGGATCAAGAGCAGCTTCAGCGGCGACAACGGCGGCAACTGCCTCGAAGTCGCCCCCGGATTCCCCGACCTCGTCCCCGTGCGTGACAGCAAGGCCCCGGAGGGCCCCGCTGTCGTCTTCGGGCGTTCGGCTTGGGACGCGTTCGTCCACAGCCTGTGAATCGTCACGCCGCCAGGACCAGGACGGCGACCGCCGGGGCCATGTAGAGCAGCGGGAACGGGGCGTGCGCGTAGGCGCGGGCGCGGATCACGGTGATCACCGCGCCGGTGAAGTAGAGGACCAGGCCGATCGCGGCGGCGATGCCGATCGCCGGGATCGCGTAGCCGACGAGGAGGCCGATCGCACCGGCCAGCTTGGCGGCGCCGAGCAGGTTCCAGATGCGGCGCGGCACGCCGTACTCGGCGAGCGGATCGACGACGAACTTGGCGCGGGCGAAGACCGACACCCCGGAGAATCCGGCCATGAAGGCGGCGACGGCGGTGACGACGATGGCGGTGGTGGACATCTCGGGCTCCTCTGCGAGTGGTTGCCGTCGCGGTGACGGTTTCAACGCACTGACACCGCCCGTCGAGAACGTGTGACACGGACGCCGAAGTTTTTTCCGGGACGTGGGACCCGAGTCGTACGCGCCCTCGCCCCGGCGGCCGAGGCGGATCGGAGGCGAGGTCGACGACCCGCCCGCACGGTCGGGGCGAGGGTCGGGGCATGACCGATGACGTGCGGAAGCAGAGGGGCCGGACGGCGGCGTGGGGGGTGGCGTGCCGTGTTCGGGCTCGTGGGGGCGCTGAGCGGGACACCGCTCCTCGGAAGGGGCGGCGGCGCGCTCGGGTGGGGGATCGGAGCCGTGGGCGCGCTGGCGGCGCTGGCCGGCGGGGCGGTGGTGCGGTACGGGCCGCGGCCGGGGCTGCGGGTCCTGCTCCGGGGGGCCTGCGGGCTGGCCGGTCTCGCCGCGTTCGGGCTGCTGATGGACGTGATCACGTTGATGTTCGCCCAGGAGGTGGACAGTTGGGCGGTCACCGCGAACCGGCTGCTCGCGGCCGTCGGGGCGGTGTCGCTCGCGGCGACGGCCCGCCCCCTCCACCCGTCGGCTGCCCGTGGGGCCGTCCCGCCGACGCCGTCCGCGGCCCCGGCCAGGGTCCAGCTGGTCGCGTGGGCGGGGACCGCGGCCTTCCTTCCGTACGCGGCGATGAAGCTGACCTGGGCGTGGGGCGGCAGCTACGCCGGGGTGGACAAGGAGGAGCTGCTCGCGATCTCCGAGCGCAACGGGGCCTCGGGGATCTGGCTCACCCTGGGGTCCTGGGGCCTGGACGCCACCGTCCTGCTGGCGGTGCTCGGCGTCTTCCTGCTCTGGGGGCTGCTCCGCCCATGGGGCCAGGTCTTCCCGCGCTGGGTGCCGTTCCTGCGGGGCCGCCGGGTGCCGCGCTGGCTCCCGCTGACCCCGGCCCTGCTCGGCGCCGCCAGTCTCGCCCGGTACGGGGTGATCGGGATCGGGTACTGCGCCCTGGCCACGGCCGGGGTGGTGACCATGCGGCAAGGCGATTTCGCGAGCTCCGGGGACATGCTGCTCGCCGCCTGGCCCGGCATGATCGCCTTCGGTGGGTACGGGGTGGCGCTCGCTGTCGCGGCCCGCTCGTACTGGCTCCGGACCCGTCGGCCGCCGGCCCGCCCTTGAGGACGGGTGCCGGGTGGTGCTCGATGAGCGGGCTTCTCCCCGCACCCCGTCAGACGAGGGCGGCGACGAGCAGGGTGAAGGCGGCGACGATGACGGCGACGCGGACGTAGTGGTAGCGGTCCCAGCGGTTCATCTGCTCCTTCCAGTCGGCGGGCCGGTTCTCGGGGGTCCAGGTCTTGCCCCGGTTGTTGATCGGGACGAGCAGCAGGAGCGACATGATCACGCTCACGATCAGCAGCCCGGCGGCGGTGACGACGAGGCCGGTGCCTTCGTCGTGCCATCCGACGACGGCCCAGACCCCGGCGAGGACGAGCGAGCCGATGTACCAGAACGGCATCAGGGCGCCGAGCATCCGGCCCCCGTGGGAGCGGGCGAGCTGGTCGCTGTCCTCGGGGAGCGCGCTGAAGATCCGGTTCATGACGAAGGCGACGGAGAACTCCACCCCCACCATCAGGCCGACGGTGACGGTGGTGAAGACCTCGAGTGCGGTGAGCATGCTGCCCCTCCTGGGATCTAGCGCTGCTAGCTGATGAGGCAACGCTAGTACTACTGCCGCTCGATTGTCTAGCAGTGCTAGAATCCAGGCATGTCGGTACAGCAACGCAAGGAACGCGAACGGGCGGAGCGCGAGCGCCTCATCGTCGCGACGGCCCGTGAACTCGCCGAGCAGCAGGGCTGGGACGCGGTCACCACGCGCCGGCTCGCCGAGCGCATCGAGTACAGCCAGCCCGTCCTCTACAGCCACTTCCGCGGCAAGCGCGAGATCATCGGCGCCGTCGCCCTGGAGGGCGCCGCCGAGATGGCCACGGCCCTGCGGGCCGCGACCTCCGCCGCGGACGGCCCGCGCGCACGGGTCACCGCGCTCGCCCGCACCTACCTCGACTTCGCCGAGCGCAACCCGGCGGTCTACGACGCCCTGTTCCAGCTCGACGGCGGCCTGGCGTATGCGCAGGAGGACACCCCGGAGCCGTTGAAGGACGCCTTCGCCGCGCTGATGGAGAGCCTGGGCGAGGTCGCCGGGGACGGTGTCCACCCGGGGCTGTTCACCGAGGTGTTCTGGGCGTCCCTGCACGGCCTCGCGACCCTGACCCGGGCGGGACGGCTGCTGCCGGAGGACGCCGCGCAGCGGGTGGAGCTGCTGGTGGACCGGCTGGCCGTGGCCTGACGCGCCGTCCCGGCCGACGGTCCGCGGGCGCTCAGGGGCGGCCGGCCACGGCCCTGACCGGCCTGCTGCCCGCCGCCCGTGAGGCGGCGGCGGACAGCAGCGGGCCGCCCCGATCCGCCGCGCAGGCCCTAACGGCCGATCGCGGCCCGCAGCAGCTCCGCCGCCACCGTCGTCCCGTCGGTGCGGATCGCCCCGGCGAGGTCCTTGGCGCGGGAGCGGGATTCGGGGGTCAGGGCCGTCGCGAGTGCGGCCGACAAGGACGCGGTGGTAGGGGTCGGACCCTCATGGGCAGCGCCGATGCCCAACTCGGCCACCCGGCCCGCCCAGTAGGGCTGGTCCGCCATCTGCGGCACCACGACCTGCGGAGCGCCGGCGCGGGCGGCCGTGGTGGTCGTGCCGGCGCCACCGTGGTGCACGACGGCGGCCACCCGGCCGAACAGCGCCTGCTGGTTGACCTCACCGACGGCGAAGCAGTCGTCGGCCTCGTCCGTCAGCGCCAGGCCGGCCCAGCCGCGGGAGAGCAGGACGCGGTGGCCGTGGGCGCGGACCGCCTCGACCGCCGCGCGGACGACGTCCGCCGCGTCGCGTACGGGCATGCTGCCGAAGCCCACGAAGACCGGCGGGGTGCCGGCCTCCAGGAAGGCCTCCAGATCGGCCGGGAGCGGGCGCCCGTCCGGGCGGATCCACACCCCGGTCTGCGCCACGTCCAGGTCCGCCGGCCGCGGCCAGGGAGCCAGGGTCGCGTCCGCCGCCAGCCACGGGCGGTCGGTGAAGACGTGGGCGCGGACGTCGTCGACCGGCGGCAGGCCGATCGAGGCCCGGTGGGCGTTGACCGGCTCGCCGAACAGGTCGTTCAGGGCCTCGGCGTTCAGGTCCCACAGCACCCGGTTGTCGGTGACGTCGGCCGGGAGCGGGCGGCCCGGCCAGGCGAGCGGCGGGTGGTGGGGCGACGGCAGGTAGTTCGGGAAGTAGGAGACGAAGGAGTAGGGGACGCCCCGCTCGTCGGCCACCGCACGGGCGGCTGCCGCGGCCGGGACCAGGCCGGTCGCCACGACCGCGTCGCAGCCCTCGGCGACCTCGACGACCGCTTCGTACGTCGTCGCGATCAGCCGCGCGGCACGCTCGGACATGCTCAGCGGCTCGGCGGCGCCGGTGACGGCCTCGGTCGCCATCTCCTTCAGCGACCGCCCGATCGGCACCAGTGGCAGCCCGGCACCCTCCAGGAGCTCCGCGAAGTCGGGCGGCGCACACACCCGCGCCTCCACGCCCAGCTCCCGCAGCCGCACCGCGAGCCCGACCATCGGCTCGACGTCCCCGCGCGACCCGTACGACAGCAACAACACCCGCATCTGATGACCCCCATGACGGCACGTTCCGGATTCGAGCCAAGTCGATCACGGAGTGGGGTGGAGCCGCCCCCCGTACGCGGAGAGGTGCCGCGGAAAACCCAAGATCAAAATGCGCCTACTCTACGTCACTCATATGTTGCTTTACGTAGCCACATCGAGCGGATAGGGACGGACGTGTTCGGACGTACAAGACGTGCCACTGCCTTCGCGAGAGCGACCACGGCGACCACGGCGACCGCGACGGCCACGGCGGTCGCCGCGGTCGCGGCGGTCGTGGGCCTACCGGCGAGTGCCACGGCCCAGGACTTCGTGCCCTGCGGGCAGGCGGCGCTGAAGAATGCCGTCGCCCTGGCCAACACGACCCCGGGCCCCAGCCTGCTCATCCTCTCCCCCGGCTGCCCGTACTCACTGACGACGCCGCACAACGCCTCCAACGGCCTGCCGGTGATCACGAGCCAGATCACCGTCGTCGGCAACGGGAGCACCATCGGGCGGAGCACCCGGACGGGCACGCCGGACTTCCGGATCTTCGAGGTCGCCGGACCGAACGGCGACCTGCGGCTCGGCGGGGTGACCGTACGGAACGGCCGTACCCCGACGGGCTCCGGAGGCGGCGTCTGGGTGCACGACGGCGGAAGGCTCTCGGTGGACCGGAGCAAGGTCATCCACAACTCCGCCCTCCTCGGCGGTGGAATCGCCTCCGCGAGCAGCACGGTCACCTTCACGAACAGTGACCTCATGTACAACGTCAGCGGCGGCGACGGCGCCGGATACCTCGATTACCCCCAGAGCGTCACGACCTTCCGGAACAGCACGGTCGGCGGCAACACCGCCCTCTTCGGCCAGGGCGGGGGGATGGAGGTGGACGGGAGGCTGACCGTCAGCGGCAGCAGGGTCGTCGACAACTCCGCCGGGGCCGACGGCGGCGGCATCATGATCGCGCCCGACGCGAACGTGACGCTGACCGACACCGTCGTCCGCAGCAACACGTCAGCGGCCATCGGCGGCGGCATCAACAATTACGGCACGCTGCAGATGACCGGGGGCGAGATCTTCGCCAACCGGGTCACCGAAGGGGCCATCGACAGCAGACAGGGCGGCGGCATCGCGAACCGGGGCGGGTCGGTGACGCTCAACAGCACCCGGGTGACGAACAACGCCGCCCGCAACGCTCCGGGCGGCATCCTCAACTCCGGGGGCCAGGTGGTGCTGAACTCGACCGTCGTCACGGAGAACCTGCCCACCAACTGCGCTCCCGGCACCGTGCCCGGGTGCACGGACTGAGCAGCGCCCGACGCCACGCAGAGGGCGGTCGGGGCAGGAGCCCGGCAGAGCTCCCGGCCCGACCGCCCTCAGCCGTACGCGTGCGTGCCGCGCACGCGCAACCCGCCGGGTCAGCCGAGCGCCAGCCAGGCCACGCCGGCCAGGACGGCGATCGCGACGATCACGCCGACGATCAGGCCGACGCGGGGGCCGGAGGACGGCGCGACGGCTGCCTGGTGCTGCTGTCGCTGCGGGGTGCCCTCGTCGACGAAGGCGCGGAACATCTGGGTGCTGCCGGCGGGGTCGTAGGAGCCCTCGGGGCCCTGGGCGCCCTGGCCGTACGGTGCTTGGGGGTTGTGTGCCATGGCCCGGACCCTAGCGAAGTCGGGCTCGCCGCCCCAAGCCCTGGTCATCCGCCCTTCCCCGGACCTGCACCTTCCCTCCCCGCCCGGGCCGCCCCCGGCCCCTCCGGGCCCCCTTCCGAGCCGCTTTGCCGATTCTTTAGCGCGCTTTGACCGATTTAGTTTGCCTGAAGCAACCATCCATCTCTATCGTTGCCCTAAGCAACAAGATGGAGGGGAGTTCGATGGAGACGCGGAACCGGTACGAGGACCTCGCCCGTTCGGTGAGCGCCATCGGCGCCGTGAAGCGCGGCCTCGCCCGCGTGCTGCCCGCCCATTGCCAGGGCGGCGCGGCAGCCGTACTCGCCCTCGTCAAGACCCACGGCGACATGCGGATGAGCCGGATGGCCGAACTGATGGCCGTCGACATGTCCGTCTGCAGCCGGCACGTGACGCACACCGTGGAGCACGGCTGGATCGAGCGGCTGCCCGACCCGGACGACAAGCGCTCCCGGATCCTGCGGCTCACCGCCGAGGGCCACGCGATGCTCGACGACCTCGACCGCCGGGTCACCGAAGCCTTCACCCGCCGCCTCGCGGAGTGGTCCGACGAAGACGTCGCACTGCTCACCACCCTGCTCGCCCGCCTCCGCGACTCCTTCGGGGACTGCCGGGCCCACCACGCCTGACCGACGCTGACTTCACGCAAAGGAAATTCATGGCCACCACCGCGCCTGCCACGGGTGCTCGGGAAGGCAGCACCGGCACCACCGGTGCCCCGATGACGCACCGGCAGATCATGGAGGCGCTGTCCGGGCTCCTGCTCGGCATGTTCGTCGCGATCCTGTCCTCGACGATCGTCTCCAACGCCCTCCCCCAGATCATCACCGACCTCGGCGGCGGCCAGTCCGCCTACACCTGGGTCGTCACCGCCGCCCTCCTCTCGATGACGGCGACCACCCCGCTCTGGGGCAAGCTCGCGGACCTCTTCTCCAAGAAGCTGCTGGTCCAGATAGCCCTCGTCATCTACGTCGCGGGCTCGGTCGTCGCCGGTCTCTCGCAGAACACCGGCATGCTCATCGCCTGCCGCGTCGTCCAGGGCATCGGCGTCGGCGGTCTCACCGCCCTCTCGCAGATCATCCTCGCCGCGATGATCGCCCCGCGTGAGCGCGGCCGCTACAGCGGCTACCTCGGCGCGGTCTTCGCCGTCGCGACCGTCGGCGGCCCGCTGCTCGGCGGCGTCATCACCGACACCGAGTGGCTCGGCTGGCGCTGGTGCTTCTACGTCGGCGTGCCCTTCGCGATCATCGCGCTGCTCGTCCTGCAGAAGACCCTCAAGCTCCCCGTCGTGAAGCGCGAGGTCAAGGTCGACTGGGCCGGCGCCTTCTTCATCAGCGCCGCCGTCTCCCTGCTCCTCGTCTGGGTCACCTTCGCCGGCGACAAGTACGACTGGATGTCCTGGCAGACCGCCGCCATGGTGGGCGGCTCGATCCTGCTCGGCGCGGTCTTCGTCCTCGTCGAGTCCAAGGCCGCCGAGCCGATCATCCCGCTGCGGCTCTTCCGCAACCGCACGATCGCGCTCGCCTCGACGGCCTCGCTCTTCGTCGGTGTCGCGATGTTCGCCGGCACGGTCTTCTTCAGCCAGTACTTCCAGCTGGCCCGCAACGAGTCGCCGACGATGTCCGGCGTCCTCACCATCCCGATGATCGGCGGCCTGTTCGTCTCCTCGACGGTCTCCGGCATGATCATCACCAAGACCGGCCGCTGGAAGGCCTGGCTGGTCAGCGGCGGCGCCCTCGCCGCCGGCGGCCTCGGCCTGCTCGGCACCATCCGTTACGACACGGAGTACTGGCACATCGCGATCTTCATGGCGGTCCTCGGCCTCGGACTCGGCATGATGATGCAGAACCTGGTCCTGTGCACCCAGAACCAGGTCGCCCCCTCCGACCTCGGCGCCGCCTCCTCCGTCGTCACCTTCTTCCGCTCCCTGGGCGGTGCGATCGGTGTCTCGGCACTCGGCGCGGTCATGGCCCACCGGGTCACCGACTACGTCAAGGACGGCCTGGCGGAGCTCGGCCCGAAGGCCGCGGCGGCCATGGGCCAGGGCGGTGGCGGTGGCGGCATCCCCGACATGGACAAGCTGCCCGCCCCGATCCGTACGGTCATGGAGAGCGCGTACGGCCACGGCGTCGGCGACGTCTTCCTCTACTCGGCGCCCTTCGCACTGCTCGCCTTCGTCGTGACCCTGTTCATCAAGGAGGTCGCGCTGAAGAGCAACACCGTGAAGGCGGACGACAAGCAGGCCGTCGAGGCCTGACGGGTCCGGGCCGGACGGTCCGGGCACGACAGCCCGACCTACGGACCGAGCCGGACGGTCCGAGCCGGACGGTCCGAGCCGGACGGTCGGGGGCGCACAGAAGACTCCCGGCCGCGCTTCGAGCGGAGGCGCGGCCGGGTGGGGTACGGAGCGGCGGGCAGGGGACGGCCCGCCGCTCCGTCATGGACCGGACGCCTCGCGGGCGACCATGACCTCGATGCCCGCGACGAGCACGTCCAACGCGTAGTCGAAGTCGCGGTCCCAGATCTCGCTGACGCTGCCGTGCGAGGCACGCTCGTCGAGGATCTCGGCCATCGGTTCGAGCGCGTCCTCGAACTGCGGGTCGTCCCGGAAGGCCTTGATCGACTCGCCGTAGAAGTCGTCCTGCGACATGCCGGCCTCGGCCGCCCGGCGCTGGAACTGGGACTCGATCGTCCCGTAGCCGTAGACGAACTGGAAGACGGCCGACATCGCGCTCGGCTGACGGTTCATCGGCAGGCCGGTGTCCCTGATCGCCTCCTGGATCTTGGCTCCGACGGCGATCGCGTGCGGGCCGATGTTCAGGTACTGGCCGGCGCTCGGCGACATCCACGGGTGGCGGACCAGCATCCTGCGGTAGTCCAGGGCGAGCACCCGGATCCGGTCCCGCCAGCCGCCGGCGGCGTCGACCGCGGCCAGGTCGATCTCCGCGTAACAGGTGTCGATGGCGTACTCGATGATGTCGTCCTTGGTGTCCACGTACCAGTACAGGGACATCGCGGTGACGTTCAGCTCGGTCGCGAGCTTGCGCATCGAGAGCTTGGACAGGCCCTCCTCGTCGAGCATCCTGATCGAGGCGGCGACGATGCGCTCCCGGTCGAGCCCGGCCGGGCCGCCTCCACTGCGGGCGGCCCTGGTCTCCAGCCAGACGCTGGCACCCGCCGGGTTCTTGGCCCTGTCCGCCGCCTTGACCATCGCGTTCCTCCGCCTGTCAGTGGTTCCCGCTCATGCTATGCAGCCACGGTCTGCTGCTCGGCCGCCCCCGCCGCCTTCTGCTCCGTGCGCTCGGCCCGCTTCAGCAGGAAGGCCGCGAGGAGACCGCCGGCGAAGACGGCGACCGCGCCGACCAGCTGGCTGGTCTGGAGGCCGGAGGCGAAGGCGTCGGAGATCTGCTGCCGCTCGGCGTCCGTGCCCGCCGCGGCCAGGGCGGCCGGGAGGGAGGTCGCGGTGACGGTGACGAGGGCGGCGAAGCGGGCGTTGAGGACGGCGCCGAGGATGGCGACGCCGAGGCCGTTGCCGAACTCGGCAAGGGTGCCGTTGACGCCCGCGCCGACACCGGCCTTCTCCGGGGGGATCGCGCTCATGATGGCGTTGGCCATGGCCGGGTTGGAGAGCGCGATGCCCGCGCCCATGAGGACCAGGCCCAGCAGCATGCCGGCGTACGTGCCGTCGGTGCCGCCGCCGAGCAGGGCGATCGAGGTGAGACCGCCGGCGACCAGGCCGAGGCCGAGGGCGACGGACGGAGCGGTGCCGATCTTCATGACGAGCCTCGGTCCGACGCCGGAGAGGTTGAGGACGACGATCGTCAGGGCGAGCGGCGCCATCCGCAGCCCCGCCTCCAGCGGCTCGTAGCCGAGGACGAACTGCAGGTGCTGGGTGAGCAGGAACAGTGAGCCGCCCATGCCGAGCATCACCAGGATCGCGCCGGCGACCGCGCCCACGAACTTCTGGTTCCGGAAGAAGTGCATGTCGAGCATCGGGTACGGGATGCGGAGCTCCCACCCGACGAAGCCGGCGAGGACGACGAGCCCGACCGCGGCCGGGACCAGGACCTGCGCCGACGTCCAACCGTGCTCCGGGCCGGTGATGATCGCGTAGACGACCGAGGACATCCCGATCGTGGAGAGCAGCGCGCCGAGCAGGTCGGGGCGGTCGCCCTGCGGGTTCTTCGACTCCGGGACCAGCTTGAGCACGGCGACCAGACCGACGGCGGCGACCGGGATGTTGACCAGGAAGATCATCCCCCACCAGAAGTGGTTCAGGATCACACCGCCGATCAGCGGGCCCGCGGCGAAGCCGAGGGAGCCGATGGTGGCCCAGATGGCGATGGCCTTGACCCGCTGGGAGTCGTCGAAGATCTGCATGACGACGGCGAGGGTCGTGGTCATCAGGAGCGCCCCGCCGACGCCCATGCCCGCGCGGGCGGCGATCAGCTGCCCGGTCGACTCGGCGAGGCCGGCGGTGAGCGAGCCGAGGCCGAAGAGCGCGAGGCCGAGGGCCAGCAGCTTCTTGCGACCGTAGCGGTCGGCGGCGTTGCCCGCGGTGAGCAGCAGACCGGACTGGACGAGCGAGTAGGCGTTGATCATCCACTGGATGTCGCTGGTGGACGCATGGAGCTCGGTGGTCAGCGAGGGGATGGCGACGCTGAGCACGGTGTTGTCGAGCAGCACGGTGAGCTGGGCGAGGCAGATGACGCCGAGGATCAGCCAGCGCTGCGGGTGGCCGCCGGTGGCGGCCCGTTCGTTCGCGGCGGTCGTCGCCGTCATGGAAACTCCTTATACGGTGTACGAGGCGATTGCTCGTACACCGTACAGGAGATCCTCGTACGCTGTATAGGAGTTTCTTCGGGGGGCCTCCGAGGGCTAGTTCTTG
Organism: Streptomyces sp. NPDC051921; assembly: GCF_040680975.1. Taxonomy (NCBI): domain Bacteria; kingdom Bacillati; phylum Actinomycetota; class Actinomycetes; order Kitasatosporales; family Streptomycetaceae; genus Streptomyces; species Streptomyces sp. NPDC051921. The sequence continues at coordinate 128,577 of NZ_JBFAXU010000013.1, forward strand.
CTGGTCAGGTCGTAGAAGGTGACGCCGTCGACGGTGACCTTCTCGAAGGTGTCCTCGACCCAGGAGGTGATCGCGCTGCCGGCCCCGCCACCGCCCATCCCGCCGCCGGACGCGATGAAGTAGTGGATCCTCCCCTCGGCCACGTACTGCTTGAACTGCGCGAGGGTCGGCGAGGGGTCACTGCCGTTGAAGCCGCCGATCGCCATCACCGGCTTCTCGGTGGCGAGCTGGTAACTGGCCGCGTTCTGGGCGCCGATGGCGGCGGCGACCCAGGTGTACGCGTCGGCGTCGGCGAGGAGCTTCCGCTCGGCCTCGGCACCGACGTCGGCGCCGTCGAGCAGACCGCCCATGCCGCCGGGCCCGCCGCGCTGGTTCTCGCCGCCCGTCGCGGGCGCCTGACCGCCGGGAGCCTGGCCACCGGGAGCCTGACCGCCCGGAGCCTGGCCACCGGGAGCCTGCCCGCCCGGAGCCTGACCGCCGCCTTGGCCGCCGCCGGGGGCCTGGCCACCGCCCGGGAACTGCCCCGCGCCCTGGCCACCGCCCGGGAACTGCCCCTGGCGCTGCCCCTGGCCGCCCTGCCCCGGGCCCTCCACGAAGAACATCCGGCCGTTGCCCGGGCCGCCGCGCATGCCGCCCGGCCCGGCCATGCCCGCCGGGCCGGCCGTCACGATCGAGCCCTGGTGGCCGTCGGCGAGCGTCGCCAGGGTGTACGCGAAGGGGCCCGCGAGGCCCGCCACGAGACCGAGGCCGGCCGCCACCAGGCCGAGACGGTGGGCCCCCCTCGTCAGGCGGACCGCGATCGGCAGGGCGAGCGCCGCCGAGCAGCCCGCGACGAGGACCGCCCAGCGCAGCCACGGCTGCCAGTCCGGCGTCCGGCCGAGCAGCACCCAGCCCCACACCGCCGTCACCGCGACCGCGGCGGCGAGGGCGGCCGAGGCGGGGAAGCGGGTCCGCTCCTCCCACAGCACCGCCGCGCCCATGCCGATCAGGGCGGCGACGTACGGGGCCATGGCCACCGTGTAGTACTCGTGGAAGATGCCGGCCATGAAGCTGAAGACGCCCGTCGTCATCAGCAGCGAGCCGCCCCACACCAGGAACGCCGCCCGCGCCGTGTCCGTGCGCGAGGCCCGCCAGGTCACCACGAGACCGGCGACGAGGAGCAGCAGCGCCGCCGGGAGCAGCCAGGAGATCTGACCGCCGACCTGGTCGTCGAACATGCGGCCGATGCCGGTCTCGCCCCAGCCGCCGCCACGGCCCAGGGTGGGCGGCTCCGCGCCCGCGGGAAGATCCACCGACATGCCGCCGGGCCCGCCCCCGCGACCGCCGCCGCCCACGCTGCCGACCTCGTCACCGTTGAGCCGGCCGAGGCCGTTGTAGCCGAAGGTCAGCTCAAGGAAGCTGTTGTTCTGCGAGCCCCCGACGTACGGGCGGGAGGACGCCGGCCACAGTTCGACCAGGGCCACCCACCAGCCCGCCGACACGAGGAGCGCGAGACCGCCGAGGCCGAGCCGGCCCAACCGCCGCGCCAGGCCGCCCGGCGCGCACACCACGTACACGAGCGCGAGCACCGGCAGGATCAGGAAGGCCTGCAGGGTCTTGGCCAGGAAGGCGAACCCGAGCGCGACCCCGGCCCACGCCAGCCACCGCGCGGCGCCCCCGTCGAGCTCCAGGGCACGCAGCACGCAGTAGACGGCGACCGTCATGAGCAGGGCGAGCAGCGCGTCGGGGTTGTTGAAGCGGAACATCAGCGCGGCGACCGGGGTGAGCGCGAGCACCACACCCGCGATCAGGCCCGCGCCCGCGCCGAAGCGTCGCCGGACGGCCGCGTAGAGGACGGCGACCGTACCCACCCCCATGAGCACTTCGGGGACCAGGATCTGCCAGGAGCCGAGGCCGAAGAGACGCACGGACAGGGCCATCGGCCACAGGGCCGCCGGCGGCTTGTCGACGGTGATGGCGTTCGCCGCGTCGAGCGAGCCGAAGAAGAAGGCCTTCCAGCTCTGGCTGCCGGCCTGGACGGCGGCGGAGTAGAAGGAGTTGGCGTAGCCGCTCGCGCTCAGGTTCCAGAGGTACAGGGCCGCGGTCGCGAGGAGCAGGCCGAGGAAGGCCGGCCGCACCCAGGGCGCGTCCTCGGGACGCCCGCGCCAGAGGCGTCGGCCTCGCGTGTTCGGGGAGTTCATCGAGTGGTCCTTGTCCTTGTGGTGGCCACGCGCTCCGGGAAGACCCAGAGCCGGAAGAGGAGGAAGCGCACGACGGTCGCGGCGAGGTTGGCGACGATCAGTACGGCGAGCTCGGTCGAGTGCGCCGGATCGCCCGTCGCGGCGCCGAGCGCGGCGAGGGAGCCGCTGGTCAGGGCGAGACCGATACCGAAGACGACCAGGCCCTGCGCCTGGTGCCGGGCGGCCCGGTCCCGGCCCCGCACGCCGAAGGTGAGCCGGCGGTTGGCGGCCGTGTTGGCGACGGCGGAGAGCAGGAGGGCACCGGCGTTGGCGGGCTGGGCACCGACGCCGAGCCGGAAGAAGGAGTAGAGGGCGAGGTAGAAGAGCGTCGACAGGACGCCGACCACGCAGAAGCCGACCAGCTGCCGCGCCAGCCCGCCCGGCACGCCGTTGAGTTCACGGTCCCGCGGGTCGTCCCCGAAGGGCCGGGCGAGGCGGTCGAGCGGCAGCGAGCCGGTCGCGAGGGCCCGGCCCACCCGCCACACGCCCTTCAGGTCGTCGGTGGCGGTCCGCACGAGGTGCACGGTCGAGTCGGGGTCGTCGACCCAGTCGACCGGCACCTCGTGGATGCGCAGCCCGGCCCGCTCGGCGAGCACCAGCATCTCCGTGTCGAAGAACCAGCCGGTGTCCTCCACCATCGGCAGCAGCCGCTCGGCGACCTCCCGCCGGATCGCCTTGAAGCCGCACTGGGCGTCCGAGAAGCGGGCGGCGAGCGAGCCGCGCAGGATCAGGTTGTAGGCCCGCGAGATGAACTCCCGCTTCGGGCCGCGCACCACCCGCGAGGAACGCGCGAGCCGCGAGCCGATCGCCAGGTCGGAGTGGCCGGAGATGAGCGGTGCGACGAGCGGGAGCAGCGCGTTGAGGTCGGTGGACAGGTCCACGTCCATGTACGCGAGGACCGGCGCCTCGGACGCCGACCACACGGACCGCAGCGCCCGGCCACGGCCCTTCTGCTCCAGCCGTACGAACCGCACGGCGTCCGGCAGGCGGGCGGCGAGCGCGCGGGCGACGTCCGGCGTGGAGTCGGTGGAGGCGTTGTCGGCGACGGTGATGCGGTAGTCGTACGGGAAGGTGCGGTGGAGGTGCTCGTGGAGCCGCAGCACGCACGGCTCCAGGTCCTTCTCCTCGTTGTAGACGGGGATCACCACGTCGAGGACGGGCCTGCCGGCCGCGCCCACGGGGAGGTGCTCCCGGGCGGGAAGGGTTTCGGCGGACACTGTCGTTTGCATGCCCCCGACCCTCACCGGGCCCGCTGTCACGGCCGTGTGGTGAGGCTGTGCCCTGCCTGTGAGTCAGCGCTCGCCGGGCAGCCGCACGGCGAAGACGGTGCGGCCGGGGCGGCTGTCGACGGTCACCTCGCCGCCGTGGGCGAGCGTGACGGCCCGGACGATGGCGAGCCCGAGCCCGGTGCTGCCGGCCTGCCGGGAGCGCGAGGCGTCGCCGCGTGCGAACCGCTCGAAGACGGTCGGCAGCAACGCGGCCGGGACACCCGGCCCGTCGTCCTCGACCTCGACGACGGCATGCCCCGGCGCGGTACGGACGCGGGCGGTGACGGTCGTGCCGGGCGGGGTGTGGGTACGGGCGTTGGCGAGCAGGTTCACCAGCACCTGGTGCAGCCGGGCGCCGTCGGCGGGCACCTTCACCCCGGCGTCCCCGTCGGGGAGTTCGAGCCGCCAACGGTGCTCGGGCCCGGCCGCGCGGGCGTCCGAGAGGGCGTCCACGACGAGCAGGGAGAGATCGGTGCGCTCGTACGACAGCGGCCGTCCGGCATCGAGCCGGGCGAGCAGCAGCAGGTCCTCCACCAGTCCCGTCATCCGGGTCGCCTCGGACTCGATGCGCCCGAGCGCGTGCCGGGTGTCGGGCCCGCACTCCTCCCGGCCGCGCCGGGTCAGTTCCGCGTACCCCCGGATCGAGGCCAGCGGGGTGCGCAGCTCATGGCTGGCGTCCGCGACGAACTGGCGCACCCGCGTCTCGCTCTGCTGGCGCGCGTCGAGCGCCGAATGCACGTGGTCCAGCATGCGGTTGATGGCCGCGCCGACCTGCCCGACCTCCGTCCGCGGATCGGCCTGCGCCTCCGGCACCCGGTGGTCGAGCGCCACCTCGCCGCTGTGCAGCGGCAGCCGGGACACCTGCGCGGCGGTCGCGGCGACCCGGCGCAGCGGCCGCAGGGCGACCCGCACGAGCACCGTCCCCGCGAGCGAGGCGGCGACGAGCCCGGCGCCGGTGACGCTCAACTCCACGACGATCAGGGTGGACAGGGCGTCCCTGACCTCGGTCAGCGGAATGCCTATGAGGTAGTCGCCGTTCTTGCCGGACGCGTACTGCACCCGGTAGTCGCCGAGGCCGCCGGGCAGCGACACCGTGTGCGGGTCGCCGTCGCGCGGGACGGCGGCGAGGCCGGCGGACTGGGCGGCGCTCAACGCCTCGATCCGGTACCTCGGCCCGTACGGCCCGTCCTCCGGCGGTACGGAACGGTCCGCCCACGTCAGTTCCCCGTCGACCACCCGTCCGCCGACCGTCCCCAGCGGCGCCCCGGGCCCGATGACGAAGTCCTGGGGCGCGTCGAAGCCGCCGGGCGAGGGCCCGGCGGCCTCGAGCGGCGGACCGGCCGCACGGTTCGCGACCTCCTGCAGCCGTGTGTCCGCCTGGTCGTAGAGGTAGGACCGGAAGGCGATCGTCGTCACCGTGCCGATGACCGCGCAGACGACGGCGATGAGCGCGACGGCGGAGACGACCAGCCGGGTCCGCAGCGACCAGGGCCGACCGCCGCCCACTCGGGGGAACCGCACGGCCGACTACTCCCCCGGCTTGATGAGGTAGCCGGCCCCCCGCCGGGTGTGGATCATGGGGCTGCGTCCGGCGTCGATCTTCCGCCGCAGGTACGAGATGTAGAGCTCGACGACATTGGCCTGGCCGCCGAAGTCGTACGACCAGACCCGGTCGAGGATCTGCGCCTTGCTGAGCACCCGGCGCGGATTGCGCATGAGGAAGCGCAGCAGCTCGAACTCGGTGGCGGTGAGGTGGATGGACTCACCGCCCCGGGTCACCTCGTGGCTGTCCTCGTCGAGGGTGAGGTCCCCGACGGTGAGCAGCGACTCGGCGCGCGCCTGCGCGGCCCCGGACCGGCGGATGAGCCCCCGCAGCCGGGCCACGACCTCCTCCAGGCTGAAGGGCTTGGTGACGTAGTCGTCGCCGCCCGCCGTGAGCCCCGCGATCCGGTCCTCGACGGCGTCCTTCGCCGTCAGGAACAGCACCGGAACGTCCGGCAGTTCGCGCCGCAGCCGGCCGAGGACGGACAGTCCGTCCATGTCGGGCAGCATCATGTCGAGCACGACGGCGTCGGGCCGGAAGTCGCGGGCGGTGCGCAGCGCCCCGGCCCCGTCGCCCGCGCTGTGCACCTGCCAGCCCTCGTAGCGCAGGGCCATCGAGAGCAGCTCGGCGAGCGCGGCCTCGTCGTCGACGACGAGGACCCGGACGGCGGAGCCGTCGGTGCGGAGCAGATCGGTACGCGAGCGGGACGTGGTCGCAGTCATACGCGTCACGGTTCCGGGCCGGCCTGAGACGCGTCTTTCGCTTACCTGTGAATTTCCTGAGAAGTGCCCCTGGACCGGTCGGCGGCCCGCGAGGGCCGGTGCGACAGCCCGAAGAGCCGGGCCGCGTTGTCGTGGCAGACGGCCCGCAGCCAGTCGTCGCCCAGCCCGAGCCGTTCGAGGGCGTCGAGCTGATGGACGTACGGATAGGGGATGTTGGGGAAGTCGGAGCCGAGCAGGATCCGGTCGCCGAGCCCCTGCAGCCTCGTGAGCTCCCCGGCCGGGAAGGGCGCGAGACGCTCGCTGAAGTCGGTGAACGCCATGGTGGTGTCGAGGTGGACGCCCTCGTACCGGTCGGCGAGGTCCAGGAACTCCCCGTACTCGGGCATGCCCATGTGGGCGACGACGAGCCGCAGCCGGGGCCGGCGGGCGAGCAGCCGCCCGATCGGCCCGGGCCCCGTGTACGCGCCGGGCGCGGGCCCGGACCCGCAGTGCACGACGACCGGCGCACCGGCCTCCTCGACGAGCCCCCACACGTCGTCGAGCAGCGGATCGTTCGGGTCGAAGGCGCCGACCTGGAGGTGCACCTTGAACACCCGGGCGCCGCGTTCGAGGGCCCGCCGGACGTAGCCGGGGGCGCCGGGTTCGGGGAAGAAGGTCGCGGTGTGGAGGCAGTCGGGCGTGCGGGCGGCGAAGTCGGCGGCCCAGTCGTCGAGCCACTCCGCCATGCCCGCCTTGTGCGGATAGAGCATCGAGGTGAACGCGAGCACCCCGAAGTCGCGGAGCAGCGCGACCCGCCGGTCCTCCTCCTCGCGGTAGGTGATGGGCCACTCGACGCCGGTGAGGGGGCCGGCGGAGTCGAAGTAGGCCCAGACCTTGTCGAGGACGTTGCGGGGCATGAAGTGGGTGTGGACGTCGACGAGCCCGGGGAGGCCGAGGCGGTCGATCCACGGCCGGACGTCCGCGTCAGTCCCGGACATGGCCGTACGTCCGCTCGACCTTGCCGATGTGCACGCGGTAGTTCTCGTACCAGTGCTCGCGCCCGTACTCCTTGGCGGCCATGTGCTCGGGGTGCCGCCGCCAGGCGTCGAGGCCGTCCAGGTCGCGGAAGTACGCGACGGTGATGCCGATGCCGCCGGGGGTGCGGGCGGACTCGTAGCCGAGGAAGCCGGGGACGTCCCGGACGAGCTCCTGCATCCGGGTGCTGGTCTCGGCGTAGCCCTCGGGGTCGTCGGGACGGATCGACGTGAAGACAGCGGTGTAGTAGGGCGGTTCGAAGCCGCCCACGAGGTTCGGGGTCATGTGATCACCCTGCGGGGGCGGTGGTCGCGGTGTCCATGGACGGGCCCGGAAGGGATCCAAGACTTTACGGTTCAGCGCTTCGGCCCCTCAGAACAACGGTTCCTGCCCGTCCGCGCGGTCCGGGGACGTGTCCGCGGTCGCGGCGACGGCGACCGTGACGGCGTGACCGGCCGGCGCGGCGGCCAGCTCCCATCCGGACAGCAGCCGGGTGTCGAGGACGAGGGGCAGCCCGTCAGGGCCGAGCAGATGCAGATCGGGCCCGGCGGCGGCGACCAGCCGCCCGGCGAGGACCCCGCCGTCGACGCACTCGGTGACCGCCAGCTCGGGAGAGGGGTGCCGGTCGGCGAGCGCTTCGAGGCGGAAGACGTCGACGTGATCACGAACCTGGCAGGGCAGCGTGTGGAGCGTCTCGGCCCAGGCGGGGACGGCCACGGCCCGCCCGTACAGCTCGGCGACCTCGTCGGCCCGTTCGGCGGCGGGCGGCAGGGCGCGCCGGACGGCCCGCTTGCGGGCGTACGGGATGCGGTCGGGCACCGCGAGCGCGTGCCGGAGCACCTCCTCGGTCCGTCGCGCGGCCATCAGCGGGCCCCGCCCGAGCCAGCTGTAGGCGACGGCCCCCTGTTCGAGCAGCCGGGCGTCGCCGCGCTCCTCCCCGGTGATCCCGACCTTGACCATGCCGGGCCCGAACCAGGCGAGGTACACCCGGTACGGCCGGGGGTCGTCCGCGATCGTGTCGGCCGCGACGGAGTGCGCCCGGTCGAGCCGCGCGCACTCGGGGCACCGCCCGCCGGTGCTGCGCCCGGACACGACGGCGGCGAGCGGGCAGGGATTCCCGCGTGCGCCGGGGCACCGCCGCTCGCCGAGGGCCCGGAAGGCGATGTCCCGCCCGTACGCGAGCGCGCTGACGCGACCGCCCTCCCACCGCAGCGCGGGCACACCGCCGCGCCACGAGATCCCGGCACTCCGCCACACCATGCGTCCAGTGTCGTACGGGCCACTGACATCGGTCACCGGGGTCAGGGCAGCACGTACAGCAGCCCCTCGTCGGTGCCGGCCGCGTCGCCCGCGTGCCGCATGCAGCCGCGCTCGACGAGCACGCGCACGCAGTCGCGGACGCGCTCGGCGGTGAGCCCGGTGCGGCGGGCGACCTCCTCCAGGCGGTAGCGCACTCCGCCGCGTACGAGGGCCGGGGCCAGACAGGCGGCGACGGCGTGGACGTCGGCGCTCTCGACGACCTTCCGCTCGCACCAGGAGTCGAGGAGCTCCTGAGGGGTGAGCGCGGGCCCGGAACGCTGGCCGGGCACGGAGAGCCGCTCCAGGGAGGCGGCGATCCGGCGCAGGTCACGCCCGGCCTCGCGCAGCAGCTCACAGCCCTCCTCGTCGAGCCGGAGGCTGCCCTCCTCCAGGCGGACGAGCGCGTCGAGGAGCTGCTGCGGGAGGAGGAATCCGGTGGCGCCGACGGGGGACGGATCGAGCCGGTAGGCCCCCTCGCGCTGCACGTCGGCGACGACCTGGGCGACCCACTCCTTGAACGGCGCGGCCTCGGCCCTGCGGGACGCCTGGACGAGCTGCACGACCCCTTCGAGACAGACCATGCGCGTCGACTTCTTGAGGCTCCTGTACCCGGTCGTCGGGGCGATCTCGACGGGAAGCTCCCCGAGCGGCGTGTGCAGCGCGTCCCCGACGTACGCGCGGAGGGCCTGCCGTGCGCTGGTGTACCCGAGCCGGCGGGCCACGTCCACGGCGGGGAACCAGTGCGTCCCGTCCGGCAGCGTGATCCTCCGCAGCCGCGCTCCCGTGGCGGCGTACACGAAGTCGTCGATGTCGATGGCGTTCATCGGACATCACCTCCCTCTGCACGCTAGGCCGAGGGCATATTCAACTGACATGGAAATCAGCCTGGTTCACCCGAAGGTGTGGAGCTCGTGCTGTCGATGAGGGCGAGCACGTCGGCGGCGCTCCAGTGGCCGAGGGCCCCGGGGCACCGGGCGAGATAGCCGGCCACCTCGCCGGCGTCCCAGACGCCGGAGGCGCACAACCCGGCGGCGATGCGCCGCAGATATGCCTCGGACGGCACCCGGAACTCCACCTCGCCCACCGCCCAGGGCGCGGTCAGGGCGAGCAGCGGGACGCCGTCGATGTCCCCGGCGCAGACCACCGTCTCGTAGCGCCCCGGCCCGAACGAGACGCGCCCGCGGGCCACCGCCTCGGACACGTCGAGGTCAGCGACCGGCTCCCGGTACATCTCCTGGGCGGCGATGTCGGAGAACTGCCCGACGGTGATCAGATGCGCCCGCGCGAAGACGCTGCCGGACGCGTCCGGGTCGTAGAAGCCGCGGCCGCCGCCCCACACGGGCGACTCGGTCGCGAAGTACACGGCACCGCCGAGCACGACACCCCGGGACTCGACGGGCGCGGCCCGGTCCCGGCACCTGACCAGATAGCGCCCGAGGCGGGCGCCGTCCGTGTTCGCCCCGTACGCGGCATACCAGACGTACATGCCGCCGGACGCTACCGCTCCCACCGGCGGACCACCAGCGACCGGCCACCGCCCGCCGCGGCGAGCCCGGCGAGAGGCCACCGGCCGCCCCCGGGGAGCAGGGCGAGGGCCACCACCCACCCCGGAGAGCACGGCGAGGGCCACCACCCACCCCGGAGACCACGGCGAGGGCCACCACCGACCCCGGAGACCACGCCAAGAGCCCACCACCCATCCCGGAGAGCACGGCGAGAGGCCACCACCCACCCCGCGGAGCACGCCAAGAGGCCCGGACGTGCGTCCGGGCCTCTCGCGGGCTGCCCGCCGTGGGGGCTCCAGGGCCTGCCCCTAGGGGCAGCTGTTGCGGAAGTCGCCCGTGTCGGTGGTGCAGGTGTCGGACCCGTCGCCGCCGTAGGCGGCGTCGTTGCCGCCGATGCCGTCGCGGGTGTCCAGGGTGTCGTTGCCGCCGTCGCCGTTGAGCCGGTCGCCGCCGGACTGGCCGATCAGCCGGTCGTTGCCGGTGCCGCCGCTGACCCAGTCGCTGCCGGCGCCCGCGTGGACGGTGTCGCTGCCGCCGTTGCCGTACACCGTGTCGTTGCCGCTGAGCGCGCAGATCACGTCGTTGCCGGAGGTGCCGTTGAGCGTCTCGGTGACGCTCGTGCCGACGATCGTGCAGCCGCGCGAGTTGTTCACGACTGTCGCCGCGTTGGCGTTGTTGTTGGCCGGGACGGGGTCCTCCTCCGCGGCCCCGATCGCCACCCAGTCCGTCAGGGTGCCGGTCGTACGCGGCTCGGCGACGACGCTGACCGTCGCGGACGCGCCGGGGGCGATGCTCCCGAGGGTGCAGCTCATCGTGGTCGGGTTCACCGTGCACGGGCCGCCCTGACTGGGCGTGGCCGACAGCAGCCGACCGGAAGCGCCGGTGAGCGTGTCCGAGAGCGACACCCCGGTGGCCGTCGTGGCGGTGCTGTTGTTCGTCACCCGGATCGTGTACGTCGCCTGGTCGCCCAGGACGAGCGTGGCGGGCCCGGTCTTGGTGACCGACAGGTCCGCCGTCGGGGGTTCGACGCCGCCGCCGCCCAGGTAGCGGGCCACGGCGCTCTCGACCAGGTCGTCGCCGGAGACGACGATGCCGCCGTCGGGCTGCAGTGCCACGGCGTTGCCGTAGAACGTGTAGGTCCCGGGATCGGTGGTCACCCGCCCGTCGCCGCCGAAGTCGACGTCCAGACTGCCGCCGGTGTTGTAGCGCGCCAGCGCGAACTCGCCGCTGTGGTAACCGGCGGCGACGATCCTGCCGTCCGGCTGCAGCACCACGCCCATGGCCCTGGTCTGCCCGGTCCCGAAGGACGTGGTCAGCCTGCCGTTGCCGTCGAAGGTCGGGTCGGGCGCGCCGTCGGCGGTGAACCGCACCACCGCGAAGGCGTCGTTGAAGGCGCCGACTCCGACGATCCTGCCGTCCGGCTGCAGGGCGATGCCTTCCGCTCCGGACGTCCCGCTCCCGAAGGTGATGCTCGCGCGGCCGTCGCCGCTGAAGCCCGTGTCCAGGCTCCCGTCCGCGTGGTAGCGCGCCACCGCCATGCCACCGGCACCGTAGCCGCCGGCCACGATGCCGGTGTCGGGCTGCACGGCCAGGTCGAGGACCGTCGCGCCGGTCCCCTCGAAAGCGGTGGTGACCGTGCCGTCGCCGCCGAAGCCGGTGTCCAGGCTGCCGTCCACGTCGTAGCGCGCCAGGGTGAACCCGCCGGCGCTGGACCCACCGACGACGATCTTGCCGTCCGCCTGCAGGGCCACGGCCTCGGCCTGCGCGTTCCCCGACGGGTCGTCGAAGGCGGTGAACACCGACCCGCCCGTGCCGAATCCGGTGTCCGGAGTGCCGTCCGCGTTGAGCCGGTGGACCGCGAACATCCATCGGCCGAAACTCCGGAAGCTGCTGCCCACCGCGATGATCTTGCCGTCCGGTTGCAGCGCCAGGGCCTTGCCCATGTCGTCGTACGCCGCGCCGAGATCGGCCAGGACGATGCCGTCGCCCTCCCCGAACTCCGTGTCGAGGCTGCCGTCGGCGTTGTAGCGCATCACCAGGAAGTCGGTGGGCTCCTCGGGGAAGTTGTTCCCGGTGCCGAGGGTGACGATCTTGCCGTCGGGCTGGACGGCCACGTCGCCGTTGTTCTCGATGTACCCCGCGTCCGTGACGACCGTGCCGTCGCCGCCGAACGTGGGGTCCAGGTCGCCGGGGGCGGCGGTCGCCACTCCGGGCAGGCCGAGGACCAGCGCCAGGGACGCGCCGATCAGCGCGCCGACGCGCCGGGCTCGGCGCCGTGGGGGATGAAGGGGCATGGGCGACCACTCCGTCTGTGGGGATGCTCGGGCCCCACAGCTTTCTGGCGCCCCCGTTCCTGCCCGAGAGCGACCCGGCGGGCTGCGCCCCACTGGGCGCCGGGTTCCACTCTCCAGAGTGAGGCGCCGCACCCGCCCGCCCCACCCGCCCGCCGGCCCACCCCGCTCCGCCCACCCAGCCCGCTCCGCCCACCCCACCCCGCTCCGCCCGCTCGCGCGCTCGCGCGCTCGCCGCGGATGCGGACAGGGCCCGATCGTTCGGCAGGCTCCCCGGCGACCGAAGTCGGGTTCGGCGGACGTGCGTTCACAGCTGTACGGGTAGGACTGGCCGGGCTCCCCGATCACCGGGACGGCGCGGTGCATTCGCAGCTACCCCTGTTCCGAGGTGAAGGGCAGAAAGGCGCTGTCGTGGTGGCTGTCGCAGTTGAGGACCAGATAGGGCGTCAGGCCGGGGTCCTTGTTGACCGCATGCCATCGCCCCTCGGTCGACCGGCGCGTCACCTTCGAGTCCTACCCGGGGCCGACCCCCCGATCTTTCCGGCACGGCACAACGCAAGAGGCCCGGACTCTCGTCCGGGCCTCTTGTCTCTGTGCACTCGGCAGGATTCGAACCTGCAACCTTCTGATCCGTAGTCAGATGCTCTATCCGTTAAGCTACGAGTGCTTGTTTTGTTTTTCGCCTCCGCTCCCCGGCCTTTCGGCCCGCTCGCGGCGACAGGAAGAACATTACATGACTGCCGCCGTCATGTGAAATCCATTGACCACACCCCTTGCGACCTGCGAAAACGCCCCACGGACGACCTAGGGGCGCACGGCGGGCGAGGGCGCGCGGGCGGGCGTTCGCGGGGGAAAAGGCGGGAAAAGAGACCGGGGTCACATGCGGCCGGACGGGGAGCCGCGCGCTCACGGCGGCGCGCGCTCGGAGCTCGACGCGGCGGGGGTACCGGAGCCGCGCTCGCGGGGGCGGACGGGGCGCCCGCGGTCGCGGTCGCGGCGCGCGATCACAGGACGAGGTTCGAGGTGGCGGGGCGCCGGTCGGGTCGTCGCTCGCGGGGCGCGGTCGCGGGTCATCGGTCGCGGGGCGCGGTCACAGGTCATCGGTCGCGGGTCGTCGGTCGCGGGGCGCGGTCACGGAGCTCGGTCGCGGGGCGTCGGTCGTGGCTCGCGGGGGCGCGGGGTGTGGGGTGGGGCGCCGGGCGCGACCCGCGGCTCCGGGAACGACCGAAGCCCCGGTCGGGACGACCGGGGCTTCGGGTTGGCGGAGGCGGAGGGATTTGAACCCTCGATGGGCTTTAAGACCCAAACCGCATTAGCAGTGCGGCGCCATAGACCGGACTAGGCGACGCCTCCTTCGCACCGCGCGCGTATGCGGGTGGTGCGTGCAGATGATGACACAGACGAGCGCCGCGCCACCAATCGCTTATCACCGTACTAGGACCCCGGGGCCCAGGGCAAAGGGCCGTGCCCTCCCGCGCGCCTCTCCGCCCGCCCCCGCCCGGAGCATCCCCCGTTGCGCAACGGAGCGGGGTCCGGAGCGTTAGTGAGGGGGGAACGGCCCGCCGGTTCCCCGTCGCCACCGCCGCGCCCCACGCACCGCACCACAACGGGAGTACGTCATGCTGCGCCCCCTCCTTCTCGCCAGCCTCGCCACCGCCGCCTCCACCGCCATCGGGCTCGGGGCGCTTCCCCCGCTGCCGCTGCTCTCCGCGCCCGACTCCCTCACCGTGAGCATCGAACGGAGCGGGCACCAGGAGGCCGACGGGACGTTCGAGCTGAGGTGCGGCGCGTCGCCCGGCGGCACCCACCCCGCCGCCGAGAACGCCTGCAAGCGGCTCGCGCAGCTCACGCAGGCCGGCGACGACCCCTTCGCGCCCGTGCCCGCCGACCAGATGTGCACGGAGCAGTACGGCGGCCCGGCCACCGCACGCATCACCGGCAACTGGCAGGGGCGCGCCGTCGACGCCCGCTTCTCCCGCGCCAACGGCTGCGAGATCGACCGCTGGGAGAACCTCCGCCCCGTGCTCCCCCGCGTGAAGGGCTGAGGACCGAGCCCGGCCGGGGGCCGGGCACGGCGGGCCCCGGCCGGGCGGGCAGCCGGGCACGAGCCGGGCGACGAGCCGGGCACGGAACCTCCACCCCGTGTCCCTAGGCGGAGCGTCTGCCTCCCTTAGACTCCCTCCGTGACAGGCCGCGACCCGAGGGGCAAGATGGGGCCCGCAGGCCACTAGGCACCAGGCAAGGGCTGCAGGCAAGTGCAGTGGGTTCAGGGAGGAAGCGTCGCGTGAGCAGCAGGCCATCCCGAGGCGCTGCTCGCCTCGCAGCCATACTCGACGCCCTCCCCGACGGCCTCGTGCTCGTGAACTGCAACGGCACGGTCGTCAACGCCAACACCATCGCCCTCGGCATGTTCGAGACCCCCGGCACCGCGCTCGTCGGGCGCGGGCTGCTCGACCTCCTGCCGGACTTCGACTCGCGCCTCATCCCCGGCTCGATGCGCCGCCCCGAGGGCACCGACGACCACGGCCGCACCCGGCCCACCCGGATGATGGCCCGCCGCACCGACGGCGGAGAGTTCCCGGTCGAGGTGACCAGCGCCAGCCTGGAGGACGGGCGCGAGGCCTACGACTCGTACAGCGGCTACACCGGCGACGAGCTCCTCATGCTCGTCGTCCGTGACCTCACCGGCACCCTCGACACCGAGGCCGAACTCGCCCGCTCCCAGCGCCAGACCGAGATGATCCTGCGCGCCGCCTCCGAGGGCGTCGTCGGCACGGACACCGACGGCCGGGTCGTCCTCGTGAACCCCGCCTTCGCGCAGATCCTCGGCTACCGCGCCGGCGAGCTCGGCGGCGCCGAGCTGCACGGGCTGATCCTCCCCAAGCGCGCCGACGGCGAGCCCTTCCCCTATGAGGAGTCGCCGCTCGCCGACACCCTCAAGTCGGGCCGCAAGCACCGGGTCCGCGGGCAGGTGCTCTGGGCGAAGAACGGCGACCGCGTGCCGGTCGACCTCACCACCGCGCCGGTGCGGGACGGGGACCAGCTCGTCGGCGCCGTCATGACCTTCACCGACCGCAGGCCGTACGAGCAGCTCGTCGAGGCCCACGCCGCCGAGCTCGCCGACCTCACGGAGAAGCACGACGCCGAACTGGCCGAGCGGACGGGCGAGCTCACCGCCCAGCTCGCCGAGCGGACGGACGGGCTCACCGCCCAGCTGGAGCAGCAGAAGGAGCGGTACGAGAGCGAGCTGGCCGAGGAGCGGCAGCGGGTCGCGGCCCTCACCGCCCGGCACGAGCAGCTGACCGCCGTGCTCGCCGAGTCCCTCCGCGGGCCGCTCGACGAGCTGCGCGCCGAACTGAGCGCCCTGGCCGCCGACGACGCCGGGCAGCTCTGGCCCGAGGCCAACCAGGTCCTCCACCACCTCGCCGCCGGCTACGCCCGGATGACCACCCTGGTCGACAACGTCCTCGGCTACCAGCGGCTCGACGCGGGCGCGGAGCAGCTGGACAAGCGCGTCGCCCTGCTCGACGGCATCGTCACCGCCGGCATCGACGGCTCCGTCGAGCTGATCGGCCCCGGGCGGGCCCAGTTCGCCGTCCACGCGCCGCCGATCGAGGCCGAGGTCGACCGGGCGCGGCTCACCACGGCGCTCTCGCACCTCGTCGCGGACGTCGCGGGCGTCGACGCGACCGGCAAGAGCAAGGCCACCCAGTCCGGCGGCTACGCGGACTCCACGATCGTCGTCGCCGCCGCCCAGCGCGGTGACGTCGTACGGATCGAGGTCCGCGGCCCGTACGCCGGCGGCGACCCGGTCCATCAGCCGATCGTCCGCGGGATCGTCGCCGCGCACGGCGGCGTGGTGCAGACCCACGAGGTGCCGGGCACGACCGGCGGCGCGTACGTCGTCGAGGTTCCGCTGGGCGCCGGGCGGGGCACCGTGCCGGCTCCGCCCGTACCCGTACCGGACCCGTCCGCGCCGGGGGCCGCCGAACAGCACGCCCTCGAGCCGGCGCGGGGCGGGACGCCCGGGCACCCCGGCCTCGAGCCCGCGCAGGCCGGACTCGCACCGGCCGGACTCGCGCTGCCCGGACCCGCGCTGCCCGGACCGGATGCGCACGCCGCACCGCACGCGCACGCCGAACCGGCGCGGACCACGCACACGCAGGGCGGACTCGCCCTGCACGGGCCCGGCTCGCCGAACGTCTCGCAGAACCTCTCGCCGAACGTCTCGCCGACCGGCTCGCCGCAGGCCGAGGCCCCGGCGGCCGAGCAGGCTCGCCCCGTCCCCCCGCAGTCCATCGGCCCCGTGTCCATGGCCCCGCAGCCCGCGCCCACCGCCGACGCCGAGAGGCCCGCGCTTCCCGCGCAGGCCCCGCCCGCCGACGCGAGCCTCGGCGGAGCCGCCCCGGGCGCCACCAACGGTGGCGGGCGGCGGCGGGCCCGGCGGGCCGCGTCCACGGACGCGTTCCTGCAGAGCCCGCTGGCGCCCGAGGGCGGCCCCGTGCCCGAGCCGACCGGACGACGCCGCGGGCGTACGGACGACACGCCGCCCGCCGGTACGCCGGGGGCAGCGGCCGAGCTGATCCCCGCCCAGAGCGCGGGGGCCGACGCCCCCACCGGCACCGGGCGGCGTCGTGGCCGGCCCGCCGAGGGCGCCGTCGTGACCGCCGCCGAGAGCGCGCAGGGGCGCCCGGCGCTCGGCGACACCGTGCCGCCGCAGGGCGTCCCGGTCGATGCCGCCGCCCCGGCGCTCGCGCCCGTACCGGCACCGGCTTCCGCGCCCGCAGCCGCACCCGCGCTGCCCGCCGTCGCGTCGGAGGGGGCCGCGCCGCAGCCCACCGGGCGTCGGCGGCGTGCGCTGGCCGCCGCACAGGAGCGGGCCGCCGCGGCCGACGCCGGACCGCGCACGCCGTTCGCGCTGCCGCCGGCCGGGGCCGACCGCGACGACGCCCCCGAGCACCGCCCCGACCACGAGGAGCGGCACGAGGCCGTACGCACGCTGCCGGAGGACGAGCACACGCCGTCGCAGCCGCACCCGCTGCCCGCGGCGGTCGCCCCGGTCACGGCGCCCACCGCCAGTGGCACCGGCACCGGGTCCGTACCGCTCCCGCCGGAGGTGCCGGTTGCCCCGGCGGCCCCGGCTGCTCCCGCCGCCCCGGTCCTGCCGCCGGCCGCGCCGGTGCCCGCTCCCGCTCCCGCTCCCGCTCCTCCCAAGGACACCGCGCAGGGGCGTGCCTTCAGCGTGCGGACGCTCGGCCAGGGCGTGCCCTTCGTCCAGCCCGCGGCCGCGACGACTCCGCCCGGCGGGACCCCGGTCGCTCCCTCCGGGCGGCGACGCAAGCTCGGCAACCCCGCGGAGGAGGGCCGGCCCGCGGTTCCGGAGGCCGTGGCCAAGGCCCAGCCGCAGCCGGAGCCGCAGCCTCAGGCGCCGCAGGCACAGCCGGAGGCTCCGGTGCCGTCGGTCCCCGCGCCCGTGCCCGCCGCTCCCAAGCTCGGCCCGACGCTGGTTCCGGCGCCCGCGCCCGAGGGGCGTGCCTACGCCATAGGGGCGCCCGCCGAGGGCTCGGCGGAGGGGCCGGAGCCGCTGGACGGCCCCGGCGGTGCGGTGGAGGTGTCGAACCAGCCGCTGCCGCAGCCCGTCGACGACGAACTGCCCCCGGAGCCGCTGGACAATCCGCGTCGGCTGCTCGTCTGGCCCGCTCCGGACGTGGCCACCCAGCAGGCGCTGAGCGACCGCGGCTACCGGCCGGTGATCGTGCACTCCCGCGAGGAGGTCGACGCGCAGATCGCCGCCTTCCCGGCCGCGCTCTTCGTCGACCCGCTGACCGGGCCCATCACCCGTACCGCGCTGCAGTCCCTGCGCCAGGCGGCCGTCGCCGCCGAGGTGCCGGTGCTGCTGGCCGCCGGGCTCGGGCAGGCGACCCGGGAGGCTGCGTACGGCGCCGATCCGGCCGTCCTGCTCAAGGCGCTCGCGCCGCGCGACAGCGAGCAGCACCCCTCGCGGGTGCTGCTGATCGAGGAGCACGACGACATCGCGCAGGCGCTCGCGGCGACCCTTGAGCGGCGCGGGATGGTGGTGGCGCGGGCGGCGACCGACACGGAGGCGGTCACGCTGGCGCAGCAGACGCGCCCGAACCTGGTGGTGATGGACCTGATGCAGGTACGTCGCCGCCGGGCCGGGATCATCGACTGGCTGCGCGCGAACGGGCAGTTGAACCGCACCCCGCTGGTCGTCTACACCTCGACCGACCTCGACGAGGCCGAACTGCCCACGCTGGCCTCCGGCGAGACGGTGCTCTTCCTCGCCGAACGGGCGACCAGCACCGAGGTGCAGGCCCGGATCGTCGACCTGCTCGCGAAGATCGGCACCAACTAGGGCGCGTTGCGGGACTTCCGCAACACGCCCTGGGCCCCCTCGGGGTGCCGGTCGGTGCCGTCCTCCCGTACGGCTACAGCTGGGTGACGTCCAGCTCGCCCTCCGCGTACTGCTTGCGGATCACCTTCTTGTCGAACTTCCCGACGCTCGTCTTCGGGACCGCCGGCACGATCGCCCAGCGCTCCGGGAGCTGCCAGCGGGCGATGCCGCCCTCGGCGGCGAGGAAGGCGCGCAGCTCGGCGTAGTCCGCGCTCGCGCCCTCCTTGAGGACGACGGTCGCGAGCGGACGCTCGCCCCACTTCTCGTCGGGGACGGCGACGACGGCGGCCTCGGCGACGGCCGGGTGGCCCATGAGCGCGTTCTCCAGCTCGACCGAGGAGATCCACTCGCCGCCGGACTTGATGACGTCCTTGGCGCGGTCGGTGAGGGTGAGGTAGCCCTCGGTGCTGATGACGCCGACGTCGCCGGTCTTGAGCCAGCCGTCCGCGCTGAACTTGTCCTCGGGACGGAAGGCCTCGCCCCCGGCGCCGCCGTAGTACGCGCCGGCGATCCAGTTGCCGCGGACCTCCAGCTCGCCCGCCGACTCGCCGTCCCAGGGCAGGATCTCGCCGGCGGGGCCGACCAGGCGGGCCTCGACGCCGGTCGGGAAACGCCCCTGGGTGATGCGGTACGGCCACTCCTCCTCGACGGTCAGACCGGCCGGCGGGTGGGCCATGGTGCCGAGCGGGGAGGTCTCCGTCATGCCCCAGGCGTGACAGAGGCGGACACCGAGCTTGTCGTACGCCTCCATGAGGGAGGGCGGACAGGCGGCGCCGCCGATGGTGACCTGGGCCATGGAGGTCAGGTCGCGGGGGCGGGCCAGGACCTCGGCGAGCAGGCCCTGCCAGATGGTGGGGACGGCGGCGGCGTGGGTCGGCTTCTCGCGCTCGATCATCTCGGCGAGCGGGGCCGGCTGGAGGAAACGGTCCGGCATCAGCATGTTGATGCCGGTCATGAAGGTGGCGTGCGGCAGACCCCAGGCGAGCACGTGGAACTGCGGCACGACGACAAGGGTCGTGTCCTTGTCGGTGAGGCCCATCGACTCGGCCATGTTGACCTGCATGCTGTGCAGGTAGATGGAGCGGTGGGAGTAGACGACGCCCTTGGGGTCGCCGGTGGTGCCGGAGGTGTAGCACATGGCGGCGGCGGAGCGCTCGTCCAGCTCGGGCCAGTCGTACGTGGCGGGGCGGCCGGCGATGAGCTCCTCGTAGTCGTGCACGCGGGGCGCGACGCCCTCCAGGACGGAGCGGTCGCCGGGGCCGGTCACGACGACGTGCTCGACGGTCGGCAGGTGCGGCAGCAGCGGGGCGAGGAGGGGGAGCAGCGAACCGTTGACGATGACCACCCGGTCGGCGGCGTGGTTGACGATCCAGGCCAGCTGCTCGGCGGGCAGGCGGAGGTTCAGGGTGTGGATGACCGCGCCCATCGAGGGGATCGCGAAGTACGCCTCGACGTGCTCGGCGTTGTTCCACATGAGGGTCGCCACGCGCTCGTCGGCGGTGACCCCGAGTTCGTCGCGCAGGGCGTTGGCCAGCTGTCCGGCCCGGGCGCCCGCCTCCGCGAAGGTGCGGCGCTGCGGCTCGGCCTCTCCGGTCCAGGTGGTGATGGTCGACTTCCCGTGGATCCTCGTCCCGTGCTCCAGGATGCGGGTCACGGTCAGTGGTACGTCCTGCATGGTGCTCAGCACGGCGTCCTCCCGGTGGGCGCTACGCGGCAGTAGGTGATGTGGGGGTGGGGAGATTCTGCGCACGTACCAGGCGGTATGTCACTACCCGGGAGTAGCCAATTGCCAGTGATGACTGGCGTAACTGAGGGTAACTTCCGCTGCGGCGGGGCCGGGCCCCGGGTCGGCGGCGCATCCGGGGGCGAAACGGGTCACCGTACGGGGGACAGCTCCGGGTCCTCGCGGAGCTTGCCCAGCGCCCGGGAGACGGCGCTCTTGACCGTCCCGACGGAGACGCCGAGCACCTCGGCGGTCTGCGCCTCGCTGAGGTCCTCGTAATACCTGAGGACGACCATCGCCCGCTGGCGGTCGGGGAGCTTCATCACCGCACGCCACATCGCGTCGTGCAGCACCTGCCGCTCCGCCGGGTCCGGCTCCGGGAGCCCGACCGGCTCCGGCAGCTCCTCGCAGGCGTACTCGTCGACCTTGCGCTTGCGCCACTGCGACGTGCGGGTGTTCAGCAGCGCCCGCCGGACGTAACCGTCCAGGGCACGGTGGTCCTCGATGCGCTCCCAGGCCATGAAGGTCTTGGTGAGCGCGGTCTGGAGCAGGTCCTCGGCGTCCGACGGGTTCGCGGTCAGCGAGCGCGCGGTGCGCAGGAGGACGGGGCCACGGGCCCGCACGTACGAGGTGAACGTCGGGTACGAGGCGAGCGGCGCCCGGCCGTTCGCGGCCTTGGAGGCGCCGGCGCAGACGGGGCCAGAGGGTGGCGGAGTCATGGCTCCACGCTATGAGCGGGCGACCGCCCCGGGGATCGGCCCCAGGTCCCGAACCGCGATCCCCCTCAGGTTGTAGGGGTGGGGATGTCTGCACCTCCTGAAGGTGGAGGGGCGGGCGCCTCTCGTCAGGGTCCGGGGACGGACCGGGGCGCGGCCGGGCGGGACCACGCCCCTCCGATGCGGGCGACGGGGGCGTCGACGGCGCTGCGGTCGGTCATCCGCCGACCGCCGCATCCGCCCCCTCCGATGCGGGCGACGGTGCGTCGACGGCGCTGCGGTCGGTCACCATCCGCCGACCGCACCGACCGCAGCATCGGCCGGCCCGGCGCGTGCGCCGAGGCCCTCCACCCGGGCGTCAGCTCCCGCGGCACCCGGCACCCGGCACCCGGCACCCGGCACCCGGCACCCGGCACCCCCGGCCACGGTCCGCGGAGCACACCCCGACGGCCCGGCACGGCGACGCCCGCCAGGCCCGCAGCACCGCCGGCGACGGCGCTCGCACGTGCCGAACGCCTTCCCGGCGAAGGACCGGGCCCGGAGGGCCCGTGAGCCCCCGTGCGGCCACCGTCGGGGCCGGATCGTCAGCCGTCCGCGCCCAGGACCAACCCGGACGTGGGAACCCCGGTGCCCGCCGTGACCAGGGTCCTGGCCGCCCCGGGTATCTGGTTCACGGACGTGCCGCGCAGCTGTCGGACCGCCTCCGCGATCCCGTTCATGCCGTGCAGATACGCCTCTCCCAGCTGGCCCCCGTGGGTGTTCAGCGGCAGCGTGTCCGCCGCCACGAAGTCCGCCGCCTCGCCCTTACCGCAGAAGCCGAACTCCTCCAGCTGCATCAGCACGAACGGGGTGAAGTGGTCGTAGAGGATGCCCACGTCGATGTCGCCGGCCGCGAGCCCCGAGGTGCGCCAGAGCTGACGGGCCACCACGCCCATCTCCGGCAGCCCGGTCAGACCGTCCCGGTAGAAGCTGGTCATCGCCTCCTGGTTGCGCCCGGCTCCCTGGGCGGCGGCCAGGACCACCGCGGGCGGGCGGCGCAGGTCACGGGCCCGCTCGACGGAGGTGACGACGATCGCCTGGCCGCCGTCGGTCTCCTGGCAGCAGTCGAGCAGCCGCAGCGGCTCGGCGATCCAGCGGGAGGCGGCGTGGTCGGCGAGCGTGATCGGCTTGCCGTAGAAGTACGCGGCCGGGTTGGTGGCCGCGTACCGCCGGTCCGTGACCGCGACGTGCCCGAACGCGTCCGGGGTCAGCCCGTACGCGTGCAGATAGCGCTGGGCGATCATGGCGACCCACGAGGCCGGCGTGAGCAGCCCGAACGGCAGCTGCCAGCCGAGCGCGGCGCCCTCCGCTGACGGCTCGCGCTGCTGCACCCCGGAGCCGAAGCGGCGCCCCGAGCGCTCGTTGAACGCCCGGTAGCAGACGACGACTTCGGCGATCCCGGTGGCGACGGCCAGCGCGGCCTGCTGGACGGTGGCGCAGGCGGCGCCACCGCCGAAGTGGACGCGGGAGAAGAAGGACAGCTCACCCATGCCCGCCGCCTGGGCGACGGTGATCTCCGGGCTGGTGTCCATCGTGAACGTGACCAGGCCGTCGACGTCGGCGGGGACGAGCCCGGCGTCGTCGAGCGCCGCGTGCACGGCCTCCACGGCGAGGGTGAGCTCGCTGCGGCCCGAGTCCTTGGAGAACTCGGTCGCGCCGATACCGGCGATGGCGGCCCGGCCGCCGAGCGAGTCCCGGGTGCGGACGCTCATCGCTCCCCCTCCCCCGGCAGCGCGACGGTGACGGTGCCGGTCACGTGGTGGCCCAGGCCGTTGGCCCCGATCACCCGCACCTGCACCACGGTGCCGTCCACCTCGGTGACCGTGCCGGTCAACGTCATCGTGTCTCCGGGGTAGTTGGGGGCACCGAGCCGGATGGCGACCTTGCGGAGCTCGGCCCGGGGGCCGAAGTGGTCGGTGATGTAACGCCCGACCAGGCCGTTGGTGGTGAGGATGTTCATGAAGATGTCCGGGGAGCCCTTCTCCCTGGCCAGCTCGGCGTCGTGGTGCACGTCCTGGTAGTCGCGGGAGGCGACCGCCCCGGCGACGATCAGGGTGCGGGTGATCGGCACGACGAGCGGCGCCAGCTCGTCCCCGGCCCGCACGGACCGTCCGGTCCCGCTCATGCCGCCTCTCCCTTCGCGAGCAGATCGCCCAGTTCGGCGAGGAGTTCCGTGCCGCAGCCCAGATACGCGTCGAGCTGGCGCCCCCACAGGAAGTGCCGGTGGACCGGGTGGTCCAGGTCCGCGCCCATGCCGCCGTGCAGGTGCTGACCGGCGTGCACGACCCGCTTGCCCGCCTCGGAGGCCCACCACGCGGCCGTCAGCGCGTGCTCGGCCGCCGGCAGGCCCTGGTCGTACCGCCACGCCGCCTCGTAGGCCGTGACCCGGATGGACTCCGTGTCCATGTGCGCGTCCGCGGCGCGCAGCTGCACCGCCTGGTTCGCGGACAGCGGCCGCCCGAACTGCTCCCGCACCGAGGTGTACGCGACCGCGCGGGCCAGCGAACCGGCGCAGACGCCCGCCTGAAGGCCGGCGAAGGCGATCCGGGCGGCGGCGAGGACGTCCGCGTACGTCCCGGCAGGGTCCTCCGCCGCGCCGCGGCCGCCGGGGCGTTCACCCGGTGTCCCCTCGCCGAGGCGTTCACCCGGTGTCCCGTCGAGGACGAGGCGGCCGGCGGACCAGGGGGCGGTGAGCTCGACCGGATCGGCGGGGCCGGTGGTGTCCGCCGTGCGCACCAGCCACAGGGCCCGGTCCTCGTCCGGCACGAGGACGTGCGTGGCGTCCCTCAGCCAGGGCACCCACGGGACGGTGCCGGTGAGCCGGCCGCCGGGCGCCGCCCGCACCGCCCCCTGGCCCTCGGCGGCCGGGAAGCATCCGGTGACCACCGTCGTGCCGTCCCGGAGCCCGGGCAGCAGCCGGGCGCGCTGCTCCTCCGTACCGTGCCGGGCGACGGCGAGCAGCCCGTACGCGCAGCTCGCCGTGAAGGGGACCTGCGCCGTCGTACGTCCCTGCTCCTCGGCGAGCAGGACGAGTCCGAGGAGTCCGGTCTCCTCGACGGCCTCGGGGAGGCCCGCGGCGCACAGCGCCTTCCACAGCTCGGCGTCGCTGCCGCCGCCGACGGCGGCGAGCCGCTCGGGGGTGGCGAGGTCGCCGAAGATCCGCGCGGCCAGCTCGCGAGCGGCCTGCTGCTCCTCGGTGGGGGTGAAGTCCATGTCAGCCCTCCCCTCCGGCGCCGGTCTCCGCCCGGAACACGGGGAGTTCGAGCTCGTCGTCCACCCGGAGGAACTCCAGTCTGACCGGCATCCCGATCCGCACCTTGTCGTACGGCACCCCGACGACGTTGCTGATCATCCGCACTCCCTCGGCCAGTTCGACGAGCCCCACCGCGTAAGGGGGGTCGAAGGCGGGGAAGGGCGGGTGGTGCATCACCACGTACGAGTAGACGCTCCCCTCGCCGCTCGCCTCGACGGTGTCCCACTCGCGCGAGCCACAGGCGTTGCACCCCGGCAGCCAGGGGAAGCGGAGGGTCGCGCAGCCGCCGCACCGCTGGATCAGCAGCCGGTGCGCGGCCACGCCGTCCCAGAATCCGGCGTTGTCGCGGTTGATCACGGGCCGGGGCCTGCGGGGCGCGGCCACCCGCGCCGGCTTGGGGGCCCTGGCCGCCGGGGCGTACTTGAGGACGCGGAAGCGGTGCGTGCCGGCGAGCTCGCCGGCGGCCCGCACGTCCATGCGGGTGGTGATGAAGTGACCGGTGCCGAGCTTCGTGGTCTTGCGCGGCGAGACGGACTCGATGACGTTGGCGAAGGTGATCTCGTCCCCCGGGCGCAGGGGCCGCAGATACTCCTGCTCGCAGTCGGTGGCCACGATCGAGGTGAATCCGGCCTCGTCGAGGAGGGCGGACAGCTCCTCGTACGCCCCGGAGCGGTCGGGGTGGCCGGACAGGCCGCCCATGGTCCACGCCTGGAGCATGGTGGGCGGCGCGACGGCCGCCGGCCCTCGGTAGGCCGGGTTGGCGTCGCCCATCGCCTCGCACCAGTGCCGGATCATGGGCTCGTTGACCGGGTCCTTGCCGACGGCGGCGTTGGACGCGGACCTTCCTTCGTACGTCTTCAGCCGCTCGTACAGCGGATCACTCACCGGGGCGCTCACCGGAGTGCCCACGGGGGTCTTCACCGGCTCGCCCACCGGCTCGCTCGCCGGGGCGCTCACCGGGGCGCTCACCGGGTCGCTCGCCGGGGCGCTCACCCGGTCGGTCTGCCCGCTCGCCGGGGCGCTCACCCGGTCGGTCTGCTCGGGGCTCATCGGCGCCCCCTCCCCTTCATGCCGAGCCGCATCGTCGCGACGATCTCGCGCTGCACCTCGCTCACCCCTCCCCCGAAGGTGTTGATCTGGGCGGCCCGGTTCATCCGCTCGAGCTCGCCGCCGGCGAACGCTCCCGGCGACCCCGCTCGGACCAGTCCGGCCCCGCCCGCGATCTCCTGACACATTCGGTACACCTCGACCGCCGATTCGGTTCCCGCGAACTTCACTCCGCTCGCGTCCCCGGGGGCGAGCCGACCGGCCCCCACGTCCCCCACCAAACGCCAGTTGAGCAGGCGCGTCGCCGCCAGACGGGCATGCGCCTCGGCGGCCCGGATCCGGATCCACGGCTCGTCAATCCGACGCCTCCCCGTCACCGGATCGGGTGTACGGGCGCTGCGGAGCGCCGACGCGTAGAAGTCCTCGGCCTGCATCCCGATCGCGGCGAGCGCGACCCGCTCGTGGTTGAGCTGGTTGGTGATGAGTCCCCAGCCGCCGTTCTCGGGCCCGACGAGGTTGCCGGCGGGGACGCGGACGGAGTCGTAGTAGGTGGCCGTGGTCATCAGGCCGCCGACGGTCTCGGTGGGCGTCCAGGAGAAGCCGGGCGCGTCGGTGGGGACGAGGATGATCGAGATGCCCCGGTGCCGGGGGGCCTCGGGGTCGGTGCGGCAGGCGAGCCAGATCCAGTCGGCGTTGTGGGCGTTGGACGTGAAGATCTTCTGGCCGTCGACGAGCCAGTCGGCGCCGCGGCCGGCCCCGGGACCCGGGCTGCCGCGGCCGTCGGTCCCGGTGCCCGGGCTGCTGCCACCGTCGGTCCCGGCCTCCGGGCTGCCGCCGCCCCCGTCCCGTACGGCGTTCCCGTCCGGGTCCCGTACGGCCTTCGTACGGAGGGAGGCCAGGTCGGTCCCGGCCTCGGGCTCGCTGTAGCCGATCGCGAAGACGGTCTCGCCGCGGAGGATGCGCGGCAGGAAGAAGCCCTTCTGCTCGTCCGTGCCGTACTTCATCAGGGTCGGGCCGACGGTGTTGAGGGTGACCATCGAGACGGGGGCACCGGCGCGGTAGGCCTCGTCGAAGAAGACGAACTGCTCGTCGGGGCCGCGGCCCTGCCCGCCGTACTCCTCCGGCCAGCCGAGCCCCAGCATGCCGTCGCCGCCTATCCGCCGCAGGAGCGCGCGCTGCGCGGCGGTGTCGGCGGCGGCCGGGGGCCCTTCGGGCATCAGGTCGCGGAAGTACGCGCGGAGCTCGGCGCGCAGCCGTAGCTGCCGTTCGGTCGGGGCGAGGTGCACGGCGACGCCTCTCGTCAGGACAGGACTGCCAGGACTGCCATGTAAGGTTTCTGACTGTCCGTCAGATCAGCACGGGCTGTCAAGGTCACCGGAAGACGCGGACGGCCCGTGCGCCGGTACCGAAGTACCGCCGCACGGGCCGTCGTTCACCCCGCGGTCTCTCCCCCCGTCGGGCCGGCTACCACCACGGAGAGAAGTTGACCACCGTGTTGTCCTGATCGATGTGCGTGAAGGCGGAGCCGTTCACGCTGGCGGTGTTGTTCTGGTTGGAGGCGCCGGAACCGGTCGCCACCTGCTGCGTGGTGGTCGAGTTGCCAAGGTTGTTGCCGCCGACACCGCTGCCGATGATCGTGGCCACGCTCGCATTCGATCCGTCGTTCGCGAACCCACCGTTGTCGGCCTGGGCCACCCCACCGAAGAGCGCGGCGGCGAGGGGCAGGGCGGCGACAGCGGCGAGAGCGCGGGCGGTACGGATGCTTGCCATGTCTGTTCCTCCGGGAACTGAAGCTCGAAGCTCTGAACTACGCATGTGACCTGGGCAGTTGGCCGACCGCCTCGGTCGTTGTGCTCGACGTCGCGAGTCCAGAGTTGCCCACCGAATCCCCGGCGAACCACCCCGGAGCGGATGATTCCCCCTCAAGCGTGAGGACAAGTCGATAAACCACCTCGACCTCGGCAAAGCCGCAGCTCAGGCGTGTCGCGGCCGGTGAGACGAAGGGGGGCCGGACGAGGCAAGAGGGGAAGCGTTTCGGCAGTTCTTCAGCCCATCCGCCCCTCCGCTTTTCCCTTCCGAAGTCCACGGCCGCCCCCTTCCCAAGCTCGAACTCATGTACGAAAATGAGCGCATGGCCGCTTCTGCCCGGCAGACCGCCGCCCTGGCCCTCGCGCACGCCCTGACCGCCGCGGAGCGCGGGCTCCCCGTCATTCCGCTGTCCCGCAGCAAGCTCCCCGCCCTGCGCTCGCCGCACCGGGGCGAGCACCGTCCGGTGCCCTGCCGCGGCGAGTGCGGCCGGCCCGGGCACGGCGTCTACGACGCCACCACGGACCCGGCCGCCGTGCGGGCGCTCTTCGCGGCGGCGCCCTGGGCGACGGGGTACGGCATCGCGTGCGGGCGCCCGCCGCACCGCCTGATCGGGGTGGACCTGGACGTGCGGGAGGGCGAGGGGGAGGAGGCCGGGACGGACGGGGTGGCCGCGCTGGCCGCGCTCGCCCGCGCGCACCGCTTCACGGTCCCGCCGACGGTCACGGTGCTCACACCGGGCGGCGGCCGGCACCTCTGGCTGACCGGCCCGCCCGACACGGTGATCCCGAACTCGGCGAGCCGCCTGGCCCCCGGCGTCGACATCCGGGGCGCGGGCGGCTACCTGGTCGGTCCCGGCTCGGCCACACCGCGCGGGACCTACCGCCTCGCACCGGGCACGGCCGATCTGCCACCGGCCCCCTGCCCCCAGGCCCTCCTGTCCCTGATCTCCCCGCCGGACCCCCCGATGCGCCCGGACCCCCCGAGACCCCCTGAGCACCCGGACAGGCGCCCGGCCTCCGGCCCGCCCGCGGACGGCCAGGGCCTGGTCCGCTTCGTGGCGGCCTCCCCACGCGGCCAGCGCAACACCCGTCTCTTCTGGGCCGCCTGCCGCGCCTACGAGAACGGCCCCGACGCCCCGCTCCTCGCGGCCCTCACGACGGCGGCCCTCGACACGGGCCTCCCGGAGTCGGAGATCGACGCGACGCTCACATCGGCGGCGGCGATCACGGCGCGGGCGACCCCGGAGCAGTGACGAGCTCCGGGCACACCACCCACGCGAGCTCCGGGCACGCCCACGAACGAAGGGGCGCCCCTGGTCGGGACACCCCTTCTGGTCAGCGACTTCGCTGATGTCGTGCGGTGGGTGTGGGATTTGAACCCACGGTGACTCGCGCCACGACGGTTTTCAAGACCGTTCCCTTAGGCCGCTCGGGCAACCCACCCTCGCTCCGGTCCACCGGTGACGGAGCGGGTACAGCGTACCGGCTGGGGGATGGAGGTCGCTTCGTGCGCCGGGGACGGGGGAGTTGGGTCAGCTGTCGCCGGTGCGCTCGCCGAGGGTGACCGTGGCCGTGGCGGTCCTGCCGTCGCGCTCGTAGGTGATCTTGACCTGGTCGCCGGGCTTGTGGGTCCAGATCTCGCTGATGAGGGTCGGGCCGCTGTCGATCTGGTGGTCGTCGAAGCCGGTGATCACGTCGCCGGGCTTCAGGCCGGCCTTGGCCGCGGGGCCGTTCGGGGTGACGGACGGGGTGCCGCCGGTGCCCTGCTCCGCGATGGTGGCGCCGGTGCCCTTGTCCTGCATGTTCACCGTGGCGCCGATGACCGGGTAGACCGGCTTCCCCGTCTTGATCAGCTGCTCGGCGACGTTCTTGGCCTGGTTGACCGGGATGGCGAAGCCGAGGCCGATCGAGCCCGCCTGCGTCTGGCCGAAACCGTTGCCCGCCGACTGGATCGCGGAGTTGATGCCGATCACGGCGCCGCTCGCGTTGAGCAGCGGGCCGCCCGAGTTGCCCGGGTTGATCGACGCGTCCGTCTGCAGCGCGCTCATGTACGAGTTCTTGCCGCCGCCCCCGTCGCCCGAGGCCACGGGACGGTTCTTGGCGCTGATGATGCCCGTCGTGACCGTGTTGGACAGGCCGAACGGCGCCCCGATCGCGATCGTCGAGTCGCCCACGGCCACCTTGTCCGAGTCGCCCAGCGGCAGCGGCGCCAGATTCGACGGGGCGTTCTTCAGCTTCAGCACGGCCACGTCATAGCCCTCGGCACGGCCGACGACCTCCGCGTCGTACGTCTTGCCGTCGGAGAACGTCGCGGAGAGCGTGCCGCCCTCCGCCGCCGAGGCCACCACGTGGTTGTTCGTGACGATGTGGCCTTCCTTGTCGTAGACGAAGCCCGTGCCCGTACCGCCCTCGCCGTCCGTACCGCCCGACTTGGCCTGGATGGTCACGACGCTCGGCAGCGCCTTCGCCGCCACCGCCGCCACCGTGCCCGGGTCGCGCTTGAACGAGGCCGGGGAGTCACCCGAGGAGACCGTCGTCGAGCTCGTCGCGTTCTCGTCGTTCTGCGACGCCGCCCAGTAGCCGATGCCGCCGCCGACGCCGCCGGCGATCAGTGCCGCGGCGAGCACCGCCGCGACCAGGCCGCCCGTGCGCTTGCGCGGCCCCGCCGGCGCGGGCTGCGCAGCCGCTGCGCCCCAGGCCGGGGCCACGGGCGGGGCGGGGGGCCAGCCGCCGGCGGAGGGCTGCGCGGGGGAGGGGTAAGGGGGCTGGTGCGCCGCCGGGGGCGTGTGGGCCGGGGCGGCGGCCTGGGCATGCGCCGGGGCCTGGGCTGCGGCCGGGTCCTGGATCGGCGGCATCGGCGCCGTCGGCGGCTCCGCCGACGCCGGGACCGACGGCATCGACGCTGTCGGCGACTCCGTCGACGACGGGATCGGCGTCGTCTCCGGCTCCGCCGAGAGCGGCGTCGGGGTCGGCTTCGTCTCCGCGTCCGCCGACGCCGGTTCCTGGGTCTCCGGCGCCGGCTCGGCCTTCCGCTCCGTCATGGCGGGCGGCGTGGGAGGAGTCGCGGGAGGGGTGGACGGGGCGCTCCGGTCCGCCGGAACCGCCGCGCCCTCGTTCTCGGTGCTCACAGCTCTCTCCTCAGTTCCCTGTCCACAAGACTGCACGGTCGCTGCGTCCAGCTTTTCCCACAGCGCGTCAGGCCACTGTAAGCCGGAGCTGTGCGTCCGCACCCCAATCCTTACATTGGGGCATAACGGACAGCCGTACCATGACGCGGTGACCCACGCACCGCAGCAACCGGACGCCCTCCCGATCCAGGTGATCGCCCACCGCGGAGCCTCCGAGGACGCTCCCGAGCACACCCTGGCCGCCTACGTGAAGGCCATCGAGGACGGGGCCGACGCCCTGGAGTGCGACGTCCGGCTCACCGCCGACGGGCACCTCGTCTGCGTCCACGACCGCCGCGTCGACCGCACCTCCAACGGGCGCGGCGCCGTCTCCGCCCTGGAGCTCGCCGATCTGGCCGCCCTCGACTTCGGCACGTGGAAGGGGCGCGAGGAGGCCCGCGAGAGTCCGGACTGGGGCGACCCCGGGGCGACCTCCGTCCTCACCCTCGAACGCCTCCTGGAGCTCGTGGCCGACGCCGGGCGGAAGATCGAGCTGGCCATCGAGACCAAGCACCCCACCCGCTGGGCCGGGCAGGTGGAGGAGAAGCTGCTCCAGCTCCTCGGCCGCTTCGGACTCGCCGCCCCCGCCGCCCCCGAGGACTCCCCCGTCCGCGTCATGAGCTTCTCGGCGCGCTCGCTGCACCGCATCGCCACGGCCGCGCCGACCCTGCCGACCGTCTCCCTCTCCCAGTTCGTCAGCCCCCGGCTGCGCGACGGGCGGCTCCCGGCCGGCGCGCGGATCGCCGGCCCGTCGGTCCGCATCGTGCGCCACCACCCCGCGGTGATCCTCCGGCTCCAGAAGAACGGGCACCAGATCCACGTGTGGACCGTGGACGACGCCGAGGACGTCGAGCTGTGCGAGCGGCTCGGCGTGAACGCGATCATCACGAACCGGCCGAAGCAGGTGCTGTCCCAATTGGGCCGCATTTAGCCCCTTGCGCCCCACCCACCGCAGGGGTGGGGGGGTGTGCACCGGCGCGTTCGGGACGTACGCGATCGTCACGAGTGCGTCACCGGAGTCGTACTGGCCGGTTTCCGGTCCAGGCCATTGGGGCATTCACCTCGTGGCGTGGGGCAAAGGAGGTCTCGGGGGTGGCGTTGGTGGTGGCACAGGAGGTGCCCACGTCGTCGAGCATGGCCGTACCCCATGGCCCTGCGGGCGTGGGTGAGGCGCGACACCGGATGCGGGAGCAGCTCTGCCGCAGCGGGATGGCCGAATCGGTCGTCGACGACGCGGTACTGATCCTTTCGGAACTGCTGAGCAACGCCTGCCGGCACGGCAGGCCGCTGGGGCGCGACGTGGAGGTCGGCGACGGGGACGTACGGGCGGCCTGGAGCATCGACGGGGCCGGCTGCCTGACGGTCGAGGTGACGGACGGCGGTGGCCCCACCAGGCCGGTTCCCGCCACACCGTCGGTGACGGCGCACGGTGGTCGCGGGCTGAACATCATCAGCGCGCTCGCGCAGGACTGGGGCGTACGGGACAGCGCGACGGGCGAGGTCACGGTGTGGGTGGTCGTCACCGAGGGCCATCGCCGCGAGGACTTCGCGGCGCGGGTCGGCGGTGGCTCGGGCCTCGACTTCCTGGACGCGTACGACGACCTGGAATGAAGGCCCGCCGCGGCGACCACGGCCCCCGGGGGCGTCCCACACGGCGGCCTCGGCCCCGAGCGCCCGGCATCCCGGCATGCGCATCCGGCTACGGCTAGGCTCGCGCCCGACACAGCACCGCCGCGATCGGGAGAAAGCCACACCATGGCCAAGAAGCGCCCCCAGACGAAGCCCGGCAAGGCCGGCAAGGCCGCCCAGGCACAGGTCACGAGCGGGGAGATCCCGGTCGTCGGCGCGCGCGAGCCGTGCCCCTGCGGTTCGGGCCGCCGCTACAAGGCCTGTCACGGCCGGGCCGCCGCGCACGCCGTCACCGAACTCGTCCAGCGCCCCTTCGAGGGCCTGCCGGGCGAGTGCGACTGGGTCGCCCTGCGCGAGCTCGTGCCCGCCGCGACCGTGCCGCTCACCCTCAAGGACGGGCTCCCCGAGGGCGTGCCGTCCGTGACGCTCGCGACCGTGCTGCCGATGGCCTGGCCGGCGCTGCGCCGCGACGACGGCTCCGTGCTGCTCGCGCTGCAGAACGAGTCGTCCTCCGGCGACCTGGCCCGCGACCTGGCCGACACCCTGGAGCGCGCGCTCGTGGCCGAGCCGGGTACGCCGGTCGCCCCGCGGCGCGTACCGGCGGAGGGACCGCGACTTCAGGACATGCTCGACGCGGCCAGCGATTTCGCGCCGGTCGTGCACACCGGTTTCGAATTCTGGATTCCGGAGTCCTCGGACAATTCCAACCCCGAGGTCGCCGCCTCCCTGGAGCGGGCCAACGCCGCCGCGATCCCCACCGTCAAGCTGACGAGCGTCGACTCCTCCTACTGGTGCGAGACCCCGGACAAGAACCACCTGCGCTGGGTCATGCCGCACCCGGAGGAGAAGCTGCTCGACGCGCTGGCCCGGCTGCAGGCCGCCGGCACCTCCTCGCTCGGCCCGGACACCCGCCTCGTCGGCTCGTTCCGGGCGCACGGCCTGATGGTTCCGGTGTGGGACCTGCCGACCTCGATGACGGCGGAGGACTGCGAGAAGCCCGCCGCCGAGTTCGCCGAGCGCCTCGCCGCCGCCCTCGCCACCGACGCCCCGCTCACCACCGAGGAGCGCCGGGCGCGCGGCGGTCTCACCAACCGTCAGGTGACGCTCAGCTGATACCCCGGGTGGTATCCGTGACTGACAGACCGACCAGTCGGTGACGTCCGCCACAACCCTTCGGCCAAGGGACGAAATCCCTGTCCGAATAACCGAGATCGAATTTGCGAACGGCAGATCTCTTGTTACCGTTCTGGAAGCCCGGTCGCTGGTGCATCCCCCGTCGCCAGCGATCGGGCGTTCTCATGCCCGAAGCCAGGAGAAGGTTCAACTACCTTCGGTCTCCGGGCTGTTGCTCCCCGAACGCAGCAACAGCGGTGTGCTGTCCCCCTCACCCGCTCCGGCGAATTCCGCCACGGCCGAATAGTCCCCGGTCCCGCCCCGGCCGCGTTCCTGCGGCGTCTCGCACATCCCCGGTTCGTCCCGCGCCTCGACCGCGCACCCCACCTGCACGGTCCGCCCACCGGGGGCCATCAGCGTGAGCACCACGTCGATCGCCCGGCCCGTCGCGTTGCGGTAATACGTACGCGCCCAGACGTCGGCGCCCTCCGCCACCACACAGGTCTGCGCCTCCACGCCGTCGGGCGAGGCGAGTTCGGGGCCGCAGCGCGTCGCCGAGTCGGCGGGCGGCTCCGCCGCACGAGAGGCCTCACGGAGGGACGCGGGCGGCTCGGGGGAGGAGCCACGAACGGCGGGCGCACGGGAGGACCCCAGGTCCAGTCCCGTGAGCAGTGCTTCCGGCTTCCCGTCCGCGGGCGGGCGGGCGACCCCTGCCGTACCCGCGCTCACGGCACCGTCGGCACCGCCGGATCCACCAGATCCGGCCGGATTCCCCGACGGGCCCGCGGAGGCCGCGATCGGCACCAGTACGGCGATCGCCACGGCGGCACCGAGTCCCAGACCGCGCAGCTTCGCCGGACTCATTCGCCCCATACCTCGGACCACCTGTTCTCCGGAACGGATCCCCCGGCGAAGATATCCGCGGCCGGCGGGCTCCTTGCCGGCCGCGCGCCCGTTTCCCCTGGATGTCGGGGAGTTCCGCACCCGTTCGGGTGAGACCCGGTGCGGGAGGCTCAGTGGGCGAACCGGCTGCCGCCGCCCGGCAGGCTCGTGCTGGCCTCGACCAGGGCGTCCACGACCGCCTCCACGTCCGGCAGCCACGGCCGCGCCGAGCCCTCCAGCGGCGCCCGTTCCCAGCGGACCTGCCCGGTCCCGGTGGTCGAGGGCGGCAGCGGCAGATAGCCGCCGTCGCCGTGGAAGCGCAGCGAACCGGGCACGCCGTCCTTCGCGTGGAGCAGCTCGCCGAGGCGTTCGAGGCCGTACGGGGCGACGAGGATCGCCCATCGGGTGGGCGTGGCCACGACCGGACCGAGCCGCATGTCCTGGGTGTCGAGCGCGGCGAGCGCCCGGGCGCCGGCGAGCGCCGGGAGGCTGATCGCGCAGGGAGCGCGGCCGCCGGTGGCCAGCAGGACCGGGGCCTCGGGGCGGCTGCTCCACCACCAGCGGATCATGCGGGCGTCCGTGGTGGCGGCGAGCAGGCCGGGGTCGAAGGGGTGGGCGCCGGGCACGACGCACTCGGGGTCGGGGCACGCACAGGCCGCGACGGCGGGCGCGGCCGTCCCGTCCGGCGTTGGGCCGCCCGCCGGCCGCCCGTCGGTCCGCGCCCCGCCGATCAGGGACCCCATCGCCCGTTCGCCGGCCGCGCGCCAGCCGGCCAGCGTGCCCGTCCGGCGCGTTCCGCGTGCCGCCGGTGCCGCCCGCAGGCCCACGCCGGGCAGGACGGGCCAGTCCCAGGCCGTGGCGCACAGGAGTGCCGCGTCGAGCTGGGTCATGCCGGCCTTCGTGCCGAGGTCGACACCCTCCGTGCCCGCCTCGCGCTTCCCGCGCCGGAACCGGAGCCTGCGTCGCCTTCCGAGGATCTCGCGCATGAGCGCTCGTTCCTTTCCGTTGAACGCCGAATCCACATCACACTACGTGCAGATCACTTCACTGTGCGTATCGCTGTGCATCTCAGCGCGTACGAGCTCGCGGGCGCTCCGGAAGGAGGCATGTTCCCCGCCACTCGGGGTAAGGGCGCGTCCTGCGGCAATGCGGACGCCCGGGTTCCGCGTCCGTTCCCAGGGGCGTGTCCAACTGCCCCTGCCCGTCACCGATTACGTACCCGTCACGCTCAAAATGACGCGCTTTCAAACGACGCCAGTCGACCGCAAATGGTGCACACCGGGGGTAATTTTCGGCCAACTTCCCCTACTCTTCAACCCTCTCGCCACATCCCACAGACACCAGAAGTCCCACGGTGACAATGCTGGACATCGATCTACATGTACGTGTAGATGTGGATCGATGGATAGCGGCGCAGAATGACCTTGGGGGTTTGCGATGCTATTGCAGGAAACGCGCAGGTCGGAAAGCCGAGTGCCATGAGTACACCGCGCGCGCCGAAAGTGGCCGGAATCGATTCCACCGTTCCTCCTCCCCCGCACACTGCGGCACCGATCGGCGCGCCGCTCCCCTCGACGCCGGTCGCACCGTCGGCCGGTGGGCACATCCAGGACCGCCTCGCCGGCTGGGTCTCCGACCTCACCCTCCTCCACGAGCTCACCGAGTCCCTGATCAGGACCGACGGGCTCGACGACGCCCTCCAAGAGGTGCTGCGCGCCGGCGCCGCCCTCGTCGGGGCCCGCCGCGGCATGGCCGTCCTCGAACCCGCCGACGGCCTCGGCCCGACGGGCACCGTGGGCCTCGGGCTCGCCCACGCCGAGCTCGGCACCATCGAGACCGTGCCGCGCAGCGTCACCTCGTACGGGCGGATCCTCGACGGGCTCGACCCGCTGCCCGAGGGCGCCCTGCCCCGGCCCGTCGCCCACCCCGACCTGCGCTCCGAGGAGGACCTCGACCCGCGCCACCGCGAGGTCGCCGCGCGCCTCGGCTACGCCGCCAGCTACGCCCTGCCGCTCGCCACCGAGAAGGCCGGGAAGCTCGGCGCCGTCGTCTGGCTCTACGACGAGCCCGCCGCACCCGCCGAGCGCCAGCGCCACCTCGTCGGTCTCTACGGCCGCTTCGCCACCGAGCACCTCGCCCGCCTCCTGGAGGTCGAGCGTGCCCGCACCCAGGTCGCCACCGTCGCCGAGGAGCTGCTGCCCAGCCGACTGCCCCGGGTCCCCGGCGTCCAGCTCGCCGCCCGCCACCGCACCGGCCCCCGGGGCGGCGGCGACTGGTACGACGCGCTGCCGCTGCCCGAGGGCGCCCTCGGCCTCGCCGTAGGCTCCGTCACCGGCAGCGGGCCGAGCGCCCTGGCGGCCATGGGCCGACTGCGCGCCTCGCTGCGCGCGTACGCCGTGATGGAGGGCGAGGACCCGGTGGCCGTGCTCTCCGACCTGGAGCTGCTGCTCCGCCTCACCGAGCCCGCCCGCTCCGCGACCGCGCTCTTCGCCTACTGCGAGCCGACCGCGCGCCGGATCGTGCTGGCGGGGGCCGGGCACACCCCGCCGCTGGTCATCGGCGAGCACCGCACCGAGTACGTCGAGACCTCGCTCTCCGCCCCGCTCGGCATGCTGTCCTGCTGGGAGGCGCCCAGCGTCGAGCTGACGCCCGCCCCCGGAGAAACGGTGCTGCTGTACACCGACGGGCTGCTGCGCCGCACCGGCGATCCGATGGACCGGGCCTTCGCGCGGCTCCACGCCGCGGCGGCGAGCGTGCCGAGGGCGGACCGCGCGGACCCGGGCGCGGTCGCCGACCACGTCCTGCGGACCGTACTGCCGGACGGGCTCGACGCCCCCGCCGCCGAGGGCGAGGACGTGGTCCTGCTGGCCGCCCGCTTCGAGTGACGTCTCCGTGAGAAGCACCACTCCGGCGACCGGTGTGACCCGGCGGTAATGGGTCTTCCGCCCCTGGGACCCTTCCGCACGACCGTACGATGGTGAAGGTTCAGTGTCGTACCCCAAGGAGGCAGACCCGTGGCCGATGAGCTCACGACGGAGCACCCGGAGACCCCGGAGGAGTCCGAAGAGCAGGCGATCAAGCAGCGCAAGAACGGCCTGTACCAGGGCGTCTCCGACGAGCTCGCCGAGAACATGAAGTCCGGCTGGGCCGACACCGAGCTGCACGGCCTGGAGCCGATCGCGCAGGCCGCCCACACCGCCGCCCGGCGCGCCGCGCTGTCCGCCCGCTTCCCGGGCGAGCGCCTGGTGATCCCGGCCGGCAACCTGAAGACCCGGTCCAACGACACCGAGTACGCCTTCCGCGCCTCCACCGAGTACGCGTACCTGACCGGCGACCAGACCCACGACGGCGTGCTCGTCCTGGAGCCCGTCAAGGACGGCCACCGGGCCACGATCTACCTGCTGCCGCGCTCGAACCGCGAGAACGGCGAGTTCTGGCTCGACGGCATGGGCGAGCTGTGGGTCGGCCGCCGCCACTCCCTCGCCGAGGCGGAGCAGCTGCTCGGCATCCCGGCGAAGGACGTGCGCGAGCTGCCCGAGCGGCTGAAGGAGGCCACCGGCCCGGTCCGCAACGTGCGCGGCCACGACGCCGGCATCGAGGCCGCCCTCGCCGACAAGGTCACCGCCGAGCGCGACGAGGAGCTCCGGGTCTTCCTGTCCGAGGCGCGTCTCGTGAAGGACGCGTTCGAGGTCGCCGAGCTGCAGAAGGCCTGCGACTCCACCGCCCGGGGCTTCGAGGACGTCGTCAAGGTCCTCGACAAGGCCGAGGCGACCAGCGAGCGCTACATCGAGGGCACCTTCTTCCTGCGCGCCCGCGTCGAGGGCAACGACGTCGGCTACGGCACCATCGCCGCCGCCGGCCCGCACGCCTGCACCCTGCACTGGGTCCGCAACGACGGCCCGGTCCGCTCCGGCGACCTGCTGCTGCTCGACGCCGGCGTGGAGACCACCGAGCTCTACACCGCCGACGTCACCCGCACCCTGCCGATCAACGGCCGGTTCACGGACGTCCAGCGCAAGATCTACGACGCCGTGTACGAGGCGCAGGAGGCCGGCATCGCCGCGGTGAAGCCCGGCGCCGCCTACCGCGACTTCCACGACGCCGCCCAGCGCGTGCTCGCCGAGAAGCTCGTCGAGTGGGGTCTCGTCGAGGGCCCGGTCGCGCGCGTCCTGGAGCTCGGCCTGCAGCGCCGCTGGACCCTGCACGGCACCGGCCACATGCTCGGCATGGACGTCCACGACTGCGCCGCCGCGCGCACCGAGGCGTACGTCGACACCACGCTGGAGCCGGGCATGTGCCTGACCGTCGAGCCGGGGCTCTACTTCCAGGCCGACGACCTGACCGTGCCGGAGGAGTACCGGGGCATCGGCGTCCGGATCGAGGACGACATCCTCGTCACCGAGTCCGGCAACCGGAACCTCTCGGAGGCGCTGCCGCGCCGCTCCGACGAGGTCGAGGCGTGGATGGCCGGCCTGAAGGGCTGACCGGACGAGACCGCACGGGGAGAGCTCCCACCGACCGGGTCGGTGGGAGCTCTCCCCGTCTCAGGGACCGTGCCAACCGGCAGGGACCGTATCGACCCTCAGGGACCGTGCCGGTCGTCGGAGCCCGTGCCGACGCCTACGCCAGTGCCAGCGGCGCGTCCGCGCGCCACTTGATGATCTTGTCGAAGCTGACGAGCGCGCCGCCCCGGCCCGTACGCCCGAAGTGGACGTGGTCGGCGAGCTCCTCGATCAGGCGCAGTCCCCGGCCGCTCTCCGCGTCCGCGGCGGCCTGCGCCGGGGCCTGACCGGAGAAGCCCGGACCCGAGTCGGCCACCTCGATGCGGCAGGTCTCGCCGTCGAGATAGGCGGTGACCCGGTACGCCTCCGAGGCCTCGCCGCGGCCCAGGGTGCCGCCGTGCTCGACGGCGTTCGCGCAGGCCTCCGTGAGGGCCACCGACAACTCGTACGAGACGTCGGGATCGACGCCCGCCGTCTCCATCGTGCCGAGGAGCAGCCGCCGGGCGAGCGGCACGCTCGCGGCCTCGCGCCGCAGATGGAGGGACCACCAGATGCTCATGCTCCAGCCTCCTGGCTGCGGCTCGACATGCTGCGGCACGACATACCGATACGTATTGCCGGGCGCGGTGGTCCATAAGCCCCCGGAGACTTCAAGAGCCCTCGTTCGGCGGATGCGCGAGCACGGGTGCCGGTGTATGTCGCCCCGAAGTCGCCCAAGAGTGACCTTCCGGACCTGCCTCATGGCGGGGCGGGGCCTGGTGCGATGATGGGCCCGCCATGTCTGCCCCCGCGCTCGCGCCACGCATGCTGAGGGCCGCGGTCTTCACCGCGGTCTGTGTCGTGCTGTCCGCGCTGGGCCACGCGCTGGCCGCCTGCGCGGGGATCGCCCTGTGGTCGATGGCCGCCGGACTCCTCGGTGTCTTCGGCGTCACGGTGCTGTTCTCGGGACGGGAGCGCTCGCTGCCCGTCATCGTCGGCGCGCTGGCCGCCGGACAGGTCGGCCTGCACGCCCTGTTCGGGCTCGGGCAGCGGCCGCCGGCACTCGGCTCCCGGGCCGACGAGACCCTGCTCCGGCTCGCCGCCAAGCTGGTCTGCGGCCGCGGCACCGCGGCGATGAGTCCGGCCGACGCGGCCCGGATCGTCGGTGACGCGGGGCTCGTCCCCGCCCCCACCGCGGCAGGGGCGCACCACCACATGGCCGGCATGACGGACGCGGCGGCCGCCACGGCCCGGACCGCCGAACTCATGCCCAGCCTCCCGATGCTGCTCGGCCATCTGCTGGCCGCGCTCGCCACCGGCTGGCTGCTGCGCCGCGGCGACCTCGCCCTCGGGCGGCTCGTCGCGCTGTCCGCGCAGGGCGCCGTCGAGCTCGCCGAGTGCGCGCTCGTCCGCTCGCTGCGCGCCGCGCTCTTCCTCGTACGGGCCCTGCTCGCCGGTCTGCCGGGCGTCCCGGCAACCGGGCCACGCGGGCCCGCCCGTACGCCTTCGGACCCCTCGCCGCCGCCGGTGGCCGAGGCACTTCAGCACACGGTGATCCGACGCGGCCCGCCGGCCGCCCGCTGCGTCCTCGCAGCCTGACGCGGACCGCTCCCCTCCGCACCCTCCGGTGAGCGGGTCGGTCCGCGGTCGCCCGCGCGCCCTCGGATCCGTCCGGGGACCGTGCGGTCCGCGCCACACCCTGTCCTGCGGATGTCTTCCGCACCTCGCTTCCGAGCTGGAGTGTTTCTGCCATGAGCGTTTCCCGCACGTTCCTCTCCCGCGCCGCCCTCGCCGGTGGTGTCGCCGCCTCCTCCGTCCTCCTGCTGTCCGGCACCGCCTTCGCGCACGTGAGCGTGCAGCCGCAGGGCGAGGCCGCCAAGGGCGGCTACGCCACCGTCAACGTGAAGGTGCCGAACGAGCGCGACAACGCCTCCACGGTGAAGGTCGAGGTCAATTTCCCGACCGACCACCCGCTCGCCTCCGTGATGCCCCAGCCGGTCCCCGGCTGGAAGGTCGAGGTCACCAAGGCGAAGCTCGCGAAGCCGCTGGAGCTGCACGGCAAGAAGATCAACGAGGCGGTCGCCAAGGTGACCTGGACCGCGGACGGTTCGAAGATCGGCCCCGGCCAGTTCCAGCAGTTCCCGCTCTCCCTCGGCCGGCTTCCCGAGGACACCGACAAGCTCGTCCTCAAGGCGATCCAGACCTACGACAACAACGAGGTCGTGCGCTGGATCGAGGAGCCGAAGGACGGCGCCGCCGAGCCCGAGAACCCCGCGCCGGTCCTGAAGCTGTCCGCCGCCACCGGCGACCACCACGGCGGTGCCGCGGCGCCCGCCGCCGACGACAAGGCCGGGCACGACGGCAAGGCCGGGCACGACGGCAAGGGCGGCGAGCACACCGAGGCCGCCGCCTCCTCGACCGACAGCGCGGCCCGGGTGCTCGGCGTCGTCGGCATCCTCGTCGGCCTGGCCGGCATCGCCTTCGGCGTGCTCGCCGGCCGCCGCCGCTCGGCCTGACGTCCCTCCACCCTCACCAGCAAGACCGAAAGAAACACATGTCCGACAACACGAAGGGCGGCGGCCGTCCCGGCCGCCGCGCCCCGCTGATCATCGCCGCCACGGCGATCGTCGCGGCGATCGGCATCACGGCCGCCGTCGGTCTCGGCGGCGGTGACGACACGACCTCCGGCGGCAAGAACGCGCCGGTCGCCGAGGTCTCCGGCGGCTCCGACACCACCAAGGCCGCCACCGTCCTCGACCGGCCGTTCACCAAGCCCGACCTCGTCCTCACGGACACCAAGGGCCAGAAGTACGACCTGCGCGAGAAGACCAAGGGCAAGCCGACGCTGATCTACTTCGGCTACACGCACTGCCCTGACGTCTGCCCGCTGACGATGAGCAACATCTCCATCGCACGCAAGCAGCTCCCCAAGGCCGACCAGGACAAGCTCCAGGTCATCTTCGTCACCACCGACCCCGAGCGTGACACGGCCGCCGAGCTCGGCAAGTGGCTGCCGGCCGCCGGCGACCCCTCGTTCGTCGGTCTGACCGGCGACTTCTCGGCGATCCAGGCCGGTGCCCGCTCGATCGGCATCGGCATCGACCCGCCGAAGAAGGACGCGAACGGCAACGTCGTCTCCATGCACGGCGCCCAGGTGATCGCCTTCTCGCCGACGACCGACCAGGGCTACGTCCTGTACGGCGAGGACACCACCGCCGACGCCTACGCCAAGGACCTGCCGAAGCTCATCAAGGGGGAGAACCCGTGACCCGCCGCACCACCGCCCTGGCCGCCACCGTGACGCTCGCCGCCGCCCTCGCGCTGACGGGGTGTTCGTCCGACGGCTCGTCCGACTCCGCGAAGTCCGGCAAGCCCGAACTCGAGGTGAGCGGCGCCTTCATGCCGCAGCCCGTGATGGACATGGCCGGCGGCTTCCTCACCATCACCAACAGCGGTGACACCGCCGACAAGCTCACCTCCGTCACCAGCGGACTCTCCGACGACATCACGCTGCACGAGACGAAGGACCAGAAGATGCAGCAGGTGACGTCCTTCGACATCCCGGCGAACGGCGACCTCAAGCTCGAACGCGGTGGCAACCACATCATGTTCATGGAGCTGAAGAGCAAGCCGAAGCAGGGCGAGAAGGTCGCCGTCGAGCTGCACTTCGAGAAGTCCGCTCCCCTCAAGGTCGAGCTTCCCGTCGAGGCGCCCAACCACAACCCCAAGCAGCACTGAGCTCTTTGAGGGAGTGACACACCCATGACGCCCACCGCCCCGCGCCTCGGGCCGGCCCTCGCCCGGCTGCTGCTCGTCGCCGCCGCGCTCCTCGGCACGCTGCTCGCCACCGCGGGCCCCGCGTCCGCGCACGCGGCGCTGACCGGCAGCGACCCGCAGGACGGGGCGGTGGTCGCCACCGCCCCCAAGGAGGTCAACCTCACCTTCTCCGAACAGGTCGCCATGAGCGACGACTCCATCCGGGTCCTCGACCCGGCGGGGAAGCGGGTCGACACAGGGGAGATCCGCGACCTGTGCAGCGGCTCCGTCGTCCGCTACGGGGTCGCGCTGCTGCCCGGACTGCCCGACGGCACCTACACCGTGGCCTGGCAGACCGTCTCCGCCGACAGCCACCCGGTCGCCGGCGCCTTCACCTTCTCCGTCGGCGCGCCCTCCAAGACCTCCGTCGCACTGCCCGACACGGCGGTCGGCGGCGGGCTCGTCGGCGCCCTGTACGGGATCGCACGCTACCTCTCGTACGCCGGATTCGTCGTCCTCGTCGGCGGCGGCGCCTTCGTCCTGGTCTGCTGGCCCCGCGGGGCGGCGGCGCGCCCGGTGCAGCGGCTCGTGGTCCGGGGCTGGCTGGCGCTGACCGCCGCCACCCTGGCGCTGCTGCTGCTCCGCCACCCGTACACGAAGACGGGCAGGCTCGGCGACGTCTTCGACCTGGGCGGGCTGCAGGCCGTGCTGCAGACGAAGACCGGGGCCGCGCTCTCCTCGCGGCTGCTGCTGCTCGGCGCGGCGGCGCTGTTCGTGGCCGTCCTCTTCGGCGCGTACGCCCGGCGGACGGACGAGAAGGAGCACAAGGACCTGACCTTCGGGCTCGCCATCGGCGGCACCGTCGTCGCCGCCGGCATCGCCGGCACCTGGGCGCTCGCCGAGCACGCCTCGACCGGGCTCCAGCCGGGCATCGCCATGCCGGTCGACATCCTTCACCTGCTGGCCGTCGCGGCCTGGCTCGGCGGGCTCACCACCCTGCTCGTCGCCCTGTACCGGGCCCCCTCGGTCGAACGCGCGGCGGTCGAGCGCTACTCGAAGGTGGCGTTCGGCTCGGTCGTCGTCCTGGCGGCCACCGGCATCTACCAGTCCTGGCGGCAGGTCGGCACCTGGTCGGCGCTCACCGACACCCGGTACGGTCAGCTGCTCCTGGTCAAGATCGGCCTGGTCGCCGTTCTCGTGGGCATCGGGTGGGTGTCGCGGCGCTGGGTGCGGCGACTGGCGGAGCCGGTGGTCTCCGGGACCGAGTCCGAGTCCGCTTCCCCTTCCTCCTCCGCTTCCGAGTCCGCGTCCGAGTCCGCGTCCGAGTCCGCGTCCGAGTCCGCGTCCGCATCCGAGGAGGCGGCCGAGGAGGCGGCCGAGGAGGAAGCGGGAGAGGCGCCACCCGTGGTGCCGGAGGCCTCCGACGAGGTCGACGCCGGGCGGGCCGAGCAGCTCGCGCGGCAGCGGGCCGCGGTCGCCACCGCGCTGCGGAAGAAGGCGCGGGACGCCGACCCCGAGCGGGCCGG
This sequence comes from Streptomyces sp. NPDC051921, assembly GCF_040680975.1. NCBI lineage: Bacteria > Bacillati > Actinomycetota > Actinomycetes > Kitasatosporales > Streptomycetaceae > Streptomyces > Streptomyces sp. NPDC051921. The sequence goes on from NZ_JBFAXU010000013.1 coordinate 171,993, forward strand.
GCTGCGTCGTTCGGTGCTCACCGAGGCCGCCGTCGCGGTCGTGCTGCTCGCGGTGACGACGGTGCTGACCTCGACCGAGCCCGGCCGTACGGAGGAGGAGGCCGGCCGCGGCAGGGCCACGGCCGGCTCGTCCGCCGTTCCCGACCGCCCGATCGACGTCCGCCTCCCCTTCGACACGGGCGGCGCGGACGGCAAGGGCACCGTGCAGCTCACCCTCGACCCCGGCCGGACCGGCGCCAACGCGCTGCACATCTACGTGCTGCGGCCCAACGGGCGCCCGCTGGACGTCCCCGAGGTGAAGATCGCCTTCACCCTCAAGGAGAAGGCCATCGGCCCGCTGCCGGTGCTGCCCGACCGGATCCAGACCGGACACTGGAGTGCGAGCGGCGTCCAGCTCCCGATGCCGGGCGAGTGGTCGATGCACGTGACGGTCCGCACCTCCGACATCGACCAGACCACCATCGAGAAGAACGTGAAGATCGGCTGACCCGTGAGCAAGCCCGCAAGCAACCCCGAGACCAACGACCACCTCGACATCTCCCGGCGGCGGCTCCTCGGCACCGTCGGGGCGGCGGGCGCGACCGGCCTCGTCCTCGGTGCGGCCGGCGGCGTGGGGATCTCGGCCGCCGGGGACGACTCCGGCTCCGCCGGCTCCCCCGGCTCCCCCGCCCTCACCTCGGTCGGTGCGACCGAGGTGATGTTTCACGGGAAACATCAAGCGGGGATCACCACTCCGCTTCAGTCCCGGGGGCACCTGGCCGCCTTCGACCTCGCCCCGGGCGCGGGCCGCAAGGAAGCCGCCGCGCTGCTGCGCCGCTGGTCGGCCACGGCCGAGGCACTGATGGCGGGCAGGCCCGCGACGGCCGACACGGGCATCGCGCTCGACGCCGGACCCTCGTCCCTGACCGTGACCTTCGGCTTCGGCCGTACCTTCTTCGACCGCACCGGGCTCACCGCCCGCCGACCGGCCCAGCTCGACCCGCTGCCCGCCTTCTCCGCCGACGCCCTCGACCCGAAGCGCTCCGAGGGCGATCTGTGGGTGCAGATCGGGGCGGACGACGCACTCGTCGCCTTCCACGCGCTGCGCGCGCTCCAGAAGGACGCCGGTGACGCGGCCCGGGTGCGCTGGCAGATGAACGGCTTCAACCGCTCCGCCGGGGCCACGGCCAAGCCGATGACGGCCCGCAATCTCATGGGCCAGGTCGACGGCACGGGGAACCCCAAGCCGACGGACCCCGACTTCGACCGACGGATCTTCGTGCCGCAGGGGGCTTCCGGCAACCAGGACTGGATGGCGGGCGGCTCGTACGCGGTGGTGCGCCGGATCCGGATGCTGCTCGACGACTGGGAGAAGCTGTCCCTGGACAAGCAGGAGAAGGTGATCGGACGGCGCAAGGCGGACGGCGCGCCGCTGACCGGCGGCACCGAGACGACCGAGCTGGACCTGGACAGGATCGGCCCGGACGGCAAGGTCGTCATCCCCGACAACGCCCACTCCCGGATCTCCGCCCCCGAACAGAACGGCGGGGCGGCGATGCTGCGCCGACCGTTCTCCTTCCACGACGGGATCGCGAGCGACGGAACGCCGGACGCGGGGCTGCTCTTCGTCTGCTGGCAGGCGGATCCGCTGCGGGGGTTCGTCCCCGTGCAGCGCAAGCTCGACCGGGGGGACGCCTTGTCCCCGTTCATCCGGCACGAGGCGAGCGGCCTGTTCGCGGCGCCGGGCGGGGCGGCGGAGGGTGAGTACGTGGGACAGCGCCTGCTGGAGTCCTGAGGCGCCGACCGCAGGGCGGAACGGGAGGCCGCCCGGGGCACAAGGCCGTTAGGGTGACCGTATGTCAGCCACCCGGTATACGTATCTCGGTCCTGAGGGCACCTTCACGGAGGCCGCGCTGCGTACGCTGCCCGAGGCCGCGACTCGGGAGCTCGTGCCGATGGTCTCGGTCCCGGCGGCGCTCGACGCCGTACGGAACGGCGAGGCGGCGGCGGCGCTCGTGCCGATCGAGAACTCGGTCGAGGGCGGGGTGACCGCGACCCTGGACGAGCTGGCCTCGGGCGAGCCGCTGATGATCTACCGCGAGGTGCTGCTGCCGATCGCCTTCGCGCTGCTCGTCCGGCCCGGGACCAAGCTGTCGGAGATCAAGACCGTCACCGGCCACCCGGTCGCCCAGCCTCAGGTGCGGAACTGGATGCGGGCGCACCTGCCGGACGCGGTGTGGGAGTCGGCCGCGTCCAACGCGGACGGGGCGCGGCTGGTCCAGGAGGGCCGCTTCGACGCGGCCTTCGCGGGCGAGTTCGCGGCGGCGACGTACGGCCTGGAGGCCCTCGTCACGGAGATCCACGACGCCGAGAACGCGGAGACGCGCTTCGTGCTCGTGGGCCGCCCGGCCCGGCCGGCGGCGCCGACGGGTGCGGACAAGACCTCGGTCGTGCTCTGGCTGGGCGACGACCACCCGGGCGCCCTGCTGGAGCTCCTGCAGGAATTCGCCGTGCGCGGCGTGAACCTGATGCTGATCCAGTCGCGGCCCACGGGTGCGGGCATCGGCAATTACTGCTTCGCCGTCGATGCGGAGGGACACATCGCGGACCGGCGGGTCGGCGAGGCGCTGATGGGCCTGAAGCGGATCTGCCCGAAGGTGCGCTTCCTCGGCTCGTACCCGAGGGCGGGTGCCTCGCGCGAGGACGTGCGGCCGCTGCGGCGCGGGACCTCGGACGCGGAGTTCACGGAGGCGTCCGACTGGCTGACGCGGGTCCAGGACGGCCGGGCCTGACACGGGTCCAGGACGGCCGGGCCTGACACGGGTCCAGGACGGCCGGGCCTGACACGGGTCCAGGACGGCCGGGCCTGACACGGGCACGGGACGGCCGGGCCTGACCGCCGACGCGGCTCGGGGCCCGCGGGCCTGACTCACCCCTGGGAGCGGTGGTTCGTCCACAGGTTTGAACCACCGGTCCTACCTGCATACTTTTCGGTTACCCACAGAAGTTATCCACAGGCACGCTTCTCGACCTGGGGACAAGTCGACAAGGTCGCCGATCCCGGTCGACAAATGCCTGTCACCCCCATTCCGACGTGCCACTCTTTGGAGCGAGCAATTCCCACTCGAAGGAGTGGGAAAAAGATCGCGAAGATCACGGGTCTTCGCCGTCCACAGATCTTTCGCACAGCCTGTGGATAACTCACCCTCACTGTGCATTGCTGTGGAGAAGCCCGGGATGAAAGAAACACGGGAAAATAAAGCAATTCGGGCAAAGTGACACGCATTGCCATATCGAGTAGGGCCGCTCCCAGTGGCACCGGTAGCCTGGTGGGGTGATTGACCTTCGCCTGCTCCGTGAGGACCCCGACCGTGTTCGCGCCTCCCAGCGCGCCCGTGGAGAGGACGTCGGCCTCGTCGACGCCCTGCTCTCCGCCGATGAGCGGCGCAGGTCGTCCGGCGTCCGCTTCGACGAACTCCGCTCCGAGCAGAAGGCGCTCGGCAAGCTGATCCCGAAGGCCTCCCCCGAGGAGCGCGCCACGCTCCTGCAGAAGGCCGAACAGCTCAAGACCGACGTCAAGGCCGCCGAGGCCGAGCAGAACGAGGCCGACGAGACGGCCCGCGCCCTGCTGCTGCAGCTCGGCAACATCGTCCACGCGGACGTGCCGGTCGGCGGCGAGGAGGACTTCGTCGTCCTCGAGACGCACGGCACCATCCGCGACTTCGCGGCCGAGGGCTTCGAGCCCAAGGACCACCTGGAGCTCGGCGAGGCGCTCGGCGCCATCGACGTCGAGCGCGGCGCCAAGGTCTCCGGCTCGCGCTTCTACTACCTGACCGGCGTCGGCGCGCTCCTGGAGCTCGCCCTCGTCAACGCGGCGATCGCGCAGGCCACCGAGGCCGGCTTCATCCCGATGCTCACCCCCGCGCTGGTCCGCCCGCGCGCCATGGAGGGCACCGGCTTCCTCGGCCAGGCCGCGGAGAACGTGTACCACCTGGAGAAGGACGACTACTACCTGGTCGGCACCTCCGAGGTCCCGCTCGCCGCGTACCACATGGACGAGATCATCGACGCCGACAAGCTGCCGCTGCGGTACGCCGGCTTCTCGCCGTGCTTCCGCCGCGAGGCCGGCACGTACGGCAAGGACACCCGCGGCATCTTCCGCGTCCACCAGTTCGACAAGGTCGAGATGTTCTCGTACGTCGCTCCGGAGGACGCCGAGGCCGAGCACAAGCGTCTCCTGGAGTGGGAGAAGCAGTGGCTGACCTCCCTGGAGCTGCCCTTCCAGGTGATCGACGTCGCCACCGGCGACCTGGGCGCCTCCGCCTCGCGCAAGTTCGACTGCGAGGCCTGGATCCCGACCCAGGGCAAGTACCGCGAGCTGACCTCCGCGTCCAACTGCGACGGCTTCCAGGCCCGCCGCCTCTCCGTGCGCATGCGCGACGAGAAGGAGGGCAAGAAGACGGTGCAGCCGCTGGCCACCCTGAACGGCACGCTGTGCGCCGTCCCGCGCACCATCGTGGCGATCCTGGAGAACCACCAGCTGGCCGACGGTTCGGTGCGGGTGCCCGAGGTGCTGCGCCCCTACCTCGGCGGCCGTGAGGTCCTGGAGCCGATCTCCAAGTGAGCCCCTTCCCCTACCGCCTGGTCGCGACGGACCTCGACGGCACGCTGCTGCGGGCCGACGAGTCCATCTCCGACCGCACTCGGGACGCCCTCACCGCCGCCACGGCGGCGGGGGCGGCACACATCGTCGTGACCGGGCGGGCGGTGCCCTGGACCCGGCACATCCTGGACGACCTCGGCTACGAGGGGCTCGCCGTCTGCGGCCAGGGCGCGCAGGTCTACCACGCCGGCGAGCACCGGCTGCTGACCTCCCTGACCCTCGACCGGCAGCTCGCCGGGCTCGCCCTCTCCAAGATCGAGGCGGAGGTCGGGCCGCTCGCCGTGGCCGCCAGCCGCGACGGCCTGGAGGGCGAGGTCCTGATCGGCCCCGGCTACCGGGTCCAGGAGGGGCCGCTGCCGTACGTGTCGTACGAGGACCCCGCGGAGTTGTGGTCGGCCCCGCTCACCAAGCTCTACGTGCAGCACCCGACGCTCACCGACGACCAGCTGACCCGGATCGCCCGCGAGACGGTCGGCGGTCTCGTCGACGTCGTCATGGCCGGCCCGGGGATCGTCGAGGTCGTGCCGCTGGGCCTCAGCAAGGCGACCGGCCTCTCCCTGGCCGCCCGCCGGCTCGGCGTGAAGGCCGCGGAGACGATCGCCTTCGGCGACATGCCCAACGACATCCCGATGTTCGGCTGGGCGGCCCACGGCGTGGCCATGGCCAACGCCCATGAGGAGCTGAAGGCGGTGGCCGACGAGGTCACCGGCTCGAACGAGGAGGACGGCATCGCCGTCGTCCTGGAGCGCCTGCTCGGCGTCTAGACAGGCCCTGCCGCCGCTCCCGGCGCCGCACGGCCCGTGGGTCGTCGAGGCTCGGGCCCGTGCGGCACCGGCATGGGCGGAGGATGCGCGGATCGAACGCGCGCGGGGCTGACCCCGACTACGGCTTAGCAAGCCGCTGCCTTACCACTCGGCCAATCCTCCGGGCGGGGCGGCCCGCGCGGTTCGCCGCCGCGCGCTCGAAGCGGCCGCCCCCGGTCTCACGCCCTCAGTGTGCGCCGGGGGCCCGGCCCCGCACCAACGGTTTTCTCCCCGGCGCCGACCGTGTGACCGGCCAGAACGCCAGCCCGATGACCAGCGAGATCGCATGGCCCAGATCCGTGTACGTGTGGTTGGTGACCAGCGGTACGGCGAACAACGCCACCGCTCCGGCGAGGTACGGCCAGCGCCAGGGCCGCGGCAGACGGTAGGTCAGGATGCCGACCGAGGCCGCGAGGCCGTAGCTCACCCCGATGTCGACGACGTGCGCCATGCTGCGCGGCACGTCGTGGTCCTGGATCGCCGCCAGCACCACGTTCTGGCTGATCAGGGTGGCCGCGACATGCGCGGTGGTGACGACGGCCAGCCACTTCACCGTGCCGAGCCAGCGCTCGACCGGCGCGTGGAACAGCTCGAAGAGCACGGCGTAGAAGGGCAGGCTCGCCGGATTCTCGATCCAGAAGGCGCTGCCGAGCAGCGCCCGCATCGGATGACGGGAGAGCTCGTGGAGATTGCTGCTGCTGCGGTGCAGCAGATAGTGCCCGAGAGCCTCCGAGGAGAGCGCGACGACCAGGCTGGTGAGCGTGATGATCGCCAGCCAGACATGCGTACCGGGTGACGAACGCACCCACGACCTGATCGGTCGGGACGGTTCGCCACCCGGCACATGAGAGGGAGATTCACTCGGCACATCTCTGTGCCTATCACCCCTTTATGGGGGAAACCTGAGAGAAAACCCCGAACTCAGAAATTGATCATGTGTCCCGCGATGCCGTGGATGGCTTCCTTGACGGCCTCGCCGAGGGTCGGGTGCGCGTGGACGTTGCGGGCGACCTCGTGGACGGTGAGGTCCCACTGCTGGGCCAGCGTCAGCTCGGGGAGGAGCTCGGTGACGTCCGGACCGATCAGGTGGGCGCCGATGATCTCGCCGTACTTGGCGTCGGCGACGATCTTCACGAAGCCGGTGGAGTCGCCCAGGCCGTGGGCCTTGCCGTTCGCCATGAAGGGGAACTTGGCGACCTTGACGTCGTACCCCTTCTCGCGGGCCTGCGCCTCGGTGTAGCCGAAGCTGGCGATCTGCGGCTGGCAGTACGTGGCGCGCGGGATCATCGGGTAGTCGAGTTCCATGGTCTCGGCGTCCGCGATGGTCTCGGCGGCGATGACGCCCATGGCCTCGGCGGTGTGCGCGAGCATCAGCTTCGCGGTGACGTCACCGATGGCGTAGATGTGCGGCACGGAGGTGCGGCAGCGGCCGTCGACGTCGACGGCACCGCGCTCGGTCAGCGCGACACCGGTGTTCTCCAGGCCGTACCCGGCGACGTTCGGGGCGAAGCCGATGGCCTGCAGGACCTTGTCGGCCTCCAGGACCTTCTGCGCGCCGTCCTTGCCGGTGACCGTGACGCGGACCTGCGGGCCGGACTCGTCGATCGCGTCGACGCGGGTGGAGGTGAGGACGTCGATGCCGAGCTTGCGGTACTGCTTGGCGAGCTCCTTGGACACCTCCTCGTCCTCCAGCGGCGCCATGCGGTCGAGAAACTCGACGATGGTCACCTTGGTGCCGTAGTTGTTCAGCACGTAGGCGAACTCGATGCCGATCGCGCCGGCGCCCGCGATGATGATCGACTGCGGGGCGTCCTCGGCGAGGATCTGCTCCTCGTAGCTGACGACGCGGTCGCTCAGGGAGGTGCCGGGCAGCAGACGCGCGGTGGCGCCGGTGGCGATGATGCAGTTGTCGAAGCTGATGGTCTGCGTGGTGCCGTCGGACTTCGCCACCTGGAGGGTGTTCGCGTCGAGGAAGGTGCCCCGGCCGTCGAACTCGGTGATCCCGTTCTTCTTCATCAGGAAGTGGACGCCCTTGACGCGGCCGTCCGCGACCGTGCGGCTGCGGCGGAACGCCTCGCCGTAGTCGAAGGACACGGTGCCGTCGACCTTGATGCCGAAGGTCTTGGCCTCGTGGTTGAAGATGTGGGCGAGTTCGGCGTTGCGCAGCAGCGCCTTGGTGGGGATGCAGCCGACGTTCAGGCAGACACCGCCCCAGTACTTCTCCTCGACGACCGCGACCCGCTTGCCCAGCTGGGCGGCGCGGATGGCGGCGACGTAGCCGCCGGGGCCAGCTCCGAGTACGACGACGTCGAAGCGGTCTGACATGACTGACTCCCGAGGGTGGTGAGGGTGTTCGGCACACGTACGAGCCCACAGTAGTCCGGTCGCTGCGGGCCGGCCGGGGACGCGAGGGAGGTCACTTGTAGGATGACTGGGCAACCGGGCGAATAGGGGTTTCGATGGCACTGAAGGCGGCGGGACGCACCTCCCTGGTGGACTCCGTGGTGGAGCAGCTGAGGGCACAGCTCGCCGAGGGCGAGTGGGCGGTCGGCGACCGCATCCCCACCGAGCACGAGCTCGCCCAGCTGCTCGGCGTCGGCCGCAACACCGTCCGCGAGGCGGTCCGGGTCCTGGTGCACTCCGGTCTCCTGGAGTCACGGCAGGGCAACGGCACCTTCGTCCGCTCCACCGCCGACCCGGCCGCCGTCCTCCAGGGCGTGCGACACGCGGGCGCCCGTGACGTCCTGGAGCTGCGGGCCGCACTGGAGGCCGAGGCCGCGCGGCTCGCCGCGGTCCGGCGGGACACCCACGACCTGCTGCGGCTGAGGGCGGCCCTGGCCACCCTGCGCGAGGAGGGCGACCGTGACGCGGACGCCGACCTGGCCTTCCACCTCGCGGTCGTCGAGGCCACCCACAACACGGCCTTCCGCGAGGTGTACCGCTTCTTCTCCACCCAGGTGCACGAGGTCCTGGTGGACGGGCTCGGCGACCGGGCGATGCCGCCGGTCGACATCGACCTGCACGAGGCGGTCGTCGTGGCCATCGAGAACGGCGACGCGGAGGCCGCGGAGGCGGGCGCCCGGGAACTGCTGCGGCTGCCGATGGAGACGCACGCGGCGCTGTCCGAGGAGCGGTCGGGCGGTGCACTGTGACGGCCGACGCGAAGCTGCCCGCCGGATCGGGGCCGTCGGGGTCGAGGCCGTCCGCGGCAGGGCTGTCCGGATCGGAGCCGTCGGGGGCGGGGCCGTCCGGATCGGTGCTGTCCGGACCGGGGCCGTCCGCGGCACTGTCGGTATCGGAGCCGTCGGGGTCGAGGCCGTCCGCGGCAGGGCTGTCCGGATCGGAGCCGTCGGGGGCGGGGCCGTCCGGATCGAGGCCCTCCGGATCGAGGCCCTCCGGATCGCGGCTGTCCGCATCGGAACCGTCCGGAGCCCGGCCTGGGGTCGGCGCCGCGGTCGGGGGCCGGCCGTTCGCCGCGGAAGCGGCCGCGCGGCGGGCGCGGCTCGCGCACCCGGCGCTGCTCATGGGCGGCATCGTGCTGGCCTCGCTCAACATGCGCGCCGCCCTCGCGAGCGTGTCGCCGCTGGTGGGCGAGCTGGCGGAGACGTACGGGCTGTCCTCGGCCGCCAGCTCCCTGGTGACCTCGGTGCCGGTGCTGTTCCTGGGGCTCGGCGCGCTCGTGGCGCCCTGGCTCGGCCGGCGCCTCGGTGCCGAGCGGGTGCTGCTCGGGGCGCTGCTGCTGCTCGGCGCGGGCATCCTGGTGCGGATCCTGCCGTCGGCGGCCGCGCTCTACTGCGGCGGCGTGCTGGTCGGAACGGCGATCGCACTCCTGAACGTGCTGATGCCGGGCCTGATCAAGCGGGACTTCCCGGACCGGGCCGCGTCGATGACCTCCGTCTACACGGGCGCGATGATCGCGGGCGCGACCGTCGTCGCGGCCTCCTCCGTCCCGCTCGAACGCGCGCTGGGCGGCTGGCAGGCCTCGCTCGGCTTCTGGTCGCTGCTCGCGGCGGGGGCGGCGCTCGCCTGGCTGCCGCAGGTGCTGATCGCCCGGGGCCGTACGGGCCGCGAGGGGCGGACGGCCGGCCCCGTGACGCCGGCCCGCTCGGTGTGGCGGTCGGCGCTGGCCTGGCAGGTGACCCTGTTCATGGGACTGCAGTCGCTGTGGACGTACGTCCTGATCGCCTGGATGCCGACGATCTTCACGGACCACGGGATGAGCCGGTCGGCCGCCGGTGTCGTCTTCGCCTTCAACAACCTGCTGCAGGTGGTGGGCGCCTTCGCCGTGCCACTGCTCGCCGGCCGGATGCGGAGCCAGCGCCCGCTGGTCGTCCTGGTGACCATGCTGGTCGCGAGCGGCTACGCGGGCCTCATGGGCGCCCCGGTGCAGGGCGCCTGGCTGTGGTCGGCGCTCCTGGGCGTCGGCCAGGGCGGGGCGGTGGGCCTGGCGCTCACCCTGATCGTGCTGCGCACGGGCGACGCGATGACCGCGTCGCGGCTGTCCGGGATGGCCCAGACCGTGGGCTATCTGATGGCCGCCGCGGGCCCGTTGGCCGCCGGGGCGCTGCACCAGGCGACGGGCTCCTGGACACCGCCGATCGTCGCCGTGCTCGGCGTGTGCGCGACGGCGCTGGCCGTCGGTCTGCTCGCGGCCCGGAGCCGTACGGTCTGAGTCCCGTACGGCTCCGGTGCCGCGGCCGGTGGGGCTACTCCTCGCCCGCGAGGGTCATGGTGCGCAGCTTGCGGCCCGCGAACCAGGTCGCGCCGACGGTCACCGCGACCAGCAGCACCACCGCCGTCGGCAGGGCCACCTCGGAGGTGATGAGGCTGTCGCCGGTCACCTTCTCGGCGAGGGCGAGCGCCCACTGCTGGACGCTGAGGGTGCGGGCGCCCGCGATCAGGGAGCCGAACAGGGCCTCCCACACCAGGGCGTAGACCAGGCCGATGACGACCGCGTGCCGGCTGACCGTGCCGAGGAGCAGGAACAGCGCGCTGTACGCGATGGAGGCCACCAGGGCCGCCACGGTGTAGGCGACCGCGACCTGCTGCCCGTTGCCGTTGAGGACGAAGCCGGCGATCAGCGTGGGCACGGCGGAGAAGACCATGGTCACGGCGACCGCGACGAACAGCTTGGTGACGATGATCGTCGGGCGTTTCACCGGCTTGGCCAGGAGGTAGACGATCGAGCCGTCGTCGATCTCCGGGCCGATCGCGCCGGTGCCGGCGATCACGCCGATCAGCGGCACCATCGTGGCCAGCGCGAAGCCGCCCAGGACGTTGGCGGCGACCTGGTCGTCGGCGCCGTTGAACATGCGGACGGCGGCGGCGATCACGATCAGCATCGCGGGCAACGCGAAGAGGATCAGGGCCCGTCGGCGGCCGAGGAGGGCCCGGTAGGTGAGCCGGGCAACAGTGGGGTTGTACATCGGTCGGGCTCCTTTCAGGCCGCTACGAGATACGAGAAGACGGATTCGAGGGACTCGTCGGAGGGCGAGACCGTCAGGAGCCGGATGCCGCGCTCCTTGGCGACCTTGGGCAGCAGCTCGGTGAACCGGCCGAAGTCCACGGCCTGGACGCGCAGGGCGCCCTCCTTGTGGTCGACCTCGATGCCGGCCGTCGACGGGTCGGCGATCAGCGCGGCCGCCAGCGCCCGGTCGTCACTGGACCGGACGAGATAGCGGTGCGGCCGGTCGGTCATCAGCCGGCGGATGCGGCGGAAGTCGCCGGAGGCCGCGTGCCGTCCGGCCACGATCACCTCGATGTGCGAGGCGAGCTGCTCGACCTCCTCCAGGATGTGCGAGGAGAACAGCACCGTGCGGCCCTCGGCGCCCATCCGGCGCAGCAGGTCCATCAACTGCATGCGCTGGCGCGGGTCCATGCCGTTGAACGGCTCGTCGAGCAGCAGCACCGACGGCTCGTGGACGAGGGCCGAGGCCATCTTCACGCGCTGCCGCATGCCCTTGCTGTACGTGGCGATCTTGCGGTCCTGGGCGTACTCCATCTCCACCGTGGCGAGGGCCCGTTGGGCCTCCTTGTCGCCCAGGCCCTGCAACTCCGCGTTGGCGACGACGAATTCGCGGCCGGTGAGGAAGTCGTACATCGCCTCCCGCTCGGGAACGATGCCGATCTTCTTGTAGACCGACTCGTTGCGCCAGATCGCCTCGCCGTCGAGGGTGACGGTGCCGGTGGAGGGGTCGAGGAAGCCGCCCATCATGTTGATGAGGGTGGACTTCCCGGCGCCGTTGGGACCGAGCAGGCCGGTGACGCCGGGGCCGATGGTCATGGTGACGTCGTTGACGGCCACCACGTTGCCGAACCAGCGGGAAGCGTGGTCGATGTGGATCGAGGTCACAGCCCGACCTTTCGGTAGCGGCGCATGAGCACGCCGTACGAACCGGCGATGAGCGCGAGGACGACCAGCAGATAGACCACGCCGGCTCCGGCGCCCGGAGCGGCGTCCGCCCCGCCGGGGAAGGCGGAGGGAGCGCCGAGGAAGGCGGTCTGCACGCCGTCGATGAGGGTGATCGGCGAGAAGAGGCCGATCCACTTGATGGCGTCGAGGTTGTCGGTGCCGTAGGCGATTCCCTGGAGGGTGGAGACCGCCCCGTAGGAGATCACCAGGATCGCGATGACGGCGGCGACACCGAAGCCGCGACGGGGGGTGAGGGCCGCCATGACGAGGCCGATGCCGCCGAAGAGCAGCGAGAGCAGCGCCACGGAGACGAGGCCCTGGCCGAACATCTGCGTCTGCTCGCCGAAGTCCATCTTGGCGAGCAGCGAACCGATCCAGAGAATCAGCAGCGGGGAGGCGGTGAGGATGAACATCGCGGAGGCCATCGCCCCGTACTTGGCGAGCACGTAGTCCACGCGCTCGATCGGGCGGGCGAAGTAGAGCGGAACGGTGCGGAACCTGAGGTCCCGGGAGACCGACTGCGGGGCCTGGGCGGCCACGAAGATGGCGATCACCATCTGGAGGTAGATCGCGTACTGGGTGTACTCGATCGACAGCTTCGCGGACTTGGTGACGACCGCGACCGCGACGATGATCAGTGCGGGCACGCACATCACCGCGAACAGCAGCATCGGCAGCACCTTGGACTTGGCGCTGCGGCCGAGTCCGTACGCGCCGCGCAGCGACTGCGAGAACAGCGCCCGGCGGGCCGAGGAGCGGCCGAGGCGCGGGCCGTCGTAGCCGCGGTAGCCGATGTTGTGGATCTGCGTGGTCTCGGGGGTCCGCGCGGTGTCGGGGGTCTCGGAACTCATCGCGCCGGCACCTCCTCCTGCTGCTCGGCCTGCGGCTTGAACACCTCGGCGATGTGGTGGCGGCGCTGCTCCATGCGGACGAGGCCGAGGCCGAGTCCGGCGACGGTGTCCCGGACGAGGTCGTAGGTGTCCTCGCCGGTGGCCTCCAGGAGCAGGATGTGACCGGCGCCGGGCAGCCCGTCCTCCACGCCCGCGTGCAGGGTGACGCCCGCCGCGGTGAGGGCGGCGCGGAGCGCCTCGGTGCCGTCGGGGTGGGCGTCGGAGTCCGTGACCTCGACCGCGAGGGTCGTGGTGCTGCGGGTGAAGTCGCTGGTCGAGCTGGAGCGGAGCAGCCGGCCGCCGTCGATGACGACGACGTGGTCGCAGGTGCGCTCCAGCTCGCCGAGCAGGTGCGAGGTGACGAGGACCGAGATGCCGAAGTCGGTCCACACCCGCCGGATCAGGCCGAGCATGTCGTCACGGCCGACCGGGTCGAGGCCGTTGGTCGGCTCGTCGAGCAGCACCAGCTGCGGGTCGTGGACGAGGGCCTGGGCCAGTTTCACGCGCTGCTTCATGCCGGTCGAGTAGCCGCCCATGGGGCGGTAGCGCTCCTCGTACAGGCCGACGTGGCGCAGGGTGTCCGCGGTCCGCTCGCGGGCGGCGGTCGCGGGCAGCCCGGACATGCGCGCCATGTGGACGACGAACTCGGTCGCCGAGACGTCGGGCGGCAGGCAGTCGTGCTCCGGCATGTAGCCGACGCGCTCGCGGATCTGGGCGCCGGAGGTCGCGACGTCGAGTCCGAGGACCTCGGCGCGGCCTTCCGTGGCGGGGGACAGACCGAGAAGGATCTTGATCATCGTGGACTTGCCGGCTCCGTTGGCACCCACCAGTCCGGTCACACCGGGCCCGATGTCCAGGGAGAGCCGGTCGAGAGCGGTCACCCGGGGGAACCGCTTGCTGAGGCTTTCGGTAGCGATCACAGTCACGCATTCGACGGTAGTGGCGTGCGTCACGGCGGGCGTCAGCCCAACGGCTCGATCCATGTCCGACTCCAGGCGTACACGCCCGTAGGGGAGGAGCGACCAAGGTCTCGTTTTCCACAGGCCTGTGCACGCCTCTTGACGCAGCCGCCGAGCATTGTCACATTCATCGATGTCAAGTTACGGACGCGTAGCGCATCCGGACGCTCACACAGGACGGGCGGGGTGGCATGGCAGCGGCAGGTACGGCAGCGGGCGCGGCGGTGACGCGCGGACTCACCGCGGAGCTGCGCGGGTTCAGAGAGGTGCAGCGGCTCGCATACGCGTGCGCGGAGGCCGTCGCGGCGCAGCTCAAGCCGGGCGTGACCGAGCGCGAGGCGGCCCGGATGCAGCGGGAGTGGCTGTACGAGCGCGGGGTGAAGGACTGGTTCCACCGGCCCTTCGCCTGGTTCGGGGACCGCACCGCCTTCGTCGACTTCAGGATCCCGCTCCAGTTCTTCCCGACGAACCGGCGCCTGGAGGCCGGGATGCCGTTCATCCTGGACATGGCCCCGGTCCACAAGGGCTACACGGCGGACATCGGCTACTCGGGCTCCCTGGGCCTCAACCCCGTCCACGACAAGCTGCTCGCCGATCTCAGGGAGCATCGCGAGCTGATCCTGCGCGAGGTGCGCGAACGCCGCACGCTGCGCGAGATCTACGAGGACGTGGACCGGCTCATGGTCCGCCAGGGGTACGCCAATCGGCACCGGGCCTATCCGTTCGGCGTCATCGCCCACAAGATCGACCGCGTGAAGGAGCGCCGCTGGGCGCCCACGCTGTTCGGCTTCGGTACGCAGTCCCTCAAGGGCCTGGCGAGCGACGCCCTGCACGGCCACCGGGACGGCTGGTCGCCGCTGTGGTCGCCGTACAAGTTCTCCGACCACCCGCCCATGCCGGGCCTGTGGGCGGTCGAGCCGCACCTCGGATTCCGGGGGACGGGCGCGAAGTTCGAGGAGATCCTGGTCGTCACCGACTCCAAGGACCCCGAGCAGAGCGCGTTCTGGCTGGACGACGACCTGCCGCACGTGCGGCGCTGGAACGAAGGAGCGGTCTGATGGGGGCGAACACCGGACTGGGCGGCGCGCGGGAGCGCTGGGTCCGCACCGGCGGGATAGATCTGTGCGTGGCCGAGCTGGGCGACGAGAGCCGGCCGACGGTGCTGCTCGTGCACGGCTATCCGGACTCCAAGGAGGTCTGGTCGGAGGTCGCGCCCCGGCTCGCCGAGCGGTTCCACGTGGTGCTGTACGACATCCGGGGACACGGCCGCTCCACGGCGCCGACCCCGCTGCGCGGCGGCTTCACGCTGGAGAAGCTGACCGACGACTTCCTGGCGGTCGCGGACGCGGTCAGCCCGGACCGGCCGGTGCACCTGGTCGGCCACGACTGGGGCTCCGTGCAGTCCTGGGAGTTCGTGACGGTCCCCCGCACCGAGGGCCGGATCGCCTCCTTCACCTCGATGTCCGGCCCGTCCCTCGACCACTTCGGGCACTGGATCAAGAGCCGGATGACGCGGCCCACCCCGCGCCGGGTCGGCCAGCTGCTCGGCCAGGGCGCCAAGTCCTGGTACGTGTACATGCTGCACACCCCCGTGCTGCCGGAGCTCGCCTGGCGCGGGCCGCTCGGCCGGCGCTGGCCCAAGATCCTGGAGCGCGTCGAGCGGGTCCCCGCCGGCGACTACCCCACGCCGTCCCTGCCCGGCGACGCGGCGCACGGCGCCTGGCTCTACCGCGACAACGTGCGGGCGCGGCTCTCCCGCCCGCGGGCCGACGCCTTCGCGCACGCGCCCGTGCAGCTGATCACGCCGACCGGCGACGCCTTCCTCTCCGAGCGGCTCTACGACGACCTGGCCGACTGGGTGCCGGACCTCACCCGGCGGACCCTGCCGGCCAAGCACTGGGTGCCGCGCACCCGGCCCGACCAACTGGCCTCCTGGATCACCGAGTTCGTCGAGGCGAACGAGGACCCGGCGACCAGGGCGCCGAGGACGGCGGCGACGAGCGGGGTGCGCCCGGAGTACGCGGAGCGCTTCGGCGGCCAGCTGGTCCTGGTGACCGGCGCGGCCAGCGGCATCGGCCGGGCCACGGCCTTCGCGTTCGCCGAGGCCGGCGCCCGGGTGATCGCGGTGGACCGGGACGCCGAGGGCGCGGCCCGTACGGCCGAGATGTCCCGGCTCATCGGGGCGCCCGAGGCCTGGGGCGAGACCGCCGACGTCGCCGACGAGCAGGCGATGGAGAAGCTGGCCGCGAAGGTGGCGAGCGAGTACGGCGTGGTCGACGTGCTGGTCAACAACGCGGGCATCGGTCTGACCGGCTCCTTCTTCGAGACCACGAGCGAGGAGTGGAAGCGGGTCCTCGACGTCAATCTGTGGGGCGTGATCCACGGATGCCGCGTCTTCGGCGCCCAGATGGCCGAGCGCGGCCAGGGCGGCCACATCGTCAACACGGCGTCCGCGGCGGCCTTCCAGCCCTCGCGCGCCCTGCCCGCGTACAGCACGTCCAAGGCGGCGGTGCTGATGCTGAGCGAGTGCCTGCGGGCCGAGCTCGCGGACCGGGGGATCGGGGTCTCGGCGATCTGCCCAGGCATCGTGAACACCAACATCACGGCGACCGCGCGGTTCGCCGGCGTCACGGACGAAGCCGAGGAGAGGCGGCGCCAGAAGAAGGCCTCGCGGCTCTACGGGCTGCGCAACTACCCGCCGGAGAAGGTCGCGGACGCGATCCTGCGGGCGGTGCTGCACGACCGGGCCGTCGTCCCGGTGACCCCGGAGGCCCGCGGCGCCCACCTGATGGCGCGGCTGGCCCCGGGCGCGCTGCGGGCGCTGGCCCGCTGGCAGCCGCCGGCGTAGGCGCTCCGCGCGGGGGCTTCCTGTGCGGGGCGGTCGTACGATCCCTCGCAGGAGGGCCCTGGCAGGTCGGGGTGGAGGAGCGGTCGGTGGGAGCGGGTTTGCCCGAGCAGTCAGCACAGCCGGAGTACCGGATCGAGGATCTGGCCCATCACAGCGGGGCCACGGTCCGGACCATCCGCGCCTACCAGGACCGCGGCCTGCTGCCCCGACCGGAGCGGCGCGGCCGGTCGAACGTGTACCGGGACACGCACCTCGCCCGGCTGCGCCAGATCGCGGACCTGCTGGACCGCGGCTACACCCTGGCCTCCATCAAGGAGCTCCTGGAGGCCTGGGACGCCGGGCGCGGGCTCGGCGGGGTGCTCGGTCTGGTCGCCGAGGTCGACGGCCCGTGGACGGACGAGGAGGCCGACCGGATCTCGCGGTCCGAGCTGGACGCGCGCTTCGGCGGCGAGCCCGACGAGGCGGCCGTGCGGGAGGCGATCGAGCTCGGGGTCCTGGAGCGCATCCCGGACCGGGACACCGAGGAGTACCTCGTGCCGAGTCCGCAAGAGCTTGCGGTGGCCGCCGAGTTGTACGCGGCGGGCGTTCCGCTGGCGGCGATCACCGGGCACCTGAGGGAACTTCGCGGGCAGGTCGAACACATCGCCTCGCGCTTCCTGGAGTTCACGACGGAGCACGTCTTCGCGCGCTATCTGGAGCACCGGCCGCCGACGGACGCGGACGCGGCCGAGGCGGCCACCCTGGTGCGGCGGCTGCGGCCGCTCGCCCAGCAGACGGTGGACGCCGAACTGGCCCGCGCCATGCGCCTGTTCGCCACCCGCCACCTGCAGTTCCACCTGTCGCCCGACGCGCCGCCGCCGACGGGCCGTGAGCCGCGTTCGGTGGCGCTGCCACCGGAGACGATTCGGGCCGTGGAACGCCTCGTCGGCCCGGAGAACGTGGCGGCGTTCGTCACGGCGGCGACCGAACGAGAGGTGCAGACCAGAACATTGGACACTCTTGCCTCAAATGCCGCACATGACAGGCAAATCGGCCAAGACGCCTGAGGGCGGCGGGCTGTTGTCCACAGAATTGCCAAGTGGCCTGTGGATAAACCCACTTGGCTGTGGATCAAACCTGGGGCTTCAATGCATTCATGAATGACGAGAAGCGCACCGTGAAGGTGTCGAAGTACCTCTCGAAGCACCTGCGCCACCAGCCCGAACGCATCGGGCTCGTGCTCGACCCGCAGGGCTGGACGGAGATCGACGCGCTCCTGGAGGCCGCCGCCGCCCACGGCTTCCCGATCACCCGCGCCGAGCTCGACCACGTCGTCGCCGCCAACGACAAGAAGCGCTTCGCGATCGAGGGCACCCGCATCCGCGCCAGCCAGGGCCACACGGTCCCGGTGGACCTCGGCCTGCCGGCCGTCGAGCCGCCCGCGTACCTCTACCACGGTACGGTCGCGGCCAGCCTGCCCGCCATCCGGGCCGAGGGCCTGCGGCCCATGGCCCGCCACCACGTGCACCTCTCGCCCGACCGCGAGACCGCCACCCGGGTGGGCGCCCGCCGCGGCCGTCCCGTGGTGCTGAGCGTCGACGCCGGCGCCATGCACCGCGCCGGCCACGTCTTCCACGTCAGCGCCAACGGCGTCTGGCTCAGCGACGGCGTCCCGCCCGAGTTCATCCGCTTCCCCGGCTGACCGCCCTGCCCGGTTCCGGGCAGAGCTCGTCCCCCAGCACACCCTCACCCCTGGCTCTCGCGCAGCGTGCGGTGACACACGGCTCCGCGGGACCGCCCGTCACGCACGTACGCTCGTCGGTATGACCTTGCGCCTCAGCACCGTGATCCTTCCCGTCGACCGCTGGCACGAGGGCGGGCGTGCCACGTGGCAGCGGGCCGAAGACCTGGGCTTCCACGCCGGCTACACCTACGACCACCTGTCCTGGCGCTCCTTCCGCGACCGCACCTGGTTCGGCGCCCTGCCCACGCTCACCGCCGCCGCCACCGCGACCGAGCGGATGCGCCTCGGCACGCTCGTCACCTCAGTCAAGCCTTGTTCACCTATCGCAGCCTGACCTGGGGAAACATACGTAGGGGCGACTTGGTCGCGCCCGAAGCGGATCAGATCGCGATGATTCGGACGCGGTTACCGCACAGCTTGGTCATGTCGTCGACGTCCGACGTGAGCATGGCCACCGGGCCTGGCTGGCGGATCGCCAGCTCAGCGACGGTGGCATCGATCGCGTACTTGTGGCCGTGCAGGCCGGCCTCTTTCAGCAGCCCGGCGGCGGCCCTGGCCGCCTGCTCGGTCACCGCTTCGACCTTGACCTGGGAGAGGACCCAGTTCAGTCGGGCGGTGTTCACCCGGGCGTGCATGACTTCCACGATGGTGTTGGCACAGACCACGAGATCGGCAGCCATCGAGTGGAAGGACCGGATCATCGCGAGCACGGCCCGGTCTTGCGAGATCCAGGCAGACAGCCCTTGGGAGTCCAGTACGACGGTCTCGATGCGGTGGCTCACGCGGCGCTCGCCGGCTCCTCGTGCCCGGCCGGGCCGAAGATCCTGGCCCGGGCCGCGGCCAGCTCCTCGTCGGTGAACGCGCCGTGCTCCTCCTCGTAGCGGCGCAGCTCCTCACCGAGCAGCTGGTGTCTGATCTGGCGGGCGACCGCCTCCGCGACGTAGCCGGAGACGTTGTCCGTGAGCCTCTTCAGCTCCGCCACCTGTTCGGTGGGCAGAGTGACCGTGATGCGGGTCGTATCAGCCATGGAGTCAGCATACTGCGGTATGCAGGCCGTCTGTCGGGCTTCTCCGCGTACGACCTCAGCGTCGTCCCGCGCTGAGCAGTTCACTCAGGCGGTCGCCGATCACGGACACCCCAGGGCGCGGGTCGCTCTCGTAGTACCAGGGCTTGCGTCGGCGTAGCAGCGCGTCGCCGTGCTCGCTCCAGGTGAATCCGGGCTTCCTCAGCAGTTTCCGGAACACGGTGTCCGCCGTCTCCGGGTGAGCGGCGGCCAGCCGGCGGATCGGCAGTGGCGTGATCGACTCCTCGCGCAGGTACGTGCGCAGCAGGTCCTGGTGCTGTCTGCGACCCGTGAGGGCGGGGTCTGCGAAGAGGTCCCGCAGCATCCCGTAGTCGGCGTAGAAGTTGAGCCCGTCGACCTGGTCGTAGATGACGCCGACGGTGTCCGAGTCCGCCAGTTCTGACGGCAGCTCGAAGAAGGGCAGGTCGAGGCCGGGGAACCGCTCGCGTCGGGCACGGCTGGGCTGTGCGGCGACGGCTGCCTTTTGGCGGTGGTGGTAGTAGGCGTTGAGGAGGTCCTCGGCTTCGGCAGGCGGAAGGACCAGTTCGTCGCCACCGCAGAACTCGACGAACGCTGCCCGGTCCTCCCGCATCAGCTTCCACCCCTGCTCGATCTTCTCGGGGTTGCGGAAAACCAGTTCGGGGTGGTGCGTGGCCAGTTGCAGGGCTGCTTGGGCGATCTCGGTGGCGCTGGACCTGGGGTAGCTCGTCATCGCCCCGGACACCAACCACGCCCCGTCGGCCGAGTGGACGGGTACCAGGCAGGTATGGAGGAATCCCCCCTTGGACACTCCGCGGAAGGCCACCCGGCCGACGTTCGAGTACGTGCGGTACTCCAGGTCGTCTACAAGGTTGAGCAGGACGATGGCATCCCCGTCCTTGCGCCGAATCTCGAAGATGCCCTCGACCGGGCCACGCCAGCCGAGCAGCATCTCCCGCTCGGCCGTGGTCAAGTCCTTCCGGCCGGCGACGAACCGGTCCACCACGGTCGAACCGTCCGGCAGGCGGTACCGCAGGATGAAGTGGTCGGTGATCCGGATCGCCTCACCCTCGTCCAACTGCCTTTCAGGCCCAGCGGCCTCCAGCAGGAGGGGTGTCAACCACCGGTCGAAGCGGGCACTCTGCGCGAAAGTGACCAGCCGCCCCTTCAATTCGGTGCTGCGCTTGATGAGATCAGCCAATGACGGTTCATGGGCGCCCTGACGTGCGCCCTGTGCGGCCTCGGCCACGTTCAGCCCTTTCGTACGAGCCGGTTCCGTGTGAAGTGAGAGGTGTCCGGCCTCAACCGGCCCAGTGACGGTACGCCTCGATCCACTCCGCGCCCTCGGGAGCGGGGCTGGGCAAAGGCAGCTCCAGGATTCCGATCGGCTGCCGAACCCGGCCGCCAGTGCACATGGCGACGATCCTGCCGTCTGGCGTGAGGTCGATGCCGCGCACGATCACCTCGACGCCGAGAACGGCGGTGGTGAAGGGCAAGGCCAGGTGCTCTTCAAGCAGCGTGAACAGACCGGTCAACTGCTCGTCTTCGGTGTAGGCGTCGACGGTGGCCTCTTCGATCATGGCCTCAAGCTTGGCCGTGTCCCACCCATCCATGAGGCAACGCTAGCGGCCCCCAGGGTGACACCGGGCGGCAACGATGCCACTGGTGCCTCACCTCGGAGCGACGAGGACGCACAGTGGCCTGCGGCACGCGCCGGCGCGGGCCGTTGCCGGATACGGTGGAAGTCCAGTGAGGACATGAGAGGTTCGGATGCGACAGGGCGACACCGAGTACCTGGCAGCGCTGGACGAGACGATGGAAATCCTCCGGCGTTGGGCGCGGGAGGGCCGTACCGACGGCTGGTACAAGTCCCTCAGTGAAGAGCTGAAGGCCCAGGGGCACAACGTCCACTATCGTGGCCCGATCATCAGCCAGCTCCTCGGTGACGCCTGCCGCCGGGACAGCAAGGGGACTGATCCCATGCTCTCCGCCATCGTGATCCTCAGGGCGACCGGCAGGCCCGCCGGCCAGTTCTTCGAGCTGGCGAACGGGGCTCCGTTCCACCGGACGCACGCGGACTGGACCTGGGAGCAGGAGCGCGCCCGCGTCTTCGCACGCTACCGCGAGAGCTGAAGGGTGCCGGTACCGCTCCGGAGCGCACACGCGCAACACGGGACCACCTCAGCCCCGACCGGGAGCCTGGCGCTCTGTTGCCCGCAGTCACCGGCGCATAGGGTCGCAGGCATGCGACTGAGCACGGTAATCCTTCCCGTCCACCGATGGAGCGAGGGTCAGCACATCTGGCGGCGGGCCGAAGACCTCGGGTTCCACGCTGCCTACACCTACGACCACCTGTCCTGGCGCAGCTTCCGGGACGGTCCGTGGTTCGGAGCGGTACCCACGTTGACCGCAGCGGCGATGGCTACGCAGAGTATGCGTTTGGGCACCCTCGTGACCTCGCCGAACTTCCGGCACCCGGTGACCCTCGCCAAGGAACTCATCTCGCTGGACGACATCTCCGGCGGACGCGTCACCCTCGGCATCGGCGCCGGCGGCAACGGCTTCGACGCCACCGCGCTCGGCCAGGAGGCCTGGACGCCGCGTGAGCGTGCCGACCGCTTCGCCGAGTTCGTGCCGCTGCTCGACCGGCTGCTCACCGAGGACGCCGTGACCCAGCAGGGCGCCTTCTACTCCGCCGACGAGGCCCGCAACATCCCCGGCTGCGTGCAGCGGCCCCGGCTGCCGTTCGCGGTCGCCGCGACGGGTCCGCGCGGCCTGAAGCTGGCGGCGCGGCACGGCCAGGCCTGGGTGACGACGGGCGACCCGAAGCTCTACGAGGACGGGACCCCGGAGCAGTCGCTGGCCGCCGTCCGCGGCCAGATCGAGAAGCTCGGCAAGGCATGCGCCGAGATCGGCCGGGACGTCGCGGAGCTGGACAAGATCCTGCTCACCGGCTTCACCCCGGAGCAGAACACGATCCTGCGCTCCGTGGACGGCTTCGTCGACTTCGCCGGCCGCCACCGGGAGCTCGGCTTCACCGAGATCGTGGTCCACTGGCCGATCCCCGACTCGGACTTCGCCGCCGACCTGACCGTCTTCGAGAAGATCGCCACGGAGGCGCTCGCCCAGCTGGGCTGACGTCCGCCCCGCCGAACGCCCAGCTGGGCTGACGTCCGCCCCGCCGAACGCCCCGCCGGGCCGCCGGCCCCCGGACGAGCGGGGCGGGGGCGTCACCGGGGGCGCACATCTCGTTACTCAGATGTGCGCCCCCTCGCACGCCCGTGCAGATTGTGCGGGAGAATGGTGCGGTGACCTCACCCCACTCCGCGCGCCCCGAAGCCCCGGCCATCCGGCTGATCGCCACCGACCTCGACGGCACCCTGCTGCGGGACGACAAGTCCCTCTCCGAGCGGACGATCGCGGCCCTCGCCGCCGCCGAGCGGGCCGGCATCGAGGTCTTCTTCGTGACCGGCCGCCCGGCCCGCTGGATGGACGTCGTCAGCGCCCACGTGCACGGCCACGGCCTCGCGATCTGCGCCAACGGCGCCGCGGTCGTCGACCTCCACGCGGGTGGAACGTTTCTCGAGGTCCGCCCGCTGGAGC
Organism: Streptomyces sp. NPDC051921; assembly: GCF_040680975.1. Taxonomy (NCBI): domain Bacteria; kingdom Bacillati; phylum Actinomycetota; class Actinomycetes; order Kitasatosporales; family Streptomycetaceae; genus Streptomyces; species Streptomyces sp. NPDC051921. The sequence goes on from NZ_JBFAXU010000013.1 coordinate 194,915, forward strand.
GGCCCGTCGCCCTCGAGGTCGTCCGCGCGCTGCGCACCGCCGCCCCCGGCACCAGCTTCGCCGTCGAGCTCACCACCGGCATCCACTACGAGCCGGAGTACCCGCCCTTCTACCTCGACCCCGGCGCCACCGTCGCCACCGCCGAGAAGCTGCTCTTCGAAGAGGCGCCCGGCGCGGCCGCCCCGGTGATCAAGCTGCTCGCCCAGCACCCCGAGCTCGACCCGGACGTGTTCCTCGCCACCGCCCGCGCGGCCGCCGGCGACCTGGCCTCCTTCACCCGCTCCAGCCCCACCGCGCTCATCGAGATCAGCGGGCTGGGCGTCTCGAAGGCCTCCACGCTCGCCCTCTGCTGCGCCGAGCGCGGCATCGCGCCCGAGGAGGTCGCCGCCTTCGGCGACATGCCGAACGACATCGAGATGCTCAGCTGGGCGGGCCGCTCGTACGCCATGGGCAACGCCCACCCCGAGGTGATCGCCGCCGCCTCCGGCCGCACCGTCGGCAACAACGACGACGGCGTGGCCGTGGTCATCGAGCAGCTGGTCGCCGAGGCCGAGGCCGTACGGAACGGCTGAGCCGCCACGAGGGCCCGGACTCACGCCCCGGGCCCGGTGCCGGCCCCCACGGGCCCGGCGAGGCCCGGTGCCTGACACCGCGAGCCAACATGACCGACGAACCCGGCGCCGGACGCACGAGCCCGGCGTGACCGGCGGGGCCCGGTGCCGCACACCGCGAGCCGGCGTGACCGGCGAACCCGGCGCCGGACGCACGAGCCCGGCGTGCCCGGTGTGCCCGGCGGGCCGCCCCCTACGGCGTGACCGGCGGGCCGCCCCTAGAGCGGGGCCTCCCAGATCACCGTCGTACCGCTGGCGTCCTCTCCGATGCCGGGTCCGCACCAGCTCGCGCCGCCGAGCGATTCGGCGCGGCGGGCGAGGTTGCGCAGGCCGCTGCGCCGGCCGCTCTCGGGAAGGCCGATGCCGTCGTCCGCGACCGAGAGCCGCACGCCCTGGGTGCCGTCGGGCAGCGAGACGGTGGAGTCCACGACCACCTCGATCCGGGTCGCCTCCGCGTGCCGGAAGGCGTTCGAGAGCGCCTCGCGCAGGGCGGCGATCAGGTTCTTGCCGGTGAGGTCGCCGACCGTCGCGTCGACCGCCCCCACGAAACGGTGCGCGGGCTTGAAGCCCAGCGGCACCGCCGCCATGTTGATCTCCCGCAGCACCCGGGTGCGCAGCCCCGACGGGGCCTCCGTAGGCCCCTGCTGGAGGGCGAAGATCGCGGTACGGATCTCCTGGATGGTCACGTCCAGCTCGTCCACGGCCTTGCCGACGCCCTCGCGCACGGCCGGCACGATGGACTTCCGCTGCGCGCTCTCCAACATCATCCCGGTGGCGAAGAGCCGCTGGATGACCAGGTCGTGCAGGTCACGGGCGATCCGGTCGCGGTCCTCGAAGACCGCGAGCCGCTCCCGGTCCCGCTGAGCCTCGGCCATCATCAGAGCCAGCGCCGCCTGCGAGGCGAACTGGGTGGCCAGGGTCCGCTCGGCCTCCGTGAACTGCCGGGCCCCGCGTGCCCGCGGGGTGGCGAGCGCGCCGAGCACCCGTCCGCCGCTCTGCAGCGGCAGCAGCATCGCGGGACCGTACCGCGCGGACAGGCTGGTGAGCATCCGCGGGTCCGTGGAGGCGTCCGCGACGAACACCGCCTCGCCCTCCGTCAGCAGCTCGACCACCGGGCTCTCGGGCGGGATCACCACCCCGAGCGACGTGCTCGCATGGGCCGAGGAGACGGCGACGATCTCCAGGCCGCCCTCCTCGGCCGGCAGCAGCACGATGCCCGCGGCGGAGTCGGCGAGCCGGCGGGCCTGCTCGGCGACGACCGTGAGCGCGTCGTCGGCGTCACCGCCGGAGAGCAGGGCGGTGGTGACGGCGACGGACCCGTCGATCCACCGTTCCCGCTGCCGGGCGGCCTCGTAGAGACGGGCGTTGCCGATGGCGATCCCCGCCTCGGTGGCGAGCACGCGGACCATGTGCACGTCGTACTCGTTGAACTCGACGCCGCCGTTCTTCTCGGCCAGGTAGAGGTTCCCGAAGATCTCGCCCTGGACCCGGATCGGCACGCCGAGGAAGGTGCGCATCGGGGGGTGCCCGGGCGGGAAGCCGGCCGAGCGCGGATCGGCCGACAGATCGGCGAGCCGGATCGTCTGCGGCTCCCGGATGAGCGCGCCGAGCAGCCCCGCGTGCCCGTCGGGCCGGTGCCCGATACGGCGGGCGACGTCGTCGTCGACGCCGAACGTGACGAAGTCGGAGAGGCCGTCGCCCTCCTCGTCCACGACCCCGATCGCGGCGTAGCGGGCGTCGGCGAGTTCGGCCGCCGTCTCGCAGATCCGGTCGAGCGTGGAGTGCAGTTCGAGGCCGGTGCCGACGGAGCGCATCGCCTCCAGGAGCTGCGGCACGCGCGCGGTGAGCTCGGTGGACAGGCCGTGCAGGCTGCGGGTGGCCTGGGTGGCGGCTTCGAGCGGGTCCGGGGCGTCGGGCACGGCGGCGGTCATGGGGATGAGCCTAGTAAGTCCTATTTGGCGAGAAAAGTCGGGCGAGGGGTCGGGAGACAAGGGGCCTCGGTGAGCGCGGGGCGGGCGGAGACAGCGGCTCCGGCGGTCGTCTCCGTACTCGTGAGCAGCAGGTCGCTCTCCCGCTCCTGCTCCAACATCCTCCGCAGCGGCCCGTCGGCGGCCGCGAGCTCCGCGAACGTGCCGCGCTGGACGGTCCTGCCCCGGTCCAGGACCACGACCTCGTCGACGGCGTCGAGACCGTGCAGACGGTGGGTGATCAGAACGGTGGTCCGGCCCTCGGTGGCCCGCAGCAGATCGTCGGTGAGCGCGTCGGCGGTGACCAGGTCCAGGTGCTCGGCCGGCTCGTCGAGGACCAGGACGGGGAAGTCGGCGAGGAACGCCCGGGCGAGCGCCAGGCGCTGCCGCTGGCCTCCGGAGAGCCGCGAGCCGTGCTCCCCCACGAGAGTGTCGAGGCCGTCGGGGAGCGCGTCCACCCAGTCCAGGAGCCGGGCGCGGCGCAGTGCCTCGCGCAGCTCGGTGTCGCTCGCGCCGGTCCGGGCGAGGCGGAGGTTCTCCCGCAGGGTGCTGTCGAAGAGATGGGCGTCCTGCGCGCACAGGCCGACGAAGCCGCGGACGTCGTCCCCGTCGAGCTCCTCGGCGGGCACGCCGCCGAGCAGGTACGTGCCGGACTCGGCGTCCAGGAAGCGCAGCAGCACCTGCGCCAGGGTCGTCTTGCCGGAGCCGGACGCGCCGACCACGGCGACCCGGCGCCCGGCCGCCAAGGTCAGCCCGAAGTCCGCCAGGGCGGGCCGCTCCTGACCGGTGTACCGCGCCGAGAGTCCGGTGAGCTCCAGCGGGAACGGGCTCACCGGGGGAGTGCCGGGCGTGGCCGGCTCGTGCACGGGGGCGGGCGCGTCGAGCACGTCGAGGACCCGCTCGGCGCTGCGCCGGACGCGCTGGCGGTACTGGACGGCGAGCGGCAGTGCGGTGACGGCCTCGAAGGCGGCGAGCGGGGTCAGCACGACGACCGCGAGCGCGACGCCGTCCAAACGCCCGTCCCGCACGCCCTGCACGCCCACGAGCGCGGCGGCCGCGACCGTGAGGCCGCAGACGAGCGCCGAGAGCCCGGCGCCGAGCCCGGTCGCGGCGGACTGCCGCGAGGCGATCGACGTGAGGGTGCGGTCGGCCGCAGCGGCTCGTCCGAAGCGGTCCTTCAGGGCGCCGGCCACGGTCAGTTCGGCGCAGCCGCGCAGCAGGTCGACGACGGTGGTGGTGAGCGCGCCGCGCGCGGGGGCGAGCTGCCGCTCCGCCCGCCGGGCGAGAGCGCCGCCGGCCAGCGGCACGACGACCCCGGCGAGTACGAGCCCCGCGGCGAGCACGGCCCCGGCCTCGGGCAGCAGCCACGCGGTGAACCCCACAGCCCCGGCGCCCACGAGGGCGGCGGCCCCCGCGGGCAGCAGCCAGCGCAGCCAGTAGTCCTGAAGTGCGTCGACGTCCTGCACGAGCCGCGCGAGCAGGTCACCGCGTCGGGTGCGGCGCAGTCCGGCGGGCGCGATCCGCTCCAGGCGCCGGTAGACGGCGACGCGCAGGTCGGCCAGCATCCGCAGCACGGCGTCGTGCGAGACCAGCCGCTCGGCGTACCGGAACACGGCCCGCCCGATGCCGAAGGCGCGGGTGGCGGTGACGGCGACCATCAGATAGAGCACGGGCGGCTGTTCGGAGGCCCGCGAGATGAGCCACCCGGACACGCCCATGAGCCCCACGGCCGACCCCAGCGCGAGGCTGCCGAGCAACAGGGCGAGCCCCATCCGCCCCTTGAGCTGCCCGGCCATGGCCCGCACGCGCCGGAAGACGGACCGGGGAGACCCGTCCGGGCCGCCCCCGCGTCCGAGATCCCCGGCGGCCGCTTCCGGATCCCCCGGAACGTCCCCGCCCCGCGTCACGGTGTCCGTCGCCGACGGCCCGGCGGCGCCCGACCCGGCGGCCGGTTCCCCGTCGCCCGCCACCGCTCCGTCGTCCGCTCCGTCGGCTCCGGCCGCCACGCCCGTGCCCGCGCGGGCGGTCGCCTCCGCGGACGATGTCGGCAGGGGCGTCCCGTCGGCCGGCAGTCCGGCCACCTGCGGACGCCCCCCGACCGCCTGCGGCAGGTCGGCGGCCTCGTCCGCGCGCTCCGCCGGAGCCAGCCGCACGACCCGGTCCGCGACCGCGAGCAGCGCCGGGCGGTGGACGACCAGCAGGACCGTGCGGCCGGCGGCGAGGCGACGCACGGCGGCGACGACCGCGGCCTCCGTCTCGCCGTCCAGAGCGGCGGTGGGCTCGTCCAGGAGGAGGAGCGGGCGGTCGGCCAGGAAGGCGCGGGCCAGGGCGAGGCGTTGGCGCTGACCGGCGGAGAGACCGGCACCGTCCTCGCCGAGGACGGTGCCGACACCGTCGGGGAGTTCGGAGACGAAGTCGTCCGCGCCCGCGTCCCGGAGGGCCTGTCGCACCGCTTCCTCGGAGGCGTCGGGGCGGGCCAGGCGCACGTTCTCGGCGATCGTGCCGGCGAAGAGGTAGGGGTGCTGCGGCACCCAGGCGATCCGGGAGCGCCACTGCTCCGGGTCGAGCGACGCGAGGTCCACGCCGCCGACGCGGACCGATCCGCCCTCCTCGGGGGTCACGAAGCCGAGCACCACGTCGAGCAGCGTGGACTTGCCGACGCCGCTCGGTCCGACCAGGGCCACCGTCTCGCCGGGTTCGACGGTGAGCGTGGCGGCGTCCAGCGCGGGTTCGGCGCGGCCGGGGTGCCGTACCGTCACGCGGTCGAGGTCGAGGCGCAGGGACGCGGGCACCGGCCCCGTACCGCCGGCCGGCAACGGCGCTTCCAGGACCTCGAAGATCTCCTCGGCGGCGGCGAGCCCCTCCGCCGCCGCGTGGTACTGCGTCCCGACCTGCCGCAGCGGCAGGTACGCCTCGGGGGCCAGGACCAGGATGACGAGCCCCGTGTAGAGGTCGAGGCTGCCGTGGACGAGCCGCATGCCGATGCCGACCGCGACCAGCGCGACCGACAGGGTCGACAGGAGCTCCAGGGCGAAGGAGGAGAGGAACGCGATCCGCAGCGTCCGCATGGTCGCCCGCCGGTACTCGGCGGTGATCGACCGGATGTTCTCGGCCTGGGCCTTGGCGCGGCCGAAGACCTTGAGCGTGGGAAGCCCGGCGACGACGTCGAGGAAGTGGCCCGAGAGCCGGGAGAGCAGCTTCCACTGACGGTCCATCCGGGCCTGGGTGTACCAGCCGATCAGGATCATGAAGACCGGGATGAGCGGCAGCGTCACCACGATGACCGCGGCCGAGACCCAGTCCTCCGTGACGATCCGGGCGAGCACCGCCACCGGCACCACGACCGCGAGCCCCAGCTGGGGCAGATAGCGGGCGAAGTAGTCGTCCAGAGCGTCCACACCCCGGGTCGCGAGCGCGGCCAGCGAACCGGCCTTCTGTCCGCTGAGCCACCCCGGCCCGAGCCCCGCGGCCCGTTCCAGCAGCCGGCCGCGCAGTTCGGACTTGACCGCCGCGCTCGCCCGGTGCGCGGCGAGCTCGGTGAGCCAGGAGACGAGCCCCCGCCCCGCCGCCACTCCGGCGAGCAGCAGCAGGGGCGTGGTGAGCCCGGAAACCGTCAGGCCCTTCTGGAAGGCCCCCACCACCACCTCGGCGATGAGCATCGCCTGGGCGACGATCAGGGCCGCCCCGACGAGGCCGAGGACGACCACCGCCATGAGGAAGAAGCGGGTGGCCCGGGCGTACCGCATGAGCCGCGGATCGATCGGTTTCACGTGAAACATGCTCCCCTGGCAGAGGGCCGGCTGGTGAGCCCGGCGAGTGAGCCGCGTCCTAGTGAGCCGCGTCGGCGATGTGCTGCGTGCCGATCCGCTTGCGGAACACCCAGTAGGTCCAGCTCTGGTAGAGCAGCACCAGCGGGGTCGCGATCGCCGCGCACCACGTCATGATCTTGAGTGTGTACGGGCTCGACGACGCGTTGGTCACCGTAAGGCTCCACGCGGGGTCGAGCGAAGACGGCATGACGTTCGGGAAGAGCGTCAGGAACAGCATCGCCACCGCGGCGGCGATGGTGACGCCCGACAGCGCGAACGACCAGCCCTCGCGCCCGATCCGGACCGCGCCGATCGCCCCGACCAGGGACACGACCGCGATCAGCATCGCGAGCAGGCTCCAGCCGTCGCCCTTGTCCGCCTGGGTCCAGATGAGGAAGGCGAGCGCGAGCACCGCCGTGACGAGGCCCAGCTTCAGCGCGAGCGCCCGGGCCCGGGTGCGGATGTCCCCGACGGTCTTGAGCGCCGCGAAGACCGCGCCGTGGAAGGTGAAGAGGGTGAGCGTGACCAGTCCGCCGAGCAGGGCGTAGGGGTTGAGCAGGTCCCAGAAGGTGCCGACGTACTCCATGTCCGCGTCGATCTTCACCCCGCGGACGATGTTGCCGAAGGCCACGCCCCACAGGAACGCGGGGACGAGAGAGGTCCAGAAGATGGCCTGCTCCCAGTTGCGCTGCCAGTTCTCCTCGGGCCGCTTCACCCGGTACTCGAAGGCGACACCGCGGATGATCAGGCACACCAGGATGATCAGCAGCGGCAGGTAGAAGCCGGAGAACAGCGTCGCGTACCACTCGGGGAAGGCGGCGAAGGTCGCGCCGCCCGCGGTGAGCAGCCACACCTCGTTGCCGTCCCAGACGGGACCGATCGTGTTGATGAGCACACGCCTCTCGGTCCGACCTCGGGCGAGCAGCTTGGTGAGGACACCGACCCCGAAGTCGAATCCCTCCAGGAAGAAGTAGCCGATCCACAGGACGGCGATGAGTACGAACCAGACGTCGTGGAGTTCCATGCCTCGATCTCCTCAGCCTCAGTACGAGAAGGCCATGGGCCGGTCGGCGTCGCGATCCCCGCCGATCTTGGTGGGCGGATTGAGGTCGTCCTCGGTGAGCTCGGGCGGGCCGGCCTTCACGTACTTCACGAGCAGCTTCACCTCGATCACGGCGAGGACGGCGTACAGGAGGGTGAAGATGATCATCGAAGTGAGCACCTCGCCCTGGGAGGTCCCGGGGGAGACCGCGTCACGGGTGCGCAGCACGCCGTAGACGACCCACGGCTGACGGCCCATCTCGGTGAAGATCCAGCCCCAGGAGTTGGCGATCAGCGGGAAGGCCATGGTCCACAGGGCGACGATCCAGTACCACCTGCCCAGGCGGGGACTGAGCGCCTTCTTCCGGAAGAGGACCAGGTTCGGCACCTCGTCCTCACCGGTCCGCAGCCCGGGCGCCAGCATGAACTTCTTCCGGGTCAGCCACAGGCCCACGACTCCGATGGCCAGCGAGGCCATGCCGAAGCCGATCATCCAGCGGAAGCCCCAGTAGGCGACGGGGATGTTCGGCCGGTAGTCACCGGGGCCGTACTTCTCCTGCTCCGCCTTGTTGACGTCGTTGATGCCCGGCACGTACGAGTCGAAGTCGTCGTTCGCGAGGAAGGACAACAGTCCGGGGATCTCTATGGCCACGGTGTTGTGGCCCTTCTCGACGTCGCCGTAGGCGAAGACCGAGAAGGGGGCGGGTGCTTCGCCGTCCCAGAGCGCCTCTGCCGCGGCCATCTTCATGGGCTGCTGCTTGAACATGACCTTGCCGAGCAGGTCGCCGCTGATCGCGGTGCCGAGGCCGGCGATGATCAGGGTGATCAGGCCGAGCCGGAGCGAGGTCCGCATCACGGCGACGTGGCGCTTGCGGGCCAGGTGGAAGGCCGAGATGCCGACCATGAAGGCACCGCCGACCAGGAAGGCCGCGGTCATGGTGTGGAAGAACTGGTTGAGCGCGGTGTTCTGGGTGAGCACCAGCCAGAAGTCGGTGAGCTCGGCCCGTCCGCGCTCGGCGTTGATCTTGTAGCCGACCGGGTGCTGCATCCAGGAGTTGGCCGCGAGGATGAAGTATGCGGACAGGATGGTGCCGATCGAGACCATCCAGATGCACGCGAGGTGGATCTTCTTCGGGAGCTTGTCCCAGCCGAAGATCCACAGCCCGATGAAGGTGGACTCGAAGAAGAAGGCGATCAGCGCTTCGAAGGCGAGCGGGGCGCCGAAGATGTCGCCGACGAAGCGGGAGTAGTCCGACCAGTTCATGCCGAACTGGAACTCCTGCACGATGCCGGTGACGACGCCCATCGCGATGTTGATCAGGAAGAGCTTGCCCCAGAACTTCGTCGCCCTGAGGTACTTCTCCTTCTCGGTGCGTACCCAGGCCGTCTGGAGACCGGCGGTGAGGGCCGCGAGGGAGATCGTCAGGGGGACGAAGAGGAAGTGGTAGACGGTGGTGATGCCGAACTGCCAGCGCGCCAATGTCTCCGGCGCAAGAGCTAGGTCCACGACGTCTTCTCCTTACATCGCGTGGTCACGTCGGCAGTTTGCCCCTTTAATCCCACCCATCCAGGGAGGAACAGGGACACGCTTGTGAACGCGTTCACATTCACAAGCATTATGGCTCATACGAAATCCGTACCTTCGGTCGGGGTCCCCCTACCGAAGGTCACCCCTTCCCAAGACCTTCAACATATTGTTGAATCCGGGCCATGACCCTTCGGATACGCATCTCCTGGCCCGCCGGCCACACCATGGCCACCATGGACGAAACCCCCACGAGCAAGGCGCTCGCGGGGGTTCTCCCGATCTCCTCCACCGCCCGGACCTGGGGTGAGGAGGTCTACTTCGACACTCCGGTCTCCGTGCCGCTCGAAGCCGACGCCCGTCAGGTCGTCGCACCGGGCACGGTGGCCTTCTGGACCGAGGGGGACGCACTCGCCCTCCCCTACGGCCCCACGCCGATCTCGCGCGGCGACGAACCGCGGCTCGCGAGCCCCTGCAACATCCTGGGCGCGCTGGACGGGGACCCGCGGATCCTGGCCACCGTCAGGGACGGGGACCCGATCCGCGTGGAACTCGTCGACTGAGCGGACCGACCTGACGGACTACGCGTCCTTGCGGAAGCCCTCCGCCGCCTTCAGGAACAGGTCGTTCGCCTCGCACTCACCGATCGTGACGCGCACGCCCTCGCCCGCGAACGGCCGCACCACGACGCCGTGCCGCTCGCACTCCGCCGCGAAGTCCATGGTCCGCTCGCCGAGCCGCAGCCAGACGAAGTTCGCCTGGGTGTCCGGCACGGTCCAGCCCTGGGCCACGAGCCCCGCATGGACCCGCTCGCGCTCCGCCACCAGCGAGCCGACCCGCCCGAGCAGCTCGTCCTCCGCCCGCAGCGAGGCCACCGCCGCGTCCTGCGCGAGCTGGCTCACCCCGAACGGCACCGCCGTCTTGCGCAGCGCCGCCGCCACCGGCTCGTGGGCGACCGCGAAGCCCACCCGCAAGCCGGCGAGCCCGTACGCCTTGGAGAAGGTCCGCAGCACCGCCACGTTCGGCCGGTCACGGTAGAGCTCGATGCCGTCCGGGATCTCGGTGTCGCGGACGAACTCCCGGTAGGCCTCGTCGATCACCACCAGGATGTCGGAGGGCACCCGGTCCAGGAAGCGCTCCAGCTCCGCACGGCGCACCGCGGTGCCCGTGGGGTTGTTGGGGTTGCAGACGAAGATCAGCCGGGTTCGGTCGGTGATCGCCGCGGCCATCGCGTCGAGGTCGTGCACGTCGCCCTCGGTCAGCGGCACCTGCACCGCCGTCGCCCCGCTGATCTGCGTGATGATCGGGTACGCCTCGAAGGAGCGCCAGGCGAACATCACCTCGTCGCCGGGCCCCGCGGTCGACTGCACCAGCGACTGCGCCACGCCGACCGAGCCGGTGCCGGTCGCCAGGTGCGTGACGGGCACGCCGAAGCGGTCGGCGAGCTCCTCCATCAGGCCCGTGCACGCCATGTCCGGGTAGCGGTTGAAGTTCGCGGCGGCGGCCAGCGCGCTCTCCATCACGCCCGGCAGCGGCGGATACGGGTTCTCGTTGGAGGAGAGCTTGAAGGCGACCGGCCCGCCCGCGGCGGCCGGCTTGCCCGGCTTGTAGGTGGGGATGCCGTCCAGCTCGGCGCGCAGCTTCGGGCTCCCGCTGGTCTCGCTCACAGTGTGTCCTCCTCGACGATCCGTACCACCAATACTCCTCACCTTATGAGGATTCGCCTCCTCTGCGAATGGCCTGTGGACAACAGAGCGGCAACGGCGTCCGGAGCCGTGGACCACGGGGCGAGGCCCGAACGACACCCGACCCACCACCTGACCGAAACCTGACCCGACACCCGACCGGCGCCCGGACCACAGCCGGTCGCTCCACGAGGGGGCGCTCACGAGGGTGGCGTGCGCCGGTGGCGAGCGCCGTGGCGCGCATCGCCCGTAGAGGTGAGTTGAGACCTCTTCGAGACCTCGCCCTCTTGCCAGGTGCATGGGCACCTGGGACTCCTGGTCCCATGCCGCTGACCTGAACTTCCTTGTTTTCCCAGGCCATTGACACTTAACGATCATGCAGAAACGTGCCCGCCCATGCCTGCATATGCGACCGGCTCGACCCACCTCCCTCGCCCTACTATCGGCTCGCCATGACAGCAGCAGGGAAGCACCAGGTGAGCCGGGCACAGACCCGGGGAAGCCGGCAGGGCCGGGCGGGCATCCGGGACGTGGCCGCCGCCGCCGGAGTCTCGATCACGACTGTCTCCGACGCGCTCAACGGCAAGGGCCGGCTCCCGGACGCCACCCGCCGTCACGTCCGCGAGGTCGCAGACCGGCTGGGCTACCGCCCGTCCGCAGCGGCCCGCACGCTCCGTACGGGCAAGTCGGGACTCATCGGCCTGACCGTGACGACGTACGGGGATGAACCTTTCACCTTCACCGAATTCGCGTATTTCGCGGAGATGGCAAGAGCCGCCACCTCGGCCGCGCTCGCCCGCGGCTACGCCCTCGTCATCCTGCCCGCCACCTCCCGTCACGACGTCTGGTCGAACGTCGCCCTGGACGGCACCGTCGTCATCGACCCCTCCGACCACGACCCCGTCGTCACCGAACTCGTCCGCCAGGGACTCCCCGTCGTCTCCGACGGGCGCCCCGCCGGCACCCTGCCCGTCACCGCCTGGGTCGACAACGACCACGAGGCGGCCGTCCTCGACCTGCTCGACCACCTCGCGGCCGCCGGCGCCCGCCGGATCGGCCTGCTCACCGGCACCACCACCGACACCTACACCCGGCTCTCCACCACCGCGTACCTCAACTGGTGCGAGCGGGTGGGCCAGGACCCCGTCTACGAGGCCTACCCGGCGCACGACCCGTGCGCGGGCGCCGTCGCGGCCGACCGGCTGCTCGCCCGCCCGGACCGCCCCGACGCCGTGTACGGGCTCTTCGACCCCAACGGCACCGACCTGCTCGCGGCGGCCCGCCGCTACGGGCTGCGCGTACCGGACGACCTGCTGCTGGTGTGCTGCAGCGAGTCGACCGTCTACGCCAACACCGAGCCGCCCATCACGACGCTCTCGCTCAAGCCGCGCCGGATCGGCACCGCCGTCGTCCAGCTCCTCATCGACGCCATCGAGGGGATCGAGACGGACGGCCCGGTCGAGCAGGTGATACCGACGGAACTGATCGTCCGCACCTCTTCGCAGCGCCGGTCGCCGCGGACGACGGTGAGCCCGCCGAGGTCTCCCTCGAAGGACTGATACCGACGGGCGGGGAGGCGACGCGCCCCGGATCGGGGGAAGGCGCGCGCGGGATCGGGGCGCGCGCCGGGCAGGAGGAGGCCGCGCGCCGGGGACGGGACGGGCACGGGACGGGCGTAAACCTGCGGGCGACCCGGCCCCGCCCCTGGCCTGGACCTTCCCAATTCGGGCGAAACAACCGGTGAACCCGGAGTGGACCCGGATTCACCACCCCTGGTGCGTCACACAGGAGGACCCTCATTCCTATGATGGGCGGACGGCACCGCGGACCTCCACGACCAGGACGGTCCGCGATGTGCAGGGCATCGCGACGGTGGTGGAGGGGTCGATGACACAGGGGGCCGGACAGGAACCCGTGGTGCGCACGGCGACGTTGCGTGACTTCCGCGTACCTCCGTACGCCCGGGTGCCCGTTCAGAGCCACTCGGTCGACCCGTTCCCCAGCGCCGCCCCGTCGGCCCCACCGGCCCAGTCGGCCCCACCGGCTCCGTCGGTCCCACCGGCTCCGTCGTCGCCACCCGCCTCTCCTGCCCCGGCGGCCACGCCGGTCCCGGCCGACGCCACGATCCACCTGGGCTCCGTCGGACACCCCGGCAACGCCTACCCCACCGACGAGCCGCCCGAGGGCTACACCCCGACCGAGCGCGACCTGCCGGTCATCAACCGGGGTGACACCGTCCAGGTGCAGGTCACGCCCGCGCCCCAGCCGGTCCCCGCGAACCCGGACGGCCCCGGCCCGCTCTTCGTCGTCGGCGACGTCCACGGCTATCTGGACGAGCTGCTCGCCGCCCTCCACGCCCAGGGCCTCATCGACGAGCAGGGCAGCTGGTCCGCCGGCAACGCCCGCCTGTGGTTCCTCGGCGACTTCACCGACCGCGGCCCCGACGGCATCGGCGTGATCGACCTCGTGATGCGCCTGTCCGCCGAGGCCGCCGCCGCCGGCGGTTACTGCAAGGCCCTGATGGGCAATCACGAGCTGCTGCTCATCGGCGCCAAGCGGTTCGGCGACACGCCGGTGAGCTCCGGCGCCGGCACCGCCACCTTCCAGGCCGCCTGGCTGCTCAACGGCGGCCAGAAGCACGACATGGACCGCCTCCAGGACGTGCACCTCCAGTGGATGTCCCGGCTCGACGCCGTGGTGGAGGAGGACGGGCACCTGCTGCTGCACTCCGACACCACCGCGTATCTGGAGTACGGCCAGACCATCGAGGACGTCAACGACAAGGTCCACGAGATCCTCACGCGGAACGACGCGGACGAGGTCTGGGACCTCTTCCGGAAGTTCACCAAGCGCTTCGCCTTCCGCGACGAGGCCGCCGGGCCGCAGGCGGTCCAGGAGCTGCTCGGCACGTACGGCGGACGCCGGATCGTGCACGGCCACAGCCCCATCCCGTACCTTCTCGGCCAGGTCGGCACCGAGGACGGCGAGGAGGGCGAGCGCCCGGTCGTGGACGGCCCGCACGTCTACGCGGACGGGCTCGCCATCGCGATGGACGGCGGAGTGACCATGGCCGGAAAGCTGCTGGTCGTTCAACTCCCGCTGCCCGCCTGACGCATTAACCCTCCGCATCCGGGGAAGGCGATTTCCCGAAACACCCTGTCACCGCGTGCCGTAACCGCAATACCATCGGCTCATCCGTAGCAGGCTCTCCTCCGTTTCCGCCCGACCTGCCGTTCCCCACGGCCGGTTCCGGCCCTTACGGAGCATCGGGGGATGCACATGAACGTGGCTCCGCACCTGCTGACCGAGGATCGCGCCGAGTTCGAGCGGGTCCTCGACGACGCACTGCGCACCGCGCACGAACGTCCGGATCTCGCCGAGGTCGGGACCAGGCTCACGACCGCCCAGCTGCGCGCGATGGCACTGAACGCGACGGCCCTGATCACGACCGCGGCCGCGGTCGAGTACGACCACTTCGTGAAGGTCCGCGAGCAGCTCCGTGAGCAGATCCGCTCGGCGGGCAGCTCCCTGGCGAGCGGTACGGCCGACGTGCCGGTCGAGGGCGGCGCCGCGGCCGGCGCGGGCGTGGTCGCCGTCGTCACCGTCCTCGCCCCGCTGCTCGCGGGCACCGCGGCCGTGATCTTCCTGCTGGTCGGCGCGGTCCTGAAGATGCTGGACCCGGCGCCCGCCTTCGCCGACACACTGCTCACCGCGGGCCTGTTCTTCGGCGCCCTCGGCGCGGCCGGTCTGCTCTGCGCCGCCGCCGGGCTGCTGGTCACCGCCCTGCGCAACAGCGCGACGGAGGTCCACGCCCCGGACCCCGACGACGAGTTGTCGCGCGCCCGGGCGGCCTGGCGCCAGGCGCTCCTGGAGCGCGGGGTCCTGCCCTTCCTCCGCGACGCCCTCGCCGTACCGCCGCCGGGTGAGCGGCCGACGCCGCCCCCGGCCCGCCGCATACCGAAGGTCGGGTACAGCGGCCCGGACTTCACCAGCCCCAACGAGGGCGCTCCGGCGCCACGCCCGACCTACACGAGCCCCGACTTCACCAGCCCGGACTTCACGGGCCCGGAGTACACGCGCCCCGACTTCACGGGCCCGGACTTCGGGAAGCCCGAGCCCAGGCCCGAGTGACCGCCGGACTCCCCCGAGGGCACCGGCCCGCGACTCCCCCGAGGGTCGCGGGCCGGTGCCGGTCAGCGGGCCGGTGCCGGTCGGCAGGCGGCCGTTGCCGCTCAGCGGACCGGGGTCAGTCGGCCATCGGCAGGTAGACCCGGTTGCCGGACGCGGCGAACTCGGCCGACTTCGCGGCCATGCCCGCCTCGATCTCGTCCGCCTTCAGGTCACCGCCGTGCTCGCGGCGGATGTCCTGCGAGATCTTCATCGAGCAGAACTTCGGGCCGCACATCGAGCAGAAGTGGGCCGTCTTCGCGGGCTCCGCCGGCAGCGTCTCGTCGTGGAACTCACGAGCCGTGTCCGGGTCCATCGCCAGGTTGAACTGGTCCTCCCAGCGGAACTCGAACCGCGCGTCGGACAGCGCGTCGTCCCACTCCTGCGCGCCCGGGTGGCCCTTGGCCAGGTCCGCCGCGTGGGCCGCGATCTTGTAGGTGATCACGCCGGTCTTGACGTCGTCCTTGTTCGGCAGGCCCAGGTGCTCCTTGGGCGTGACGTAGCAGAGCATCGCCGTGCCCCACCAGGCGATCATCGCCGCGCCGATGCCCGAGGTGATGTGGTCGTACGCCGGGGCGACGTCCGTGGTCAGCGGGCCGAGCGTGTAGAACGGCGCCTCCTCGCAGATCTCCTGCTGGAGGTCGATGTTCTCCTTGATCTTGTGCATCGGGACGTGGCCCGGGCCCTCGATCATCGTCTGCACGTTGTGGCGCTTGGCGATCGTGTTGAGCTCGCCGAGGGTCTTCAGCTCGGCGAACTGCGCCGCGTCGTTGGCGTCCGCGATCGAGCCGGGCCGCAGGCCGTCGCCGAGCGAGTACGTGACGTCGTACGCCGCGAGGATCTCGCAGAGCTCCTCGAAGTTCGTGTAGAGGAAGTTCTCCTTGTGGTGCGCGAGGCACCAGGCGGCCATGATCGAGCCGCCGCGCGAGACGATGCCGGTCTTGCGGCGGGCGGTCAGCGGCACGTACGGCAGCAGCACGCCGGCGTGCACCGTCATGTAGTCGACGCCCTGCTCGGCCTGCTCGATGACCGTGTCCTTGTAGATCTCCCAGGTCAGCTCCTCCGCCTTGCCGTCGACCTTCTCCAGGGCCTGGTAGAGCGGCACGGTGCCGATCGGCACGGGGGAGTTGCGGAGCACCCACTCGCGGGTGGTGTGGATGTTGCGGCCGGTGGAGAGGTCCATGACCGTGTCGGCGCCCCACTTGGTCGCCCAGGTCATCTTCTCCACCTCCTCCTCGATGGAGGAGGTGACCGCGGAGTTGCCGATGTTGGCGTTGACCTTCACCAGGAACCGCTTGCCGATGATCATCGGCTCGATCTCGGGGTGGTTGACGTTGGCCGGGAGCACGGCGCGGCCGGCCGCGATCTCCTCCCGCACGACCTCGGGGGAGACGTTCTCGCGGATCGCGACGTACTCCATCTCCGGCGTGATCTCGCCACGCCGGGCGTACGCGAGCTGCGTGACGGCCTGGCCGTCGCGGCCACGACGGGGCAGCCGCGGGCGGCCCGGGAACACCGCGTCGAGGTTCCTCAGCCCACCGCCGCGCGGCGAGGTGTGCTTGATGCCGTCGTCCTCGGGGCGGACGGGACGGCCCGGGTACTCCTCCGTGTCGCCACGCGCGATGATCCAGTTCTCGCGCAGGGGCGGCAGGCCACGCCGGACGTCGGTGTCGATGGTGGGGTCGGTGTACGGGCCGGACGTGTCGTACAGCGTCACGTCCTTGCCGTTGGTGAGGTGCACCTGACGGACGGGCACCCGGAGGTCGGGGCGGGAGCCCTCGACGTATCCCTTGTGCCAGCCCGGCGTGCGCTCGCCCTGGCCGTTCCGGCCGTCCGTCTGGTCGGAGGCAGGCGTGCGTGCATCCTGAATGGTCATGAGACCGAATCTCCCTACGCCGGCATTACCCGGTAACAGGTTCGGCGGTCGGCGCAGCCTCCTCCCGTACGTACGTCAGTACGTGTGTACGGTGATCAGCGCCCTCTCAGCCCGGTGCTCCGAGCTCCCGCGTGTGCAAAGGTGCCACCACGCTAGCGTCATGTCGGCCGTGCTGAACAGTGGGCCCCCGACTGTTCTTGCGATGATCGGTCGGTGACTTCGACGCATCAGCCCCACGAACCGCACGACCACGGGCATGCCCACGGGCCTGGTCAGGGCCACGGGGACGGGCCCGGCGGCCCGGGCCACGGGAGCGGGGGCGGCGGCCACGGACACGGTCACGCGCACAGCCACGGGCCCGCGGCGCCGGTCTCCCGGCATCTGCGGAAGGTCATCGCCGCGGTCCTCATCCCCTTCGCGACCGCTGTGGCCGTCGGGCTGCTGGTGCTGTGGCCGGGCAGCACCCCGGCGCACCAGCGGACGGGCGTCGGCTTCGACCGCCAGACCGAGCAGGGCAAGGTCACCGCCGTCGCGCACATCGACTGCAAGGACGTGAACGCCGCCCAGGTGCCGCCGACCGGCGACACCTCCACCCCGGAGGGTCGCGAGGCGGTCAACGGGCAGCAGGGGCAGTGCGCGAAGGCGACCGTCATGGTCACCAGCGGGCCGGAGAAGGGCCGTACCTTCACCGAGATCGTGCAGCCGGACGCGCCGAGGCAGCTGCACGAGGGGCAGGGCGTGGTGGTCGCGTACGCCCCCGACGCCCCGCGCGACCTGCAGTACTCGGTCACCGACGTGGACCGGAAGGTGCCGCTCTTCGTGCTCGCGGGCATCTTCGCGCTGGCGGTCGTCGTCGTCGGCCGGATGCGCGGCGTGATGGCGCTGATCGCGCTCGCCGCGAGCTTCCTCGTGCTGTCCTTCTTCATCCTGCCGGCGATCATCCAGGGATCGAATCCGCTGGTGGTCGCCATCGTCGGCGCGAGCGCGATCATGCTGATCGCGCTCTACCTGTGTCACGGACTCTCGGCCCGCACGTCGGTGGCCGTGCTCGGCACGCTGGTGTCGCTGCTGTTGATCGGGCTGCTCGGCTCGTTCTTCATCGGCTGGGCCGCACTCAGCGGCAACACCGACGACAACACCGGTCTCATCCACGGACTCTTTCCGGGGATCGACATGTCCGGTCTGCTGCTCGCCGGAGTCATCATCGGTTCGCTCGGTGTGCTCGACGACGTGACCGTCACCCAGACCTCGGCGGTGTGGGAGCTGCACCAGGCCGATCCGACGATGGGGCCGCGGGCGCTCTACCGGGCCGGCATCCGGATCGGCCGCGACCACATCGCCTCGGTGGTGAACACCCTGGTCCTCGCGTACGCCGGTGCGGCGCTTCCGCTGATGCTGCTCTTCTCGATCGCGCAGAGCAGCGTGGGGACGGTGGCCAACAGCGAACTCGTCGCGGAGGAGATCGTCCGCACGCTGATCGGCTCGATCGGTCTGGTCGCCTCGGTGCCGGTCACCACCGGTCTCGCGGCGCTGGTGGTCTCGGCCGACCGGCCGGAGGCCGGGCAGCAGCGCCCGAGCAGGGGCGGACGCCGCCGACGGGCCAAGTGACGCGCGGTCGAGCGAGCGGGTGACGCGGGCTCAGCCGGCGTTCTCCTCCGCCAGGATGCGTCCGAGCGCTGCCTCCAGGCTGTCCTCGAAGTCGCCCAGTGTCTGTTCCTGACCGAGCGGGACGAGCTTGTCCGTACGGTCGAGGAAGGCGACCAGCGGCGGCGCGCTCGCCCGGAACAGGGCGCGGTCGCCCCCGACCTGAAGCCGGATCATCACGTCGGACAGCCCCTCGGGGTCGGTCGGGGCGATGTGGACGTCACCGTCGCCGCTGGGACGGTTGATCCCGTCGAGCAGCAGCTCCCGCCCGAACGCCCAGGTCACCGGGGCGTCTCCGGGGAGGTGGAAGGTCATCCGCACCGCATAGGGATCGCGGGTCTCGTATCGCAGTTCCACCGGGATCCTGAAGGAGAGCTCCTCGGAGACGAGGAAGCTCATCAGGACCTCGGCCTGAACCGTCTCTCGCATCATGTACCCCGCAGTAGATGAGCAGTTGTGTAAACACGCTGCCGAAAAAGCTGTGGTTGAAACGGCCAGGAATGATCCCCCATGGCCCTCTTGACGCAATCGTGCTGTACGCACTAGCAGATCACAAGGAGTGATTTTTCAGATACTGATAGAGAACGCGAGTGAGCTGAAGAGCTTTCCGATCTCGTTCTGTAGCCGCGCGATCGCCGGCAGCAACCGTTCTTCCTGGTGAAGGGGGAGGGAAATCGCCATGGCGGCCGCGGTCGACCCGGCGGTGAGGGGGATTGCGGCGCAGACCGTGCCGAGCGCATATTCCTGACGTTCCACCAGGGGCTCCATTCGCCCCATACCGCCCAAACGGTCCAAAAGGGAACGTCGATTACGCACCGTATATGGCGTGATGGCGTCCACCGGATGTCGGTCGAGGTGGTCTTGACGACTCTTCAGATCCAGTTGACTCAGCAGGCACTGCCCGATGGCGTGCGCGTGCCCGGTCTCCCGGAAGTCCGCCCATTCCTCGACGGCGGGGGCCGCGGGGGTGTCGGCGACGGCGACGAGCTCGATCTCGCCCTCGCGGTAGATCGCGAAGTAGACGGGGACACCGATGGAGTCCCGCCAGTGGGCGAGAGAGTCCTCGACCTTGGTGCGACGATTCTGCAGAACTCCGCCGCCGACCAGCCGACCGGCGGCGTCGCCGAAGACGAACACACCCTTCTCGCGGCGCAGATAGCCCTCGTGCGTCAGGGTGCGGAGCAGGTGGTACGCGGTGGGAAGCGGAAGGCCCGCCTCGCGCGCGAGCTGTTTGGCGGGGGCCCCGTCCTCGTGGGAGCCGACGGCCTCCAGCAGTCTCAGGGCCCGTTGCACCGAGCCGATCAGGGTAGGAGCAGCGGGCTGAGAAGCAGTGGCCAAAGGTCACCCCCAGGCGAGTCGACGAGTGCGTCGCACTCGCCCGCGGGGGCCGCCCCCGCGCGCCCGCCGCGGCCTGGGACCGACGGGAAAGGTCGACGCCTGCGGCTCCCGGGGCGGCAGAGATTTCCACTCTAAGGGCAGCCTCTGCGGGCCCACGGGGTTTCCACCTGCGCGTTCCCTCGGCCGGGCTAATGGCCGACAGCAGCGGCATACCGGCGGGTAACTTGCGCTGCCGGCAGGCGCCACCGGGGGCCCGGTGGCTCCGGCGTCCGCGTCCTACCAGTCCTCGCGCGAGGACGACGAGGACGTGAACTTGCGAACCACGTAGATCAGACCACCGACGAGCGCCACGAACACGAGCAGCTTGAACAGCAGACCGATCACGAAGGTCAGGACGCTGGTGATCAGACCGCCGAAGACGACCAGGGCGATGACGGGTATGGCGATCCACTTCACCCACCACGGCATCCCCGCGAGAATCTCCTTCACCGCCATTGCGCTTACCTCATCTCCGAAGACCGAGCCCGAAGGTCCGTCGGCGCTCCCTGCGCCGGACACCTTCGATGCTAGGGGCGGACACCGAGCGAACGGGGGCCTCGCGGCCCTCCCTCTTCCCTGATCCGCCCCCTAAGGGACCCGGCCCCACGGCCCCGAGCCGCCCGCGCGGCGTCAGCCCTCCGAGCGGCCCCGCCTCAGCCCCGGGGGCGGCCGCGCCTCAGCCTCGGGCGGCGCCACCTCAGGTCCGGGGCGGCGCGACCTCAGCCCTCCGGCGGCGAGAAGACCACCATCACCCGCAGGTCCTCGGTGATGTGGTGGAACCGGTGCGGCACCCCTGCCGGCACGTAGACCACGCTGCCCCGCGCCACCTGGGTCGTCTCGTCCCCCACGGTGATCGACGCCCGGCCGCTCACCACGAAGTAGACCTCGTCCTGGCCGTGCGGCCGCTGCGGATCGAGCTGCCCCGCGTCCAGCGCGTACAGGCCCACCGACATGTTCCGCTCACGCAGGAACTGCAGATAGGCGCCGTCGTTGGCCGCCCGCTCCGCCTCCAGCTCGTCCAGTCGGAATGCCTTCATCGTTCGTACGCCCCTGCCTTGGCCGGATCATGTCTGCCACGATCTGACACATGAAGAATTTCGTCGTCAAGACGCTCGCCAACGCGGGCGCTCTCGGAGTGGCCATCTGGCTGCTGCAGGACATCACGTTGACCGGGGACAGCACCGCCAAGAAGGCCTGGACCCTCATCCTGGTCGCTCTGGTCTTCGGCCTGGTGAACTTCCTGGTGAAGCCGATCGTGAAGCTGCTCACGTTCCCGCTCTTCGTCCTCACGCTCGGTCTGATCACCCTGGTCGTCAACGCGCTCATGCTGCTCCTGACGTCCTGGCTGGCCGACGTGCTCGACCTCAGCTTCCACGTGGAGGGCTTCTGGACCGCCGTGCTCGGCGGCCTGATCATCTCCGTCGTCTCGTGGGCGCTGAACATCGTGCTCCCCGACAACGACTGAGGCGGCCATGACCTACCGCGTCTGTTTCGTCTGCACGGGCAACATCTGCCGCTCGCCCATGGCCGAGCACGTCTTCCGCGCCCGCGTGTCCGAGGCCGGCCTGGCCGGCGCGGTGGAGGTGGACAGCGCCGGCACCGGAGGCTGGCACGAGGGGCACGGCGCCGACCCGCGCACGGTCGCCGTCCTCGACGCCCACGGATACACGTCGGAGCACACCGCTCGGCAGTTCCGCGCCTCCTGGTTCCCGGCACTCGACCTGGTGATAGCCCTCGACGAGGGCCACGCCCGGGAGCTGCGGCGGCTCGCGCCCACACCCGAGGACGCCGCGAAGATACGGCTGCTGCGCTCGTACGACCCCGGGGCGGGCACCGACCTCGACGTTCCCGACCCCTACTACGGCGATCGCGAGGGCTTCGAGGAGTGCCTGGAAATGGTGGAGGCGGCGAGCGAGGGACTGCTCGCCGCCGTGAGCGAGGAGATCGGGGAACGGACGTCATGAGCGGGATCGAAGGCCGCGGACCCGAAGGATCCGGTGAGAAGGGGAACGGGGGGAGCACGGGAAACGAAGGGAGCATGGGAAACAGGGAGATCACGGGGAACGGGGAGATCACGGGGAACGGGGGGAGCGCCGGAATCGGTGACGGTACGCGGGCGGTGCGGGCCGGCCTCCCCGAGCCCGTGAAGTACGAGCCCACGCTGCCCGGGCCGGTCTTCGCGGCCCACTTCCACCTGCCCGGTGACCCGACCGGCCCGTACACCTACGGCCGCGACGAGAACCCCACCTGGACCCATCTGGAAAGCGCCATCAGCACGTTGGAGGCACCGGGGGCGAACGGCGTCGAGACGCTGGTCTTCGCCTCCGGCATGGCCGCCGTCTCCGCCGTGCTGCTCTCCCAGCTCAAGGCCGGCGACGCCGTCGTCCTCCCCGATGACGGCTACCAGGCGCTGCCGCTGCTGCACGAGCAGATGCGGGCGTACGGCATCGAGGTGCGCACCGCCCCGACCGGCGGGGACGCCCAGCTGTCCGTGCTCGCCGGGGCGAAGCTGCTGTGGCTGGAGACCCCGTCCAATCCGGGGCTCGACGTGTGCGACGTGCGCCGCGTGGTGGCCGCGGCCCACGAGGCCGGGGCGCTCGTCGCGGTGGACAACACCCTGGCCACGCCTCTCGGCCAGCGGCCGCTCCAGCTCGGCGCCGACTTCTCCGTGGCCAGCGACACCAAGGGCATGACCGGGCACGGTGACATCCTGCTCGGGCACGTCAGCTGCCGTGATCCGGAGCGGGCCGCCGAGGTACGACGCTGGCGCAAGATCGTCGGCGCGATCCCGGGTCCGATGGAGGCCTGGCTCGCCCACCGCTCCCTGGCCACGCTGCAGTTGCGGATCGACCGGCAGTGCGCCACCGCGCTCCTCCTCGCCGAGGCGCTGGCCGCGCACGGGGACGTGACCGGGCTGCGCTACCCCGGGCTGCCCGGCGACCCCTCGCACGAGGTGGCCGCCCGTCAGATGCGGCGCTTCGGTTCCGTCGTCTCCTTCGTGCTGCCGGACCGGGTGTGGGCCGACCGCTTCCTCGACGCGCTCCGCCTGGTCGACGACGCGACCAGCTTCGGCGGCGTGCGGTCCACGGCCGAGCGCCGCGGACGCTGGGGCGGGGACGCGGTGCCCGAGGGCTTCGTGCGCTTCTCGGTGGGCGCGGAGGACCCCGAGGACCTGATCGCGGACGTCCTGAGGTCCCTGGACGAGGCGGCCAAGGCCGCGGGATAGGCGGTGCGGCCCCGGAAAGGGGCGTTCCGAGCCTCCCCCCTCGTGGCTCGGAACGCCCTTCTCCCCCTGCGGATTCCTCGGCGGACAACCGCCCGAACAAGGCTAATTGACTCTACGTCAGTGTCCAATCACGGTAGCGACAGCGACCTATCGACTTATTTATAGTTGGACGGTCCTGAGGCGCCGTCCGCGGACCCGCCTGAGTCGAACGGCCCGTCCGACGCGGGCCGGGAGGGGCGGACATGGATCTGACCCTGCTGCGCACGTTCGTCACGGTGCACCGAGCCGGCTCCTTCACCCGCGCCGCCGCGCTCCTCGGCCTCTCCCAGCCGGCGGTCACGAGTCAGATCCGCACCCTGGAACGCCAACTGGGCCGGCCCCTCTTCCTCCGACGGGCCCGCGGAGTCACCCCCACCACCATCGGCGACGAGCTCGCCCACCGCGCCGCGCCGCATCTCGACGCGCTCGTCGAAATCGCCGGCACCGGCCTGGACGAGCAGGCCGGGGTGCGCACCCTGCACGTCGCCGGGCCGCCCGAGTTCACCTCCGCCCGGGTGCTGCCGGCCCTGACCCCCCTGGTCGCCCAGGGCCTCGCGGTCCGCGCCTCCCTTCTCGGCGACGCCCAGGAGACCTTCGACGGGCTCGCCGCGGGCCACCAGGACCTGGCCGTCGCGACCGCCCGGCCCCGCGGCGGACTGTTCACCGCCACCCCGCTCTGCGACGAGGAGCACGTCCTGGTCGCCGCCCCCCGCTGGGCCGCCCGGCTCTCCCCCGAGGTGCTGCGCGACGGCGCGGTCGTCCTGGAACAGCTCCCGGTGGTCGAGGTGCACGAGTCCCTGCCGTTCGTCTCCCGCTACTGGGCCGCCGTCTTCGAGTCCAAGCCGGCCGCGGCGGCCACCGTGATCGCCCCGGATCTGCGAGCCGTCCGGGAGTCAGCCGCCTCCGGAGCGGGCCTCGCCGTGCTGCCGCGCTATCTCTGCGAGGAGGACCTGGAGCGGGGACGGCTCGTGGCGCTGCTCGACCCTCCGGTGCCGCCGCTGCGCACCTACTTCCTCGTCGTCCGCACCGGCACGCTCGCCCTGCCGCACCTCGCGCGGGCCCACGAGTGGCTCCTGCGGGCCGCGGGGGACTGGTGAGTTTCAGGACACCGGGCGTTTCAGGACAGCGGGGGCGGGCCATTTTCTTCCCATGACCGAACGACCTGTGGTCAAGCGCACCGCACGCGCCATCCTGCTCGACGGGGACGACCTGATCCTCATCAAGCGCAGCAAGCCCGGAATGGATCCCTACTGGGTGACCCCCGGCGGCGGGGTCGAGGCCACCGACGCGACCGTCGTCGAGGCCCTTCACCGCGAGGTGGACGAGGAGCTCGGCGCCAAGATCAGCGATGTGGTCCCCTGCTTCGTCGACACCGTCGAGCACATCGTCGACGGCGGGGTGTCCGGGGTGAAGGTGCAGCACTTCTTCGTCTGCCGCCTCGCCTCGATGGACCTCTCGCTGCGCCACGGCCCCGAGGTCGACGAGCCGATCGGCGAGTACGAGATCGTCCGCGTGCCGTTCAGCCGCGTCGGGATCGCCGCGGTCCACCTCGTCCCGCTCTCGCTGCGCCACTACCTGGACGGCAACATCGAGGGCGTCCGCGCCATGCACGCCCCCGACCTCGGCTAGGGGGACCGGTCCGAGCCCCTAGGAGGCCTGGGGAACGAGATCCCCGAGATAGTCGTGACGGATCCGGTCGGTGGGGATGCCTGCGCCCTTCAGGGCGTCGACCCCGCTGAGGATCATGCCGAGCGGTCCCGACAGATAGGCGTCGTACTCGGCCCAGGGGCCGTACCGGCGCACGGCGTCGGGGAGGCGGCCCTCCTCCTCGGTGACCGGGCGCACCGCGAGCCAGGGGAAGGTCTGCTGAAGCCGCATCATCGTGTCGATGTCGTAGAGGTCATGGCCGCTGCGGGCGCCGTAGAACACCTCGACCGGCCGCCGGTCACCGTGCTCGGCGACGTCCTCGACCAACGCCTTGATCGGCGCGATGCCGGTCCCCCCGCCGAGGCAGAGCAGGCCGTTGTCGGTGGAGTGGTCGACCGTCATCGATCCCGCGGGCGGACCGAGGCGCACTACGTCTCCCGGGCGGGCCCGGTGGACCAGGGCGTTGGAGACCCACCCCGCCGGCACCGCCTTGACGTGCAGGCTCAGCAGCCCGTCCGGCCGGGGCGCGGAGGCGAAGGAGTAGTGACGCCATATCCGCGGCCACCACGGCGTCTCGAGCGTCGTGTACTGCCCGGCGAGGAACGGGTACGGCTGGTCGGGGCGGAGCGTGATCACGGCGACGTCCGGGGTCCGCAGGTCGTGGCTGACGACCTCGGCCTGCCACCAGGCGGGCCCCTGCTGCTCGTTCTCGGCCGCGGCGTCGATCATGATCTGCGAGATCGTCGTGTACGTACGGACCCAGGCCGCCTCCGTCTCCGCGTCCCAGGTCGTCTCCGCGTACCGGACGAGCGCGCCGATGAGCGCCTCACCGACGGCCGGGTACTGCTCGGGCCGCGTGCCGTACTTGCGGTGCCCGCGCCCGAGGTTCTGGAGGTACTCGGTGAGCACGCGCGTGTTGTCCAGGTGCTCGGCCGCCGTGAGCAGCGCCTTGAGCAGCCGGTCGCGCTGGGTGTCCATGGCGGCCGGGAACATGGCGCGCAGCTCGGGATGGCGGGTGAAGAGCAGGGCGTAGAAGTACGAGGTCACCCGGTCGGCGACGGGTGCGATCTCCGCCATCGTGCGGCGGATCAGAGCCGCGTCGGGCGAGCACGCGCTGGTCGAGACCGACGGCTCGGGAGGGGGTTCGGCCATCGGTATTCGGGGCGGCGCATCCGTGGCCGCGGCCGGAGCATCCTTCATGTCGTTGCCTCTCCGCAGTCGGCCTCCGTGTTCGCAGGATGACAGTCCGTGGATGGTCCTGGGCAGAAAGTGGGATTCCCGGTGATTCGCCCCGCCCCGACGACTAGGCTGCGTTCTTTCGGACCAATGCGTACGCCTCGCGCAGATCGCCGCCCGTGTAGCGGTGCCGGGCCAGGTCCACGAGGTGGTGGTCCGCGTTCACGGCCACGGTCTCCGGCACGATCGCGAAGAGTTCGGCGTCGGACATCGAGTCTCCGTACGCCACGCAGTCGCCGGCCTCGACACCGAAGCGCGCGCAGAGCTCGCCCGCGATCCTCACCTTCGCCGAAGCGTCGAGGATGCCGGGCCGGTGGATCGACTCGGTGAAGGGGACGGAGGGCCAGCGCGAACCGTGGGCCGCGTCCACGCCCCAGGCCAGGAGCCGTTCGACGAAGAAGTCGGGTGACAGGGAGATGACCGCACAGTGGCTGCCCTCGGCGCGGATCTCCGCCCATACCTCCCGGATGCCGACCAGCCAGGGCGCCCCGTCGAAGGCGGCCGTCACCTGCTCCGGAGTGAGCTTCGACCAGAGCGCATGGGCCCGCACCGCGAACTCGTCGGGGGTGAGCCCCCGCAGCAGGAACTCCTGCTCCAGCGCGTCGATCTCCTTGCTCAGCCCGAGCTGCCGGGAGATCTCGACCGCGGCGGCCGAGCCACGGATCAGCGTGCCGTCGAGGTCGAAGAGGTGGAGCCGGCGCCTGCCGTTCAGGGTCGTCATGTACGCCGAGGCTAGTACGCGGGCTTACTCCCCCGGGCAGACGCAGCAAGAGTGGAGCTTCGGCACGGTGTTTCACGTGAAACATCTCCGGCGGCCCGCGCGGCGGGCACTCCTCGTCGTCCATGCGGCGGTCTCCGTGGCCTGGCTCGGCCTCAGCCTGGGGCTGCTGGCCCTCGGCATCGCCGCCTACACGACTCAGGACCTCTCCCTCACCCAGGCGGCCTACCGGGCCATGAAGGTGTTCGCGGACTGGCTCCTGGCCCCGGTCGCCCTGGTGACCCTCGGCAGTGGCCTGGTGCTCTCACTGGGGACGCCGTGGGGCCTCGCCCGGCACCGGTGGGTCTGGATCAAGTTCTGGACGACCCTGGCCACCGCCACCGCGACGATCTTCGCCCTCCGCCCGGAGATCACCCACGCCGCGGCGGCCGGAGTCCCGGACAGCAGCCTCGTCGCGGCCCCGGTGGTCTCGACGACCGCCTATCTCTTCATGACCGCGATCTCGGTCCTCAAGCCCTGGGGGTTGACCCGGCGCGGCCGTCACCTGCGGGAATCCACCAGCGCCCGGCGCACCCGAGTCCCGGCTCCCGGTAAAGCGGTGGACGCGACCCGACCTTCTCGGACAGCCTGATCGCCATGCCCCTCTCGCACACCCCGCTCGACCGCCTTCCCATTCGACGCCTCACCGCCGACGACCTCCAGGCCTGCGCCGATCTCTCCGAGGACCGGGGATGGCTTCGCGAGGAGCACAAGTGGGGGCTGCTCCTCGCCGCGGGCACGGGGTACGGCATCGACGACCCTTCCGGTCAGGGCCTGATCACGGCCTGCGTGGTCATGTCGTACGGACCCGGGCTGGGCGCGATCGGCATGGTGCTGGTCGCCGAGCGGCACGCCCGCCAAGGGGTCGGACGCCGCCTGATGCGGCACGTCCTCGACGAGTCCGGAGACACCCCGCTCAGCCTGTACGCCACGAGCAACGGGCAGCCGCTCTACGAACAGCTGGGTTTCGTGGAGACGGGCCGCTCCGAGATGCTGCGGGGGCACTTCACCGGCACCGAACCGGCACCGGAGCGCGGGGTCCGCCCGGCGACCGCTGAGGACCTCCAGCACGTGCTGCGCCTCGACCGGGAGATCTTCGGAGTCGATCGCACCCATCTCCTCACCCGCCTGCCGGCCTTCGCCGACCACCTGCGGGTCGCCGAGCAGGACGATGAGATCACCGGCTTCGCCGCCCTCTGGCCCAACATGGACACCCATGTCATCGGCCCGCTGATCGCCCGCGACCCGGCCACGGCCCAGGCGCTCGTCGGCTCGCTCGCCGCCGCGAGCGACCGACCGCTGCGCACGGACGTCGACAACCGCCACACCGCGCTGCTGACCTGGCTCAAGGCGAACGGTTTGGAACAGATCGCCACCACGAGCATCATGGTCCGCTCCGTGCCCGAGCTGCCGGGCGACTGGACCCGGCGCTTCGCACCCCTCACCGTCGCGGCCGGATAGGCAACGGCGTGGAGCGCCCGGCATCCACTGCAAGTATTTGCACACGCGGACTTTTGCGCCTCATCCTCTACTCTTGGTAGGGAACCGCTCCGCCCGAGGAGACCGAGGAAGCGAGGACAGACCATGACCGCGACGGACCCCGCCCTGACGGCGCTCTCCCAGGGCTGGTGCGCCCTCTCCCTGCTGCACGGCAGGATCGAGTCGCACATCGAGCGCGCCCTGGAGTCCCAGCACGGTCTGAGTGTCCGCGAGTACTCCCTCCTCGACGTCCTCAGCCGACAGCACGACGGTCCCGGCGGACACCTCCAGATGAAGCAGGTGGCCGACGCCGTCGTGCTCAGCCAGAGCGCGACCACCCGGCTCGTCACCCGGCTCGAGGACCGCGGTCTGCTCACCCGGTACCTCTGCGCCACCGACCGGCGCGGTATCTACACCGATGTCACCGAGGCCGGCCAGAAGCTGCTCGACGAGGCCCGCCCCACCAATACCCGGGCCCTGCGCGAAGCCCTGGACGAGGCCGCCGCAAACCCGGAGCTGACCCCGCTGGTGCGGGTCGTCGAGGGTCTCGGCGTTCCGGCCTGAGGCACGGGGCAGGGCGTAGCCTGCCCCGCATGAGCGATCTTGAGATCAGGCCCGCCCGGCAGGACGACCTGCCCGCCGTCGTGGCGATGCTCGCCGACGACCCGCTGGGTGCCCAACGTGAGTCCCCGGACGACCTGACCCCGTACGTCGCCGCCTTCGAGCGGCTTGCAGGAGACCCGAACCAGCACGTGGTCGTCGCCGTGCGCGCGGGCCAGGTCGTCGGCACCCTTCAGCTCACGGTCATTCCGGGGCTCTCCCGCCGGGGCACCACCCGCTCGATCATCGAGGGCGTACGCGTCCACGCGGAGGAGCGCGGCAGCGGACTGGGCACCCAGCTCATCGAGTGGGCCGTCGAGGAGTCCCGGGCGCAGGGCTGCCGACTGGTGCAGCTGACCTCCGACGTCACCCGCACCGACGCCCATCGCTTCTACGAACGGCTCGGCTTCGAGGCCTCCCACGTGGGGTTCAAGCTGAGCCTGTGACTCCCGGCCGCGGGTGAGGCGCTGTTTCACGCGCCCCCTCAGTCGTACGTGACCTCGATCCGCTCCCCCACCGGAACCGCCTGGCAGGCCA
>NZ_JBFAXU010000014.1:0-179863 GCF_040680975.1 Streptomyces sp. NPDC051921
CGCGCGCAGCGATGGCCTCCAGGACGGTGGACATGCCGACCAGGTCGCCGCCCATGACGCGGACCATGTTGATTTCGGCCGGGGTCTCGTAGTGCCGGGCCGGGGTGGGGAACGGCGCGGCCGGGCGGGCGTGCGGCGCGGCGCACCCGGCTCCGCTCCGGCGGCCTGCGTACGGTGGGTCAACTCCCTTCGGCGCCCGCCCTCTTGCGCGCCCCCGGACAGGCCCCTACTCTCGCCCCCAGTGAAAGTTAGGAAGCTTTCCTATTAGTCTCCTCCGAGAAGTGGAGTGACATGCCCCCCACCATCAACGCGCTCCGGCGCCACCGCACGGCGGCCCTCGTCGCCGCCGCGGCCACCGGCCTCCTGCTCCCCGCCCTGTCCGGCCTCACGCCCGCCACCGCCGCGGCCGGCAACCTCGCGCAGGGCCGACCCGTCACCACGTCCTCCACGGAGACCAGCACCCTCACCGGCGCCAAAGCCGTCGACGGCTCGACCACCACCCGCTGGGCCAGCGCCGAAGGCGTCGACAACCAGTGGATACGGATCGACCTGGGCGCGGGCACCGCCGTCAAGCGGGTCGTGCTCAAGTGGGAGGCCGCCTACGCCAAGTCGTACCGCGTCGAGGTCTCCGACGACGGCTCCACCTGGCGCCAGCTCTACGCCACCACCTCCGGCGACGGCGGCACGGACGACCTCACCGTCGACGGATCGGGGCGCTACCTGCGTGTCTTCGGCACGCAGCGCGGCACCCCTTACGGCTACTCCCTCTGGGAGGTCGAGGCGTACGGCACCGGGTCCACCACCCCGCCGTCCACCGGCAAGAACCTCGACGACCCGGCCAAGAAGGAGGTCGCCATGAAACTGGTGTCCTCCTTCGAGAACTCCTCCCTCGACTGGCGCGCCCAGTTCGCCTACATCGAGGACATCGACGACGGCCGCGGCTACACCGCCGGCATCATCGGCTTCTGTTCCGGCACGGGAGACATGCTCGACCTCGTCGAGCGCTACACCGCCAAGAAGCCGAGCAACCCGCTCGCCTCGTACCTGCCCGCCCTGCGCAGGGTGAACGGCACCGACTCCCACCAGGGCCTCGACCCGGGCTTCACCAGCGCCTGGCGCCAGGCCGCCCAGGACTCGGTGTTCCAGCAGACCCAGGAGGAGGAGCGCGACCGCGTCTACTTCAACCCCGCGCTCTCCCAGGCCAAGGCGGACGGTCTGCGCGCGCTCGGCCAGTTCGCCTACTACGACTCCGCCGTGATGCACGGCGAGGACGGCTTCCGCTCCATCCGCCAGGTCGCCCTCTCCCGGGCCCTCCCGCCGTCCCGCGGCGGCGACGAGAAGGCCTACCTCAACGCCTTCCTCGACGCGCGCGAGGAGGAGATGCGCAAGGAGGAGGCGCACAGCGACACCACGCGCGTGAGCACCGCCCAGCGCCGCTTCCTCAACGAGAACAACTTCGACCTCAACACTCCGCTGTACTGGAGCGTCTACGGAGAGTCCTTCTCCCTCACCGGCTGACGCGAGCGGCGACGACGGCGCGGCGGCGGTGCGGAGCAGGTCTCCGTACCGCCGCCGCGCCGTCGTCATGGGTCACCGCCAGGCCGGGTGGCCCTCCGACACCTCGCCGGTGGTCAGGCGCCGCTCGCCCGTGCCGTCCGCCCGCACCGCCCAGATGACCGGCTTCTCGTACGGTCCGCGGACGAAGGCCAGCCAGTTCCCGTCCGGAGACCACGCGGGGTCCATCTCGTGCGCCCCGGTCTTCACCAGAGGCCGGTCCCCGGTGCCGTCGGTCCGGACGAGGCGGATGTCGCCCGCCGTGGGCCCTCGGTAGGTTCCGGCGGTGTACGCGAAGGTCTTGCCGTCCGGGGACCAGACGGCGTCGAGCGCCGGGTGCGGCAGCCGGGTCACCTGCTCGGGCCCCTTGTCGGGGTTCGACGGATCCACCACGTACACCTGCCAGTTGCCCGGGGAGGACGCCTCCTGCGAGATGGCGATGCGCGAGCCGTCCGGGGACCACGACGGATCCTCCACCCGGCCGGTCCCGTGGGTGAGCTGGCGGGCCGAGCCGTCGGCGACCTTCACCTCGAAGAGCTGCTGCACGCCGTCCTGCTTGCGCAGCACCGCGAGCCGTGTGCCGTCCGGCGACCACGACACCCGCCCGCCGGAGATCTCCGCGACACGCCGCGCGCCCGAGCCGTCGGCCTTCGCCGTCCACACCGCCGTGCCCTCGGACGTCGTGCGCGTGAACGCGAAGGAGGCGCGGTCCGGCGCCCACTGGGGCAGGAAGTCGCAGGTTCCGTCCGGCACCAGCCGGCGGGGCTCGTCCTTGGTCGACGGGCGGACCGCGATCACCGCGTGACAGTTCCGCGGCCAGCCGGGCGCGGTGTCCTCACGCACCAGGAGCTGCGTGTTCGGGAACGCGGCGGGCCCCGCAGCGGTGGACGACGTGCCGCCTCCGGGCTTCGTCCCGGGGCCGGGCTCCCCCTTCCACGGCTGCCATACGAACAGGCCGGCCGCGACGGCCGCGGCCACGACGAGGGCGGCCGCGACGGCGACGCGACGACGGGGCCGCGTCGTGGGGGAGGGGGCCGGGTACTCGGTCGGGCGGTCGGGCGGCGGACCCGGCGCGACCGTCGGTGTCGGTGTCGGTGTCGGTGTCGGAACCGGCGGTACGGGCGGGGGCACGGGAACGGGCCCGGGCGGAGTGCCCTGCCCGGCGGCCGTCGGCTCGCCCGCCGTCCCGGGCCCGGAGGGGGGCGTCGGCGGGGGCGTCGTGCCCGGTCCGCTCACGGCGGTCGGTTCGGGTGCCGTGCCGGGTCCGCCGGCCGCGGTCGGTTCATGGGCGGTCCCCGGTGCGCTCGCGGCGGCCGGTCCGGGCGCGCCGCCCGCCGGCCCGGACTCGGCCGCCGTCGGCTCGCGGGGCACCTCTGCCGCGCCGGGCTCCTCCCGTACGACGGCGGTCGTGGGATGTCCCGGGACCGTGCGGAGGAGGTGGGTGGCGGCGTCCGGGAGCCAGCCGCCGTCCGGTCGGTGATGGACCGTCAGGGCGTCGAGGAAGGCCGCGGGGGTGGGGCGGGCCGCCGGGTCCTTGGCCAGGCAGGCGGCGACCAGGTCGCGCAGGGACGCGGGCACGGCGCCCAGGTCCGGTTGTTCGTGGACGACCCGGTAGAGCCAGCCCACCGACGATCCGTCGCCGAAGGGCGAGCCGCCCGCCGCCTGGCCGAGCACGACCCCCAGCGCGAACATGTCGACGGCCGGCGTGATCGTGCCTGCCGTGAGCTGCTCCGGGGCGAGATAGCCGGGCGTGCCGACCTGGAGGCCGGTACGGGTCAGGGCGGCCGTGCCGTCCAGGGCGCGGGCGATGCCGAAGTCGATGACGCGCGGCCCGTCCTCGGCGACGATGATGTTGGCCGGCTTGAGGTCGCGGTGGATCACCCCGGCCCGGTGGATCGCGTCCAGTGCCTCCGCGAGGCCGGCGGCCAGGACGGTGAGGCTGTCCTCGGGGAGCGCCCCCACCTCGTCGAGCACCGCCCGCAGGGTGGGCCCGGGCACGTACGCGGTGACCAGCCAGGCCGGATGACCGTCGGGGTCCGCGTCCACGACCGGCGCCGTGTGGAAGCCGCCGACCTGCCGCGCCGCCGTCACCTCACGGGCGAACCGGCGCCGGAACTCCGGGTCGGTGCTCAGATCCGGACGTACGACCTTGACCGCGACCGCCCGGCCGGACCGGGAACGGCCGAGGTAGACCACTCCCATGCCACCTTGGCCGAGCCGTCCGATCAACCGGTACCGGCCGTCGCCGACCGATTCCGGGTCCCCCGCCTCCAACGGCTTCATACTGCCCCCTCACCAGACGTACTGTGCAGGGTTCTCCTACCAGCCGCGCGGTGCCCTGGTCGAGCACCGTGCGGTCCGGGCGTCGGGAACCGCCGGCCGGCTGCTCCCGCTCAGTCCTCCAGGGAGTGCTCCTCCCAGGTCTCGTCGTCGGGGTCGTACTCGGTCCGCGCGGACTCCCAGGTGGCCGACGCCAGCTCCACGCCGGGGACCTCGCCGAGGAGGGCGATCGGGTCGATGAAGTGGGCCAGCGAACCGGACGGGTCGAGGTCGATGGCCTCGACGGACTGGGCACGCTCGCCCTCGTCCATGTACTCGTCGTCCTGGACCTGGGCGAGCGCGGCGTCCTTGAGGGCCTGCTCGTCGGTGATCTCGGCGACGAGCTCGATGGTGACCCGCACGTAGCGCGGGCCGGACTGCTCGGATGCGGGTTCGAAGGTGGTCATCCGGGAAGCTTAGGCGACGTCCGGAACAGCGGCGTCCGGCCCCTCGGGGAGGGGCCTGGCGACGACGCCGAGCGGCGTCTCCTGGTGTCCGCCCGAGGCGAGGACGCGCACTTCGTCACGGTCGCTGATCTCCGCGCGGATGATGCCGGTCGGGTCGGCGTAGACGGGATGGCCGCCGGGGCCGGACGCCGAGGTGCGCTCCACGACCACGGCGTCACGGGTCGAACCCGCGGCGTCGGAGAACACCAGCTCGTACCTGCGTGCGCTCACCCGGCCATCTTACGCCCGCCCCCCGATCCGGGCCGGTCCCCGCGGCGCGTCCCGGCGCGCGGTGGGGTGCACCGCCCGGTCACGGCGTCGGCCCTCTCAGGCCGCCGCATCCGTCACCGCGTCGACGAGGGCGGCCAGAGCGACGCCCAGGGCCCGCGCCCCCGGTCCGGCCGGTCCGCCCGGCTCGGTCATGTACAGGTCCCGGCGGATCTCCACCATGAGCGCGCTCACCCGTGGGTCCCGGCCGTAGTGCGCCAGCGGCACGTACGTCCCGGCGAACGGGCTGTCCATGCCCACGCCGCCGAAGCCGGCGAACGCCCGCCGCGCCGCCGCCAGCAGGGCGGGCGGCGTGTGGAAGCGGTCCGTGCCGAGGCAGACGGGCGGCCGGGGGCCGTCGCCGTGCAGCTCGTACGGGAGCGCGGCGGTCGGGTACGAGTGCACGTCGACGATCACCGCGCGGCCCGTCGCCGCGAGCCGTTCGTCGACGGCCCGGGTCATGGCCTCGGCGTACGGGGTGAAGTACCGCTCCACGAGCGGTGCGGGGTCGAATCCGGCCGGGCGCAGCTCGGCACGGTGCGTGGTGCGCGTGTACACGGCTCCCATCCCGACCGAGAGCATCTCCTCACGCTCGTCGGGGAAGCGCTCGGGGTCGACGACCAGCCGGGACAGGCGGTTGAGGAACCGCCAGGGCGTCGCGTCGGCCGATGTCGCGGCCACGGCGGCGACGACGTCCGTGTGCCCGTCGGTGATGTGGTCGAGCTCGCGCTCCAGCGCCGCGTCGCCGAGGACGATGTCCGCGCGGACGTCCGAGGGGACCAGCCGGGACGAGTGCGGCACGTGGAGCAGGACGGGGGAGTCCGGGGCGCCGGTGACGAGCTCGAAGGAGGGGGCGGCGGCGGACGGCGGGGCGGCATCGGTCATCGGGCGGGCTCCTCGGGACGGACGTGCGGGCGCCGGCGGAGGGACGTTCGCGACCCTGCGCGACGGACGGCGGGGCGTGCGCTACGGACGGCGGGGCGTGCGCGACGGACGGCGGGCGTGCGCTACGGGAGGGCCGCGCCGCGGGCGGTGATCCACAGCCGGTACCAGTCCTCGTGGCCCAGGTCCGGGGCATCGACGGCGGCGTCGCGGCAGGCGCGGATGCGCTCGGGGTTGGTGGTGCCGATGACCGGGCTGATCCGGGCGGGGTGCCGCTGCAGCCACCAGAGCACGATCGTCTCCGGGGTGGTGTCCTTGGCCTTGGCGAGTTCGGCCACGAGCTCGGCGGTGGCGTACTCCTCGGGGGTCTGCTGGCGCCCGGTGAAGCGCCCCTGCGCGAGCGGGCCCCAGGCCTGGAGGGTGACCCCGTGGTCCAGGCAGTGCTCGACCGTGCCCGCCGGGAAGCCGACGCCCGCCGAGGCGGGCGTGTTGACCAGGACGCCGTCCTCCAACCAGTCCCTGCGGAGCAGGCTCATCTCCAACTGGTTCGCGACCAGCGGAAGTCCGAGGTGCGCCTGGAGCCGGGCCATCTGGGCGGCGTTCATGTTGGAGACCCCGAACCGGCGCACGAGCCCCTGCCGGTGCAGCGACTCCAGGGCCTCGGCGACCTCGGCCGGGTCGGCGAGCGGATCGGGCCGGTGCAGCAGGAGGACGTCCAGGGCGTCCGTGCGCAGCCGGGTCAGGCTCTCCTCGACCCTCCGCACGATCGTCGCCCCGCGCAGGTCGTACATGCCGGGCCGGTCCCCGTCGGCGAGCCGGATGCCGCACTTCGACTGGAGCGTGATCCGCTCACGCAGCCCCGGCGTGCGCGCCAGGACCTCGCCGAAGACGGCCTCGGCCTTGCCGTGCCGGTAGATGTCGGCGTGGTCGAACGCGGTGATGCCGCTCTCCAGGGCCGCCTCGATCGCCGCCTCGGCGGCGTCGACGTCGGCAGGGGACCAGGGACTCGCGTCCCAGCTCCCGCCGAGCCCCATGCAGCCGAGGAGGACACGGTCGGTGCGGACGGGCGTTCGCGCGGTGTCGGTCGTCGAGGTCACGGGCACACCCTGCCACAGGAGGGTCGCCGACCGGAGCGGGCGGACACGCCCCGCGGTCGCGGCCGGTGGGTACCCCGGCCACGTGTGCGCGGACCTCGCCGGGATGTGGCCTCGCCCACCCTCGTCGTACCCGCTTCAACAGTTTGTATACAATCCGACGGAAGCGTCGCCACCGTCCCACCTGCCAGGAACCACGTCCCTTCCCATGAGCACCGACACCGCACCCCCCGAGACCACGACCAAGCTCCGCATCACGGGCCGCGCCCCGGCCCGCCCGGCCCCGGCGGCTGCCGTGCACAGCGTCAGCGCCGTCACGCTCGTCCTGCTCGGTCTCGTGGCGATCGGCGCGGCCATCCACGAGCCCGTCCTGATCCCGCCGCTGGCCGCCAGCGCCGCCTTGGTGCACAGCGTGCCCACGCTGCCCTTCTCGCAGCCCCGCAGCGTCGTCGTCAGCCACCTCCTGGCGGCGGCAGCCGGCTACGCGACCCTCGCCGTCGCGGGGGCCGGCTCCGCCGCCGCGGCCGTGGCCGCCGGCATCACCCTGGCCCTGACGACCCTCGCCCGCACCCCGCACGCGCCCGCCTGCGCCACCGCCGTGGTGATCGTCCTCCAGTCCCCCTCCCCGGCGCGCTTCGTCCCCCTCCTCTTCGGCGCGAGCGTCGTCCTCGTCCTCATGGAGTTCGCGGTCTCCCGCATCCGCCGCGGCGCACCCCGCTATCCGTCCTACTGGTGGTGACCACCCTCCCTGACGCCGGCCGTCAGGGGCGGTACACCACGAGGTCGCGGACCTCGTAGGACATCTCCGTCGTGTCCGGGGACGGGGCGGGGTGGTAGCGGCCCGCGCAGACCGACAGGTTGACGATCAGGTAGGCGTGCCAGGAGCGGCCGACGCCGCGGTGGTCGGCGAACACCTCCTCGCCGTCGAGCCACCACACCACGGAGCGGGCCCCGAACTCGGTCCGCAGGCGGATCCAGCCGCCCGGCCGCACGGCCGCGGCGTGATGGTAGCGGTGCGTGCCGCGCACATGGTTGGACAGCTCCAGCAGGTCGGGGTTGTCAGGGTGGTACTCGAAGACGTCGACCTCCTGCCCGCCGTCGCGCCAGGTCCAGATCGCGGGCCAGGCGCCCGTCTCCTCGGGCAGCCGCACCCGCGCCTCCAGTACGTCCCCGGCGCGCACCTGGAAGCCTTCGGGACTCCCCTCGGTCGTCAGGAGCCCGGCGTCCCACAGCCCGTCCGGGCGGCGCGTCGCACGGAAGACCCCGGACCGCGCGTACGCGGGATCGTCCGACAGGTGGTCCAGCTTGTTGTCGCCCGGATTGACCGGTCCGCCGTCGGGATAGGCCCAACTGCGGCCTGCGACCCACTGCTCCGACGAGCGGAAGTCGGCGGTGAAGACCGGCTCTCCGGCCGGTGACGGTGTGGACATGGCTGCTCCTCGCCTCGGTGGCCCCGCGGGGCCGGCCGTCTCCGGCTGTACTGCCCCCAGGACGCGGCGAGATGCGGAACGGTCCGCTCCTTGACGACAAGTCGCCACACGAGGTCATTCCCGAGCCGGGGCCTCGGCCCGGGCCGTCACCACCCGTGGCAGGGCGCCCGGATGCTCGCGCGCCAGCCAGCCGACCAGCTCCTCCCGCACCGCGCAGCGCGTCGTCCACAGGTCGTCGGCGTCCTTGCCGGTCACCAGGGCGCGCACCGTGACGCAACTGGGGGAGGTGTCGGTGACGGCGAGGTCCCAGGCCCGGCCGTCCCAGGTGGGGCAGGTGTCCAGGAACTCCCGCAGCCGCGCCCGCATCAGCGCGACGGGCACGGAGTGGTCGCAGTGGACGAACACCGTCCCGGTCATCTCGGCACCGCCGCGCGACCAGTTCTCGAAGGGGCGGGACGTGAAGTACGAGACGGGCAGCGTGACCCGGCGCTCGTCCCATGTCCGGACGGCCAGGAAGGTCAGGGTGACCTCCTCCACCACCCCCCACTCCCCGTCCACGACGACCGTGTCGCCGAGCCGCACCATGTCGCCGAACGCGATCTGGAAGCCGGCGAACAGGTTCCCCAGCGTCGACTGCGCCGCCACGCCCGCCACGATGCCGATGATCCCGGCCGAGGCGAGCAGCGAGGTCCCGACCGCGCGGAACGACGGGAAGGTGACCAGCGCCACCGCCGCGGCGAGCACTCCGACGGCGACGGACACCACTCGCATGATCAGCGTGACCTGCGTACGTACCCGCCGCACCCGGGCCGCGTCACGGGACCGCCCCGCGTAGCGGGCGTACGTGGACTCGACGACGGCCGAGGCGACCCGTACGGCAAGCCACGCGCCCCCGCCGATCAGACACAGCGTCAGGACGTGCGTCACCGCCCCCGCGTGCTCCTCCAGCGGGGCCCAGCGCGTCGCGCGGAACGTCCACCCGAGCAGGGCGGTGACGAGCACCACGTACAGCGGGGTGCGGCAGCGGCGCAGCAGACCCCACAGGGGGGTCTCCGGATGGCGCGCGTCCGCGTGCCGCGCGAGCAGGTCCGCCGCGCGGACCGCGGCCAGGGCCACCACGGCCGAGCCGCCCAGGACTATTGCCAGTCGCAGAAGGTTCTCCATGGCTTCCTTGTCGATGCGTGATGCGTGCGTGATGCGTGCGTGGCGCGTGCGTGGCGCGTGCGTCACGCGGACGCGGGTGCGTCCGCGTGCGGTCAGGTCGGCGGGGCGCGCACGCTCAGCGGTTCACCGCCACCACCGCGCGCACCGTCTTGCCCCCGGGCCCCACGTCCACGGTCACCTCGCGGCACAGGTGCAGCACGATCGGCCAGCCGAAGCCGCCCGGTCGCAGGTCCGGCGACAGCGTGTACCGAGGCGTCCGTGGGCTGGAGTCGCTCACCGACACGGTCACGCTGTCCCGCCCCACGGCGAGCGCGAAACCGGTCACCCCGCCCGCGTGCCGCTGGGCGTTGGTGACCAGCTCCGAGGCCACCAGCAGGACGTCGTCCACCTGCGCCGACACGGCCGCCGTACCGGACGTCAGGGCGCGGCGGACCGACCGCCGCGCCTGGGCCGAGGTACGCACGTGCGCCTCCGCCCGGCCCCTGGTGCCGTACGGCTCCCTCACGGGCGTCGACGGGCCGGACCGCACGTCGCCCTGACTGTTCATCACGAGCCCCTTCCCTCCCGGTCGGTGTGATGCGGGCAGTGCCCGCCTGCCCCGGCTCGGCGGAAAGATGCCTGCCGGAGTCCGCTGCGCGTGCCCGCGCGAAGCGGGGGTAGGCGCACTGCCACAGGCGAACGTTCAGCGAGGAACAGGAGGTTGTCCCCGTGCGGACCGAGATGGTCGAGGCGACGACGACGGCCGCGGCGGACGGCGCGTGCCGGGACCTGCCCGTGCTCGAGGCTCCTCACGAGGTCGCGCCCCAGGACGCGCGCGCCCTGTCGAAGGTGTTCCTCCGCGAGTTGGCGGCACGGGAGGAGGGAACGGAAGGCCACCAGTACGTCCGCAGCACCCTGATCGAGATGAACGCGTCGCTGGTCCGGTACGCGGCCGGCCGCTTCCGTGCCCGGGGCGACGAGATGGAGGACATCGTCCAGGTCGGCATGATCGGCCTGATCAAGGCGATCGACCGCTTCGACCTGACCCGGGAGGTGGAGTTCGCGACCTTCGCGGTGCCGTACATCGTGGGAGAGATCAAGCGCTTCTTCCGCGACACGACCTGGGCCGTGCACGTGCCGCGCCGCCTCCAGGAGGCGCGGGTGGAGCTGGCGAAGGCCAACGAGGCCCTGGGCGCCCGGCTCGGCCGGCCGCCCCGCGTCGGCGAGCTCGCGGAGGCGATGGACCTCTCCGAGGAGGAGGTGATCGAGGCGCAGATAGCCGCGAACGGCTACCACTCCACGTCGCTCGACGCGGCCCTCGCCGCCGACGACGAGGAGGAGGACGCCTCGCTCGCCGACTTCATCGGCGGGGAGGACCCGGCGCTCGAGCTCTTCGAGGACTTCCACACCCTCGCTCCGCTCCTGGAGCGCCTCGACGAGCGCGACCGGCTGCTGCTGCACCTCCGGTTCGTGGAGGAGCGGACCCAGTCGGAGATCGGCGCGCGCCTCGGCGTGTCCCAGATGCACGTCTCGCGCCTCCTCGCCCGCAGCCTCGCCCGGCTGCGCGAGGGGATGCTCCTGGACCCGCCCGCCGGGCCCTGACGGCCCGGGCGCGGCGCGCCGACCGCCGGGCCCGGGGGCGCACCACCTGACGGTGCATGCCCCCGGGCCCGGCGCCCTGCCGGGAGCCCGCGCCCTCACCTGACCGAGCGCAGGAACGCCCTCGTCCGCTCCTGCGCGGGCGCGTCGAGGAGCTCATCGGCCCGTCCCGACTCCACGATCCGCCCCCGGTCGAACATCAGGATCCGGTCGGACACGTCCCGGGCGAAGCCCATCTCGTGCGTCACGCAGAGCAGGGTGATGTCCGTGTCCCGCGCGACGTCCCGCAGGACGTCCAGCACCTCGGCGACCAGTTCCGGGTCGAGTGCGGACGTCACTTCGTCGAGGAGCAGGATCTCCGGCCGCATCGCGAGCGCCCGGGCGATCGCCACCCGCTGCTGCTGGCCGCCGGAGAGCCGGGTCGGCCGGGCGTCGACCTTGTCGGCGAGCCCGACCATGCCGAGCAGGTCCCTGGCGCGGACCTCCGCCGCCTCGCGGCTCTCGCGCAGGACGTGCACGGGCGCCTCCATGACGTTCTCCAGCACGCTCATGTGGGGGAACAGGTTGAAGTGCTGGAACACCATGCCGACCCCGCGGCGGCGCTCCGCGAGGTACCGCTCGCTCGCCGGCACCAGCCCGCCGCCGGGCCCGCTCGGCATGTGCGAGTAGGGATCGCCGTCCACGTGGATGACGCCCTCCGTCACCCGCTCGAGGGTCATGAGCAACCGCAGGATCGTGGTCTTGCCCGAGCCGCTCGGCCCGATGAGCGTGACCCGCTCGCCGCGACCGACCGCCAGGTCGAGGCCGTCGAGCACCGTGTGGTCCCCGTACCGCTTGGTGACCCCCTCGAAGCGGACCGCCTCCGCGGGCCCGTCCGGTGTGCCGCCCCCGGGCATCCGCGACGGCAGCCGCCCGCTCTCCTCCTGCCTCCGCCGATCGGGCACCGGCTCGTCCAGGGCCGCCTCTCCGTGCTTGTTCTCAGTGGGCAAGGCGTGCCTCCAGTCGTCGTACGAGCACGGACGTCGGCCAGCTCGCCAGCAGGAACACCGCGGCGGCCAGCGTGAAGCTCTCCAGATAGGCGAAGTGCGTACTGCCGAAGGTGCTCGCCGAGTTGACCATCTCGTGCACCGTGATCACCGACAGCAGCGGGGTCTCCTTGAACATGGAGACGGCGTAGTTGCCGAGCGGCGGCAGCACGTTGCGCACCGCCTGCGGCAGCACCACCGCCCGCCACACCCGCCGGCGCGGCAGCGACAGCGCCGTGCAGGCCTCCCACTGGCCCTTCGGCACCGCCTCGATGCCGGTCCGGTACACCTCGGACAGGTACGTGGCGTAGTGCACCCCGAGGACCAGGACGCCGAGCACCAGCGCGTCCAGGCCGGGGACGAGCACCCACGCCGCGAACAGCTGCACCAGGAGCGGCGTGGAACGCACGAACGCGGCGACCCCGTTCACCGGCGCGGCCGCCCACCGCGGCCCCGCGTGCCCGACGAGCGCCAGGACCAGGCCCAGCACCGCCGCCACCGCGAAGCCGAGGACGGTCGCCATCAGCGTGACCCCGAAGCCCTCCAGCACGACGGGCAGCGCGGCCCGAGCGGCCTCCCCGTCCCACATCACGCACCACCTACCGTCCCGAGCCGCGCCTTCGCCGCTCGCTCAAGCGCGTTCATCGACAGACTCAGGACCGCCGCGAGCGCCCCGTACACCCCGAGCAGCACCAGATACGCCGCCGCCGTGTTCCCGGTCGCCGACCGCAGCTGGTCGATCTCGAAGGTGATGTCGGGCACCGTGACGAGCGACAGCAGCGGTGTCGCCTTCAGCAGCTGGACCAGCAGGTTCTTGAACGGCGCGACCATCAGCGCGTGCGCCTGCGGCAGCACCACCCGGCGCAGCCGCAGCCCGCGACCCATGCCGAGAGCGATCGCCGCCTCGGTCTGGGGCCGCGGCACCGCCGCGACGGCGCCCCGGACCACCTCGGCGCCGTACGCGCCGTAGTTGAGTCCGAGGGCGAGGACCGCGCAGGCCAGCGGCTCGAGACGGAACCCGAGCATCGGCAGGGCGAAGAACAGCCAGAAGAGCTGCACGTAGAGGGAGGTGCCCCGGAAGAACTCCACGACCAGGCGCACCCCGCCGCGCACGGCGAGCCGCCGGGAGCGCGAGAGGAGCCCGAGGCCGTAGGCCACGGCCAGGGCGAAGGCGGCGCCGAGCAGCGTCGCCTCCACCGTGACGAGGAGCCCCTCGCCGAGCCGCGGCAGGGCTCGCCGGAGCTCCGGCAGGAACTCCGTCACGCCGGCTCCTTGCCCGCGCACAGGTCGGCGGTCCGCAGCGAACGGGGCGGCGCCTCCTTCGCGGTGAACCCGTAACGTCCGATCAGCCCCACGTAGCGGCCCGGGTCACCAGTGATCTTCGCGAGCTCCCGGTCGAAGGCGTCCCGCAGGTCCCGGGCCCCCGGCCGGAAGACGGCACCGCCCGCGCTCCACTGCTTCACCCCGCCGATCTCGGGGACGAACGGGGTGCCCACCTCCACCGCCGCACCCGCGTTCGTCCGCGCCAGCCAGCGCAGCGAGATGCCGGTCAGAGCGAAGGCGTCGATCCGGCCCGCGAGCAGCGCGTCGAGCCCGTCCTGCTGCTTGGCCAGCGTCTTCACGGCCTCGTCGGGGACGCCGGCCGCCTTCGCGTAGGAGGCCTCCACGGCCGCGGTGAGCACCCCCACCGTGGCGCCCTCGCGCGCGCAGGAGGCGAAGTCGCCCAGCCGCTTCGGATTCCCCCGGCGGACCATCAGCGCGGTGGGGGAGACGAACTCCGGCTGGGAGAAGATCACCTTGTCGCAGCGCTCGGGCGTGATCGACATCCCGGCGCTCACGACGTCGAAGCGGCCCGCGAGCAGTCCCGGGATCAGGGCTCCGAAGTCGGTGAGCGTGGGGCGTAGTTCGGGCACGCCGAGGGCCTTGAATATCTCGTGGTGGAGCGTCGGGGCCTCGCCCGTGAGCTCGCCGCCGTCCTGGAAGCCGTACGGCGCCTCGCCGGCGAAGCCGACCCGCACGAAGCCCTGCCGGCGCAGCTTGGCGAGCAGCCCGCCGTCCTCCTTCGGCGCCCCCGTGCCCACCTCGGTGCGGCTGCAGCCGGCCAAGAGTCCGGCCGCCCCGATCGCGGGTGCCAGGGCGAGGAATCCGCGCCGGTCGAGGTGTGCGGGACGGGACATGACGGTCCTTCCGGGAGGGGGCGGGGGAGGCGGTGCGGTGGCGGAGGGGGAGTCACCCGACGGGCGTGAACTCGCGTGCGGCGATGAAGGCGGGCCGGCGGACCGGAGCGGCGAACGGGGCCTCCGGACGGTTCTCGACACTGTTGAAGACGAGGAACACGTTGCTGCGCGGGTACGGGGTGATGTTGTCGCCCGAGCCGTGCATCGCGTTGCAGTCGAACCAGGTCGCCGACCCCGGGGCGCCCGTGAACTGGCGGATGCCGCACGCCTCCGCGAAGCGGGTCAGGGCCTCGTCGGACGGGGTCCCGGCGTCCTGCATCTGCAGCGACTTCTTGTAGTTGTCCTTCGGCGTGGCGCCGGCGCAGCCGAGGAAGGTCCGGTGCGAGCCCGGCATGATCATCAGGCTGCCGTTGGTCGTGTGGTTCGCGGTCAGCGCGATCGACACCGAGACGGTCCGCATCTGCGGCAGGCCGTCCTCGGCGTGCCAGGTCTCGAAGTCGGAGTGCCAGTAGAAGCCGCTGGCCCCGAAACCGGGCTTCACGTTCACCCGC
The DNA here is from genome assembly GCF_040680975.1 of Streptomyces sp. NPDC051921. Lineage (NCBI taxonomy): Bacteria > Bacillati > Actinomycetota > Actinomycetes > Kitasatosporales > Streptomycetaceae > Streptomyces > Streptomyces sp. NPDC051921. The sequence goes on from NZ_JBFAXU010000014.1 coordinate 14,488, forward strand.
GACTGGTGGACGTACACGTCGGAGCCGAGGATCTGCCGGGCGCGGCCGACGACCCGGGGGTCGGCGGCGAGGCGCGCGAACACCTCGCTGATCCGGTGCACCTCGAAGACGGAACGGATCTCCTGCGTGCCCGGCTCCACCACGGCCCGCTCGTCCTCGCGCACCTTCGGGTCGGTGACGAGCCGGTCCAGCTCGGCCCGGAGCTCCACGACCTCGTCCGGGGTGACGAGCGCGTCGACCGTGGCGAAGCCGTCGCGCTCGTACTCCTCCAGCTCACGGGCCCAGAAGGGGCCGGGTGTTCCGGGGCCGGACCACACGACGGGGTCCTTGCGGCCGACGAGCACCTCTTCGGTGCCGCGGGTGGGGTAGAGGTCGACGGGACGGGTGGGTGCGGAGGTCATGAGGAGCAGTGCCTGCCTTTCTCGTGTCTCTGGTCGCGGGTGGCGCGGGTGGCGCGGGTGTTGCGCGGGGTGTGCGTGTTCTTCGGGTTCTCGTACGGGTGCTGCGCGGTGTGATGCGGCGTCAGGCCGGGTCGGGCTCGGTGAGCAGCGGGTAGACGCCGTTCTCGTCGTGGTCCTCGCGGCCCGTGACGGGCGGGTTGAAGACGCACAGGCAGCGGAAGTCCTGCTTGACCTTGAGGGTGTGCCGCTCGTGCCCGTCGAGCAGGTACATCGTTCCGGGCGTGATCGTGTACGAGCGGCCCGTCTCGTGGTCGGTGAGTTCGGCCTCGCCGGCGGTGCACACGACGGCCTCGACGTGGTTCGCGTACCACATGGACGTCTCGGTCCCGGCGTACAGCACGGTCTCGTGCAGGGAGAAGCCGACCCGCTCACGGGCCAGGACGATGCGCTTGCTCTCCCAGGTGCCGGAGGCGGCACGGACGTGCCGGTCGGTGTTCTCGATCTCGGCGAAGCTACGGACGATCACGGGTGGGGTCTCCCTTTCGGGGGTCGGGCTGGTCGGGCTGGTCGGGCGGGTCGGACGGCGCGGACCGTCCGGACGGGTCCGGCCGGCGCACGGGCCAGGCAGGTCCGGCAGGCCGGCAGGTCCGGCCGGTCAGGCGGCGACGGCGGCGCGGTCGGCGGCGTGCCGTACGGAGCGGGCCAGGATGCCGAGCCCCTCGTCGAGCTCGTCGTCGGTCGCCGTGAGCGGCGGCAGGAGCTTGACCACCTCGCCGTGCGGCCCCGAGGTCTCCAGGAGCAGGCCGAGCTCGAAGGCCCGCCGGCACACGGCCTCGGCACGCTCGCCGTCGGTGAACTCCAGGCCCCAGACGAGCCCCCGGCCCCGGTGGGCGATGCCCGTCCGTCCGTCGTCGCCGCACAGGTCGCCGAGGGCCTGTTCGATCCGATCGGCCCGGTTCAGGGTGCGCTCGCGCAGGGCGCCGTCGCGCCAGTAGGCGTCGAGCGCGGCGGTCGCGGTGACGAAGGCCGGGTTGTTGCCACGGAAGGTGCCGTTGTGCTCGCCGGGCTGCCAGAGGTCCAGCTCCGGGCGGAACAGGCACAGCGCCATGGGCAGGCCGTAGCCGCTGATGGACTTGGACAGGGTGACGATGTCGGGCGTGATGCCCGCCTCCTCGAAGGAGAAGAAGTCCCCGGTGCGGCCGCAGCCCATCTGCACGTCGTCGACGATCAGGAGCATGTCGTGGCGTCGGCACAGGTCCGCGAGGCCGCGCAGCCACTCGGCCCGTGCGACGTTGATCCCGCCCTCGCCCTGCACGGTCTCGACGATCACGGCCGCCGGGTGGTCGAGCCCGGAGCCCGGGTCCGCGAGCAGTTTCTCGAACCACAGGAAGTCCGGCACCTGGCCGCCGAGGTAGTGGTCGAACGGCATCTGCGCGGCGTGGTGGAGGGGGACGCCCGCGCCGGCCCGCTTGGTGGCGTTGCCGGTGACGGCGAGGGAGCCGAGCGACATGCCGTGGAAGGCGTTGGTGAAGGACACGACGGTCTCCCGCCCGGTCACCTTGCGGGCGAGCTTCAGGGCCGCCTCGACGGCGTTGGTGCCGGTGGGGCCCGGGAACATCACCTTGTAGGGGAGGGCGCGCGGTTCGAGGACCGTCTCGCGGAACGTCTCCAGGAAGTCGCGTTTGGCGGTCGTCGACATGTCGAGGCCGTGGGTGACGCCGTCACCGGCCAGGTAGTCGAGCAGGGCCCGCTTCAGGACCGGATTGTTGTGGCCGTAGTTGAGGGAGCCCGCGCCGGCGAAGAAGTCGAGGAAGGGGCGCCCGTGCTCGTCGTACAGCCGGCTGCCCCGGGCCTGTTCGAAGACCACCGGCCAGGCACGGCAGTAACTGCGCACCTCCGATTCGACGGTCTCGAAGACGGACGGGGCGATGTCGGTGAGGGTCACGGTTCTCCCGTATCTCGATGGGGGGTGGGTGGATGAGGAAGTCGGGCGTGCGTCGTCGGCGCCCGGGGTGCCGGCCGGACGGTCAGGCGGACGCCGGTGGACCGATGCGGTAGAGCACCTCGGGCTCGTGGACACCTGCCTCGGGCGTGTCGGGGAAGGCGGTGGTGGGGAACAGGACCTCCCGCGTCACGGTCGCGCCGTGCCGGCGTGCGTAGGAACGGAAGAGCCGGTCGGAGGGGATGTTCCCCGGGGTGACCGTGGCTTCGAGCCGGACCGGCCCGTGCTCCGTCGCCACGCGGGCGGACAGGGCGTCGAGCAAGGCTGCGGCTACCCCGGTTCCGCGGTGCGAACCGTCCACGGCCACCTGCCAGACGAAGAGCGTCCCCGGCGCCTCGGGCCGCAGGTACCCGGTCACGAAGCCGACCGCGCGCCCCGAGGCGTCGCGGGCGACGGCGCTCGTCGCGGCGAAGTCGCGGCACCACAGCAGATAGCTGTAGGGCGAGTTGACGTCCAGTTCCCCCGACTCGCGGGCGATGCGCCAGAGGTCGGCACCGTCCGCCACCTCGGCGGGGCCGATGGCGACGCGGGCCCTCGGGGTTGTCACGTGTGCTGTGGTCATGTGGGCCGAAGCTACCCAGCGCACCGGCGAACTTCCTGGTCCGGAAGGGTTGTGCGGCGCTGAGAAATGCGGTAGGTGCGCAAAACTGGTTCGGCGGGGAACTCCGTCACTTCCCGCCCGTCAAACAGGCCGACAAACGGACAAAATGCCCGTTTATAACAGCTGGGTAACGGCTCCGTGGTGTTTGCTGTGCCCATTACGATCTTGTGCGAACCTGCCGCCCTTCACGTTTGAAGCGGCCAGGCGGGGTCAGAAGTAAGAGTTCGCGGGACGGCTGGGCATGCCCGGCAGGGCCTCCGGAGCGGATCCGGACGGGATGCCGGGAGCGGGTTCGCGAGCGGATCCGGGACTCATTCCTCTTCGACGAGGTGTACGGCGGCCTCCTCCGCGGACGCCGCACCGCCGTCGATGCCGACGTCGCGCGCGTAGCCCTCCAGCGGGGACAGGGCGAGGCCGTTGTCCGGTGCCACGAGTCGGCCGGCCCGGCGGGCGCCCACCTCGCGGTCCAGCGGCTCGCCGTCGGTGTCCGCGGCGTCGCCGATGCCGTCCCATTCGGGGTCCGAGCTTTCTTCGGGCAGCTCCTCGGCGAGTCGCTGCTCGAGGGTCTCGCCGCGCAGCCGCTCGGCCGCGGTGACTCCCGTGTGCTCGACGGCCCACGGCCGGTCCGGCGGCACGTACCCCTCCTCCACGGGGTCGACGGGCCCGACGAGCGTGTCCGAGGCGTCGAGCAGGCCCGCGTCGTCCTGCACCTCGCTGCCGTCGGGCTGGTAGACGTCGTCGCCCCAAGCCTCGCCGGCCTCGTTCTCGATCATGCGGAATCTCCAGCCACTCTTCGATCGGCACGAGCCGCACTTCCATGCTCCGTGTCCGGCCCGCGACCCGCCACCCCACGTCGCCCGTACCGGTCGGCACCCTTGTGCCGGCTGCGTCCCACGCTCCGGTCGGTGGCACTCGATCCCCGGCGGGAACGTCGACGCCGCCGTGCCGCCCGGCGGGAACCTTGACGCCGCCGTGCCGCCCGGCGGGAACCTTGACGCCGCCGCGCTGTCCGGCGGGAACCTTGACGCCGCCGTGCTCCCCCGCGCGGACCCCGCCGCGACCGTGCTGCCGTCCCTGACCTGACCTGCCCCGATCGGACCCGACTCGGCCCGACGCGACTCGGCCCGACGCGACTCGGCCCGACCCGACGCGACTCGGCCCGACCTGTCCGGACCCCACCCGTCCGGACCCCACCCGTCCTGCCCCGTCCTGACCGGACCTGGCCGGCCCGAGCGGGCGTGCCGGGCCGGCCGTGCCGCGCGGGGCCCCCGCTCGGCGCTCAGCCGAAACTGCGTCGGTACGCGTGCGGGCTCACGCCCGTGGTCCGCTTGAAGCGGTCCCGGAACGCGGTGGGGGAGCCGAAGCCGACCTGGGCGCCGATCCCTTCGACGGAGTGCCGCGTGGTCTCCAACAGGTGCTGGGCCTGCCGGACCCGCGCCCGGTGCAGCCATTGGAGCGGCGTCGTACCGGTCTGCTCGCGGAAGCGGCGGATCAGCGTCCGGGTGCTCGTCCCCGCCCGCGCGGCGATGTCGTCGAGGGTGAGCCCGCGTCCCAGGTTGTCCTGCAACCACGCGAGGAGCGGCTCCAGATCGGAGCCCCGGGGGACCGGCGGGCGGTCGTGGACGATGAACTGTGCCTGCCCGCCCTCCCTTTCGAGCGGCACGACGGCCAGCCGCGCGGCATCGGCGGCCACCGCCGAACCGTAGTCGGCGCGGACCATGTGCAGACACAGATCGAGGCCCGCTGCCGCGCCGGCCGACGTCAGGAACTGCCCGTTGTCGACGTACAGCACGTCGGGATCGACCGTCAGGCGCGGGAACTCCGCGGCCAGCAGGTCGGCCGCGATCCAGTGCGTGGTGACCCGCAGTCCGTCGAGGAGGCCCGTGGCCGCCAGGGGGAACGTCCCCGCGCAGATGGACGCGATCCGCGTCCCGTTCTCCGCCGCCGTGCGCAGCGCTTCCCGCACCTCGTCGGGCAGCGGCGCCGTGGGATCGGCCGTTCCCGGTACGACGACGGTGTCCGCCTCCCGCAGCGCGTCGAGTCCCCAGGGCGCCCGCAGGGCGAACGTCCCCGCGTCGATCTCGGGCCGGGCGGCGCACACCCGCACCTGGTAGCCCGGGCGACCGTCGGGCAGTCGGGCGCGCGTGAACACCTCGACGGGCGTCGCGAGGTCGAACGGGATCACCCGGTCCAGAGCGAGGACGGCCACGGTGTGCATGGCGTGAATATAGCCCGCCACCAGGAGGGCGGCGCCAGGACTGCGAGCCATTCGATCGGTCTTTTCGCAGGTCACAGCCCATGGAGCCAGGTGGTGCACGGGTGTGTCACTTTTCCGTTGATACCTGGCACTCTCGCCACTGGGATCATGCACGGTCACGACATAGCCTCGGCACCGCCGGGGTCGCCCGGCCCCCGGACAAGCCCTGCTTCCCGCCCTCGAAGGCCCCCATGACCAAACTCTTCCTCACCCTGCACGTCCTGGCCGCCATCGTGGCCGTGGGACCCGTGACGGTCGCGGCGAGCATGTTCCCGCCCGCCCTCCGCCGCGCGCACCGGTCCCCGGACGACCCCGGGGCGCGCGCCACCCTCGCCACCCTGCACCGCGTGTGCCGCGTCTACGCCGCCCTCGGCATCGCCGTACCCGTCTTCGGCTTCGCCACCGCGAGCAGCCTCGGCGTGCTCGGCAGCGCCTGGCTGATCGCCTCCGTCGTCCTCACCGCGGCCGCCGCCGCGATCCTGGCCCTGGCGATCCTCCCGGCCCAGGAACGTGCTCTGGCACCTGGCGGAGGGGGAGCGGTCGCGGCAGCCGGACGCCTGTCGGTGCTCGCGGGCGTCTTCAACCTGCTGTGGGCCACCGTGACGGTCCTGATGATCGTCCGCCCCGGCTCCACCACCGGAGCGTGACCATGGACCCCGCCCTCCGCCCGCTGCGCTTCGCCGCCCACGCCGAACTCGCCACGCTCGTCGTGATGCTGGCCAACCTCGCAGGCCCGCACCTGAGGGCCGTCTCCTCCCTCATGGGTCCGGCGCACGGCTGCGCGTACCTCTTCGTCGTCGGCGCGACCTGGCGGATCACCCGCGCCGCACGCCTGACCCGGGTGGTCGCCCTGGTCCCCGGAATCGGGGGTCTCCTCGTCCTCCGACAGCTGCGCGCGCACCGCGTCTCCACCGCCTGGACCAATCCCGGATGTGAACCTGAGGCGCCCACGGGGTAAAACGAAGGGCAACACCCCTCTCATTCGAACGGACACGCGCGCGTTGAGCATGCTTCCTGGGTCACGTGTGCCAGGCAGGACCTGGACGATCCGCCTCGGCGGTCACCCCGATCACTCCGCTTCGGTCACCTGCACCACGGCGGGCTGCCGCATGCCCGCCCGGTCCAGGGACCTCCAGGCCCTGCGCGTCTTCGCCGCCGAACACGCCCGGGCACACGCCCGCCTGGCCACCCCCCGCCCCAACGCCGCCTGTGCCTGCGGTGCCACCGGCTGCCGGCACCATGCCGCCCGGGCCACCTGCACCGGCCGGACGCTCCTGGTCCTCATCCACAACCCGGCCCTCGCCGAGGTCTGGACGCTCGCCGAGATCTGCCAGGCCTGCGCGCCCCTGATCTCGCACGCCACCGTCGTGGCGGGGGCCGGGCCGGCCGGCGCCCGTGAATCCCTCGCCGCCCGGGCAGCCGCGGCGGCGGGGGCCGCCGGTGCCACAGGGGCGACGGGGACGACCGGTGTGACGGGGGCAGGCGGCCCGACCGGGGGCGTCCCCCCGGTGGCATCCCCGGCCGCGCCCACGACCCCGCCCGTCGTGCCGATGATGTTCTCGTCCCCGGAGGCGGCCGGCGGCCCCGCGGCACCCGGCCCCTCGACGCACCGTCGGCGGCCCCGCCACGGCGGCGGCCGGGGCGGGCAGGGCGGGCAGGGCGGGCAGGGCGGGCAGGGCGGAAACCGCCCGCGTCGCGGCCGTTCCTGACGCGTGCTCCGCCCTCCGTCGGACGACGGAGGGCGGACTCCCTCGGGCCGCCGAGCCGGCTGGTCGACCGGGAGGGCCGCCCAGCGGATGATCACGACCGCACCCGGTGAACGGGGCCGTCTGCCGCCTTTCTAGGCTGACCCCCATGTCCGACGAGTCTCCCCTCATCCGTAGCCTCCGCGCTGCCCTCGCCGCCGCCCCCGAAGACGTGCCCCTGCGGCTGCACTTCGCCGAACTCCTCCTTGCCGAGGGGCGAAACGACGAGGCCGTCAGCCAGGCCGCGGTCGCGCTCCAGCACGCGCCGGGCGACCCGGCGGCACGGGACCTGATGGTCCGGGCCATGAGTCTGCCCGCCCCCACCCCGCCGCCGACCGCGCCCTCGCCGCCGCCCCCCACCGCCCCGGAGCCCCGGCGGCCCGCCGCCACGGACTCGCCCGCGGTCGGCCCGGACACCATCGGCCCGGACACGACGGGCCCGGACGCGACCGGCCCGGACACGACGGGCCCGGACGCGACCGCCTCCGCAGCCGCCGCCCGACCCCCGGCCGAGTCGCCCGCCTTCGACTGGGACGCCGCCGAGCAGGAGGTCGCGGGCCTCGTCGGCCCCCGCTTCGCCGACCACGACACCGAGGAGCCGCTGACCTCCGACGGCAGCGGCGACGCGGGCGACGCGTCCGCCTGGGACATCGACGGGCCGGGCGCCGTACGCCTCGCCGACGTCGGCGGCATGCAGGAGGTCAAGGACCGCCTGGAGGCCGCGTTCCTCGCCCCGATGCGCAACCCCGAGCTCCGCCGCCTGTACGGCAAGTCGCTCCGCGGCGGCCTGCTCCTGTACGGGCCCCCCGGCTGCGGCAAGACGTTCATCGCCCGTGCCGTCGCGGGCGAACTCGGCGCCGGCTTCATGTCGGTGTCGCTCTCGGACATCCTCGACATGTACATCGGCACGTCCGAGAAGAACGTCCACGACATCTTCGAGACCGCCCGCCGCCAGTCCCCGTGCGTCGTCTTCCTCGACGAGCTGGACGCCCTCGGCGCCAAGCGCTCCCGCAGCCACCACAGCGGACTGCGCAACGTCGTCAACCAGCTTCTCACCGAGCTGGACGGCGTCGACGGCGACCGCAACGAGGGCGTGTTCGTCCTCGCCGCCACGAACGTGCCGTGGGACGTCGACCTGGCCCTGCGCCGCCCCGGCCGGCTGGACCGCACCCTGCTCGTCCTGCCCCCCGACGCCCCGGCCCGGGAGGCGATCCTCCGCTACCACCTGCGCGACCGGCCCATCGAGTCCGTCGACCTGAGTAAGATCGTCAAGGTCACCGAGGACTTCTCCGGCGCCGACCTCGCCCATGTCTGCGAGACGGCCGCCGAGTCGGCGCTGCTGGACTCCGCGCGCAGCGGCAAGGTCCGCATGATCGGCACCAAGGACCTGCTCCAGGCGGCCAAGCAGATCCGGCCTTCCAGCGAGTCCTGGTTCGCCTCCGCCCGCAACGTGGCCATGTTCGCCAACGACGGCGGCATGTACGACGACCTCGTCGCCTACCTGAAGAAGAAGCGGAAGCTGTGAGCCGGCACCCTGACGTCGTGAAGTCCGAGGCCCTGTACGACCTCGGTCGCTACGAGGAGAGTCGCGAGGCCGCCGTGCGCCGGGTCGCGGAGGACCCCGACGACCCTTACGGCTGGCTGGCGCTCGCCCGTTCGCAGGCGGCACTGCGCCTGCGGGAGGAGGCCCTCTCCGCGGTGGGCGAGGCGGTGCGCCTGGCGCCCGAGTGGAGCAGCGCCCACTTCGTCCGCGGCTTCGTCCTGCGCCGGATGGACCGCATCGAGGAAGCCGAGGAGGCGCAGCGTGAGGCGATCCGGTGCAACCCGGAGAACTGGGCTCCGCGCGCCCAGCGCGCCGAGCTGCTGATCTCCCTCCCCGGGCAGAAGGCGGCGGCGCTGGCGGAGGCTCACGAGGCGGTACGGCTCGGCCCGGACGAGCCGGAGACCTGGGAGGCGATGTACAAGGCGGCTGCCTTCAACGAGCGGCCCGACCTGTCGCGCGACGCGGTGAAGCAGCTGCTGCGCATCGACCCCACGCACACGCTCGCCGTCTCACTGTCCACCCGACAGGAGGCCGCCAAGCCCGGCACCTCCGCCGCGCGGGCCGCCGACCTGTACGCCGGCGGTCTCGCCGCCGCCCCCGACTCCAACTGGCTGCGCGGTGACCTCGACAGGGCCGTCTACCGGATGCTGCGGGGGACCCGCTGGCTCGCGCTGCTCTGCCTGGTCATGGCGGGTGTCACCCTCGACGTCTTCCCCACCGACGGCGAGGAGCCGAAGGAACTCCCCATCCACCTCGGCACCCGGCTCTGGGCGCTCGCGCTCATGGCGGCGGTGTGGGGCTTCGGCGCCCTGCGCCGCTACCAGCGGATGCGCACCGGCGCCCAGCTGGCCGTCCTCGCCCTCGTCCGCGCCCCCCGCGAACGCTCGTTCTGGCCCAGGGTCGTACTCGGACAGGCCACCTGGGCCACCCTGTGCGCGCTGCTGCTCGTGGTCCTTCCCTGGACCGAACGCACCGTCCCCCAGGTGCTGTTCTGGCTGGCACTCGTGCCGAACCTGCTCAGCATCACCCACGACAGAGACAAGGTCCGATGAGCGGGACACTGGAACAGGCCGACGTCCTCTTCGACCTCGGACGCTTCGAGCAGGCCGCCGAGCTCGCCGCCCGGCACCTCGCCGGCCACCCCGACGACACCACCGCGCTCGTGCTGCTCGCCCGCTGCCGGCACCGCCTCGGCGACGAGGGAGAGGCGCTCGCCACCGTCGAACAGGCCCTGCGCGTCGCGCCCGAGTCCGTGAGCGCCTGGCTGATGCGCACCCACATCCTGCTCGCGCTGAAGGAGCACGAGCAGGCCGAACGCTCCGCCCGGCGGGCCGTCGAACTCGCCCCGCAGTACTGGGGGAGCCACTACACCCTCGGCACCGTCCTCGACCGCTCCGTCCGCCCGGAACGCCAGCGTGCGGCGTACGAAGCCGCGCGTACGGCCGTCGCCCTCGCCCCCGAGGAGGCCGACGCGCACTTCCTCGTGGGCCTGACCGCCCAGCGCACCGGCAACCACCAGGTCGCCCGGCAGGCGTACGAGACGACGCTGCGGCTCAACCCGGAGAGCAGCGAGGCCCACAACAACCTCTCGCTGCTCCACCTGCGCCGCCATTGGCTGCGCCCCGGCTCGTGGACCAGGGCCGCCGAGGGCTTCGTCCAGTCGGCCGCGCTCGACCTGAACGACCGCCAGGCCCGCTACAACCTGGAGACGATGGCCTGGGGGACCGTGTCCGGCTCCCGCTGGGTGGCCCTCGCCGGGATCGTCGCGGTGTCCACCGGGGCCACCCACCTGCGGGCGGGCGCCACCGGGACCGACGCCCTCGTCACGTACCTGGTGTGCGCGGCGGTGCTCCTCGGGGGCTGGGGAGTCTGGCTGCTGTGGCTGACCCGGCGGGTCCCGCCCCACCTGCGGCGTCCCCTCCTGCTGGTGGCGCGCGGCTGCCGGCAGGTGCTCGGGATGGCGTTCGCCATCGCGCTGCTCGTCGTCCACTCGGTCCTGGCGTTGGTGCTGTGGCGCAGCGCCCTCTTCGGTGGCCTCGCCCTTCCGCTGGTCATCTTCGCCCTCGTGATGTCCGTGGCCGGCCGCACCGCTCTCCAGCAGCGCGCGCCGAAGCCGTAGGGGCGGCCGGTCGGCGCCCGGAGGCCGGGGGCGGCGGCCTCCAGGCGCGGTACGTGAGGGCCGTGCGGCCCTGCCCGACCCCCGGGTCAGCCCGCCGCCCGGTACGCCTCCGTCAGCTTGCGCACGGCGCCCGCCGGGTCGCCCGCCAGAAGCAGATGGTCCGCCTCGGCGAACGGCTTGGCCGTGGCCTGCGTGAGGCGCTGCCCGATCCGCTCCTGCACGATCAGCCGGGCCCGCGTGACGAGCGCCCTGCTCTCGGGGGAGTCGCCCCGCCCGGCCGACTGCAGTGCCCCGGCCGCGATGCCCAGGGCCCGCAGGACGGGCTCGCCGCCTGCCGGCGCCGCGGCCAGGGTCGTCAGGCCCCAGCCGTACGGGTACTGCGGGTCGTAGGCCCGGTCGCCCACGTTGATCGGCAGCTGCTCCTGCGACTTCGGCCAGGTGACCGGCAGCCGGCCGGTGAACGGCCGCTTGCCGTAGAGGACGTCGGCGACGCCGTCCCCCTCCGTTCCGGGCAGCCAGGACGCCACGAGCGCGTCGACGGCCGGCAGCCGGTCGCCGACGAGCTGCGGGCGTCCGGACACGACGAGGACCGCGCACGGCATCGCGTCGCAGACCCTGTCCACGGCCGCCCGGTCCGCGGCGGTCAGCTCCAGGTCGTGGCCGTTGCCGACGTCGCCGACTCCCTCGGCGTACGGGGTCTCGCCGACCACGACCACACCGACGTCGTATCCGCCGGTGGGCGCGGAGGCGTCCTTCGAGTAGGCGATGTCGGCCGTCGGCGCTGCCCTGCGCATGCCCTCGAGGATCGTGGTGCCGGTGGTCGTACGGCCGGAGGAACCCTGCCAGCTGATCGTCCAGCCGCCGGTCTGGTTGCCGAGGTCGTCGGCGTTCGAGCCGGCCACGTACACCTTCTGCGAGGGCTTCAGGGGCAGCACGGCACCCTCGTTCTTCAGCAGCACCTGCGACTTCGCGACGGCCTCGCGCGCCACGGCGCGGTGCTCGGGCGATCCCACGGACGGCAGGTTCGTGGTGTCCGCGTACGGCTCGTCGAACAGGCCGAGGCGGAACTTCTGGGTCAGGATCCGCGCCACGGCGTCGTCGACGCGTGCGGGGGCGATCCGGCCCGCCGTGACCTCGGCGGCGAGGGTGCGGGTGAACTCCTGGTAGTTCGTCGGGACCATGATCATGTCCAGGCCGGCGTTGACGGACGTGCGGACGTCACTCGGGTAGTCGCCGGGGATCTGGTCGATGGCCTGCCAGTCGCTGATGACGAAGCCCTCGAACCCCATACGGCCCTTGAGCACGCCGTTGATCATCTCGGCGTTCGCGTGCATCTTGACGGGGCCGGCGCCGTCGTCCAGGACGTCCAGCGAGGAGTACGAGGGCATGACCGTACCCGCGCCGCGGCGGACGGCCTCGGCGAACGGGGCGAGGTGGACCGCCTCCAGTTCCTGCCGGGTGACGCGGGTGACGCCCTGGTCGATGGTGTACGAGCCGGTGGCCGACGAACCGAACTGGGTGCCGCCGTCGCCGACGAAGTGCTTGGCACTGGTCAGGACCTTGTCGTTGCGCTTGAGGTCCCGGCCGTCCCGCGCGCCCTGCATCCCGTTGATCACGGTCTCCATGGCGGTGACGAGCGCCGGGTCCTCGCCGAAGGCCTCGTAGGAGCGTCCCCAGCGCTCGTCGCGGGTCACGCACAGGCACGGCGCGAAGTCCCAGGGGACGCCGGTGGCCCGTACCTCCTTGGCCGTGACCGCGCCCGTCCGCGCCGCCAGCCCCGGGTCGCGGGCGGCGCCGATGCCGATGTTGTGCGGCATGACCGTCGCCCCGACGACGTTGTTGTGCCCGTGCACCGCGTCCACGCCGTAGATCAGCGGGATCTGCAGGCGGGTGGCCCGGGTGCGCAGCTGGTACGCGTCCACCATCCTGGCCCATGCCTCGGGAGTGTTGGGGGCCGGCACGGAACCGCCGCCGGAGAGCAGGGAGCCGAGCCCGTAGCCGGCGATGTCGCCGGGCGAGCGCAGCGCGTTGCGCTCGGCCTGGGTCATCTGGCCGGTCTTCTCCTGCAGGGTCATCCGCCCGACCAGGTCGGCGACCCGCTCGCGGACGGGTCGTCGCCTGTCCAGGTACGGCAGACCGTGGGCGTTCACCACGACGAACGGCGGCTCGGCCGGCGCCTTGGCGCCGTTCACGCCCAGCACGAGCGGGATGCTCTCGGCGGTCTCGGCCGTGCCGTCCTTCAGCGTCGCCACGGTGAGGGAGCGGGTCGCACCGGAGGGCGTCCCGGCCGGGAAGACGACGCTCCCGCTGACCGGCGTGTAGTCCCTGCCGGGCTCGGCGCCACCGCTGCGGCTGTCGTCCGTCGCGTAGGTCACGGTGACGGGCTCACCGAGCGGCGTGGCACCGGTGGTGGTCACCGACAGCTCGATGCGGGCGGAGCCGCCCTCGTCGACGGGGTGCACCACGGACCGCGTGACGACCCGGGTGTTCAGCGCGGGCTCGGCCCGGCCGTACAGCTCCACGCCGTCGAGGGCGAACGTGCCCGGTGCGCCGGTCGGCAGGGTGAGGGCGTACCCCCACATGGCGTCGAGCCCGAGGACCTGGTCGATGCCGCCGACGGGCTGGTAGTCGGCCCGGTAGTGGAACTCGGAGAACGGGATCTCGACCAGGTGCCAGCCCTCCCAGTCGTCCGTGAAGGACGTCGTCCACAGCTCGGACGCCTCTCCGTTCGCCCCGCCGTCCTTGATCTCGAAGTTGATCCGCCGGCCCGAACCGGGCGGCAGCGGGGCGGTGTTCTGGCCGTACCACCAGAAGCGGACGCCCCTGTACGCGGTCCAGTCCTGCGCGGGCCGGTCGAAGGCGAAGTCGTGGGTGAAGCCGCCCCAGCCGCTGATGTCGTAGCGCCCTTCGAGGACCTTGTCCCCTTCGGGGGCGTCGGCCCGCTCGGCCAGCGCGAGGCGTGGGTGGTCGTCGGCGTCGCTGCCCCAGGTGAACAGCCCCTCGGCGGGAGGTCCGGCGAACGGCACCTCGCCCTCGAAGCGGTCGACGGGTCGGGGAACGGGGTCCTCCGCGGCGGCTGCGCTCGGCAGGGCGCCGGTGAGCAGTCCGGCGAGCACGGCGGTCGCCGCGACCACCGCCGGTCCGGCCGTCCTTCGGTATCGCTTGCGTGGCATGCGGGGCTCCTTGGACAGGGGAGGCTGTCGGTAGGGGAGGGGGACAGGACCGTGCGGGGGCACGCTGGAGGGGTCAAGCGGAGCGCCGCACGACGAGCTCGGTGGGCAGCACGAGCGGCTCGTCCGGCAGCGGCGCGCCGCCCAGCCCGGCGAGCAGCATCCGGGCGGCGGCCTCGCCCATCGCCCGCATCGGCTGGCGGACGGTGGTCAGGGGCGGTTCGGTGTGCCGGGCCATCGGCAGGTCGTCGAAGCCGACGAGCGCGACATCGTCCGGGACGCGGCGGCCGACGGCCCTGAGGGCGCGAAGGGCCCCGGCCGCGATGAGGTCGTTGTGCGCGAAGACGGAGTCGAAGGGCCGACCCTCGGCGAGGGAGCGTTCGACGGCGTCGCGGCCGGTGTCCTCGGTGAACTCACCGTTGATGACGAGATCGGTGGGCAGCACGTCGACGAACCCCGCGAGCCGCTCGCGGACGCAGCCGAAGCGGGTGGGTCCCGTGATCACCAGGGGCCGCTCCCGACCGGTGGCGAGCAGGTGGGCCGCGGCAGAGGCACCGCCGATGTGGTGGGTGGTGGCCACCGAGGGGAACGCCGGCCGGTGGCCGTGGTCGTCGACGAGCACGACGGGCATGCCGCGCCGGTGCATCGCGGTGACGGTGCCGAGGGTGCCCTCGGGGAGGACGACGAGCAGCCCGTCGAAGGCACGGGCGGAGACCTGGGTGGCGAAGTGGGCGACGGAGTCGGCACCGCGGTTGCAGGTGAACAGCAGCATGCCGTACCCGGCCGCCTCGACGGTGTCGGCGACTCCCTGGAGCACCTCCCCCATCCAGGGCCAGGTGAGGGAGGGCGTGAGCATGCCGATGGTTCGGCTGCTGCCGCGGGCCAGGCCCACGGCACCGGAGCTGGGGACGTAGCCGAGGACGTCGATCACTTCACGAACGCGGGCGGCGGTGGCCCCGTCGACCTCGGCCTTCGTGTTGAGGACCCGTGACACCGTGGTCTTGCTGACCCCCGCAGCTCGTGCGACATCGGAGATCGTGACACGCATCGAGAGCCTCCCCGGCGGATCTGACATCGCTGTCGGAACCGGTTCCGACGTGGCAGCCGAGAGTCAACAGCGGTGCGGGCATGTCGTCAAGACTTCACGCCACCTTGGGGTGAAACCCAAGTTCAGTACCTGTAGCGGGAGTTGAGCGTTCATGCTGTGAATGCGCGAAGCCTTGACGCGCCTGGTTCAGACCTTTACGTTCGCCGCTCGTAAAGCGGAATCGCGTTCATGTCCATGAATGCCGCGCCGCGTCGAGAGGACCCCCACATGCATCGCACACGCCTGCCGCTGACCCTGGCGGTGCTCGCCCTCGCCGCCGGCGGCATCACCGTCGCCGCCGGCCCGCCCGCCGAGGCAGCCGCCGGCCGGATCACCGGGATCGGCGGGAAATGCGTCGACGTCGCCGGAGCCGACCCGGCGAACGGGACGCCCGTCCAGCTCTACGACTGCAACGGCACCGCCGCCCAGAACTGGGACGTGGGCGCCGACGGCACCATCAGGGCGCTCGGCAAGTGCCTGGACGTGACCTCCGCCGGCACGGCGAACGGGACGAAGGTGCAGCTCTGGGACTGCAACGGCACCGCCGCCCAGCGCTGGACCGTGACCGCGGCCCGCGACATCGTCAACCCGCAGGCGGACAAGTGCCTGGACGCCACCGGCAACAGCTCCGCCAACGGCACCCGGCTGCAGATCTGGACGTGCACCGGGGCGGCGAACCAGAAGTGGACGGCGCCTCCCGCCGGCGGACCGGATCCCGCACCCGGCGGGAACATGGCGGTCGCGCCGTACCTCTACAACGGCTGGGGCAGCCCGCCCAGCCCGACGACCGTCATGAACGCCACCGGGGTCAAGTGGTTCACGCTGGCCTTCGTCCTCAGCAACGGCTACTGCAACCCGCAGTGGGACGGCGGGCACCCCCTCGTGGGCGGCGTCGACCAGCAGACCGTCAACACCGTCCGGGCGGCCGGCGGGGACGTCATCCCCTCCTTCGGCGGGTGGAGCGGCAACAAACTGGAGAGCTCCTGCTCCAGCCCGGGCGAACTCGCCGCCGCCTACCAGAAGGTCATCGACGCGTACGGCCTGAAGGCCATCGACATCGACATCGAGGCCGCCGCCTACGACAGCCCCACCGTCCAGCAGCGCACGGTGGACGCGCTCAGGACCGTCAAGGCGAACAACCCGGGCCTCAAGGTGTACGTCACCTTCGGGACCGGCCAGAACGGCCCGGACACCAGCCTGATCAACCGGGCGGTCGCGGCCGGCCTCGTGGTCGACAGCTGGACCATCATGCCCTTCAACTTCGGCGGCAACGGGCAGAACATGGGCACCCTGACCACCCGTGCGGCCGAAGGACTCAAGACCGCGGTGAAGAACGCGTACGGCTACAGCGACGACCAGGCCTACCGCCACACCGGCATCTCCTCGATGAACGGCGTCACGGACGTCGGCGAGACCATCACCCAGAACGACTTCCGCACCGTCCTCGCCTACGCCCAGCAGCGGCACCTCGCCCGGCTGACCTTCTGGTCCGTCAACCGTGACCGCCCGTGCACCGGCGGCGGCGCCGACACCTGCTCCGGCATCGCACAGCAGCCGTGGGACTTCACCAGGATCCTCGCGGCCTACACCGGCTGACGCGCCCACGGCACGTCCCCGCCCCGAACCCCCCACCTCCACGAGGAGTCCCTCAGCATGCCCGTCCCCCTCCGTCCCCACCCCCGGCCCGGCCGCCTCGGCGCGGTCCTCGCCGCCGGCGCCGCGGTCTGTTCCGTCCTGGTCGCCCTGTCGCCGGGCTCCGCGGCGGCCGAGGCCCCGCTCGAGGCTGCGTCCGCCCTCCCCACGGGCTGGGTCACCGTCGCCAACAGCGGCAGCGGCAAGTGCGTCGACGCCCGCGCCGCCCGGACCTCCAACGGCACCGCCGTACAGCAGTACGCCTGCAACGGCACCACCGCCCAGCAGTGGACCGTCACCGCGACATCGGACGGCTACGTACGTATCGGCAACCGTAACGACCCGGCCCAGGTCGTCGACGTCAGCGACGTGTCGACCGCCGACAACGCCCCCGTCCACCTCTGGACGTACGGCGGCGGCCCCAACCAGCAGTGGCAGGCCGTCGACGACGGGGGAGGCGCCTACCGCTTCGTCAACCGCAACAGCGGGAAGTGCCTCGACGTGCCCGCCGCCTCCACGGCCGACAGCGTGCAGCTCGTCCAGTACACGTGCAACGGAACGGCCGCCCAGCGCTTCCAGGTGACACCGGTCGGCACCGCGCCCGGCGACGTCGACCTCGGTCCGAACGTCGTCGTCCTGGACCCCTCGATGCCCTCCTCCACGATCCAGGGCCGACTGAACACGATCTTCCAGCGCCAGGAGACCAACCAGTTCGGCCAGGAGCGCTACGCCGTCCTGTTCAAGCCCGGCACGTACGCCAACGATGTCAACGTCGGTTTCTACACCCAGGTCCTCGGCCTCGGCGAATCGCCCGACGCGGTGACGATCAACGGTGCCGTGCACGTGGAGGCCGACTGGTTCCCGCCGCAGAACGCCACCCAGAACTTCTGGCGCGGCGCCGAGAACCTCTCCGTCAACCCCACCGGCGGCACCGACCGCTGGGCCGTCTCCCAGGCCTCGGCCTACCGCCGCATGCACGTGCGCGGCAACCTGGAGCTGAGCGACGGCGGCTGGTCCAGTGGCGGCTTCATGGCCGACACCAAGATCGACGGCCAGGTCCGCTCCGGCAGCCAGCAGCAGTGGCTCACCCGCAACTCCCAGCTCGGCAGCTGGACCGGCTCGAACTGGAACATGGTCTTCGTGGGCAGCCAGGGCGTCCCCGCCACGACCTTCCCCAACCCGCCGTACACCACGGTCGACCGCAGCCCGGTCGTGCGCGAGAAGCCCTTCCTCACCGTCGACGCCGACGGCGCCTACCAGGTGATCGTGCCCACCGGCCGCGCCGACTCCACCGGCGCGAGCTGGACGGCCGGTGGCACCTCCGCCGGGGCCCGGCTCGGCATCGACCGCTTTCACGTCGTGAAGCCCGGGGCGACCGCGGCCCAGATCAACGCCGCTCTCGCCGCCGGCAAGGACCTCCTGGTGACCCCCGGCGTCTACCACCTGGACCAGACGCTCCGGGTCACCCGCCCCGACACCGTGGTCCTCGGCCTCGGCCTCGCCACCCTCGTCCCCGACAACGGCATCACCGCCATGACCGTCGCCGACGTCGACGGAGTGAAGATCGCGGGCCTGCTCTTCGACGCCGGTACCGCCAACTCGCCCACCCTCCTGGAAGTCGGCCCCGCCGGCTCCTCCGCCTCCCACGCGACGAACCCGACCTCGCTCCACGACGTGTACTTCCGCGTCGGCGGCGCGGGCGTGGGCAAGGCCACCACCAGCCTCGTCGTCAACAGCGACCACGTCATCGGCGACCACATGTGGATCTGGCGCGCCGACCACGGCAGCGGCGTGGGCTGGACCACCAACACGGCCGACACCGGACTGGTGGTGAACGGTGACGACGTGACCATGTACGGCCTGTTCGTCGAGCACTACCAGAAGCACCAGACCGTGTGGAACGGCAACCGCGGCCGCACGTACTTCTACCAGAACGAGATGCCGTACGACCCGCCCAACCAGGCCGCCTGGATGAACGGCGCCACGCAGGGCTACGCCGCCTACAAGGTCGCCGACTCCGTCACGAGCCACCAGGCCTACGGACTCGGCAGCTACTGCTACTTCAACGTCAACCCCGGCGTCGCCGCCGAACACGCCATCGAGGCGCCCAACCGCCCCGACGTGCGCTTCCGGAGCATGGTCACCGTCTCTCTGGGCGGCACCGGCACCATCCGGCACGTCGTCAACGACCGTGGGGGCCCCTCGAATTCGTCCACCAACGTCGCCAACCTGGTGAGCTATCCGTGACCCGGCGATAAATCGGTGTTCCCCTGCGCTCGTCGGTGCCTAGACTCCAGCCGAACCGACGAGCCGAAGAATCGCCCTGGCCACCGGGACCGAGTCGGATGAAGACCGACTCGGTGACGAAGGCCGACCCGGTCACCGGGACCACGGGACGATCAAGATCACCGAAGGGAGACGACCATGCGCGCGACCACTCCCGCGTCCGCCGCCACGGTCGTCTCCCGCGCCCGGTACGACGTGATCCTGGCCTCTTCGTCGCTCCGGTGCCGGCTGCGCGGCCGTCACCGCTGACCCGCGACGAGAGAGGCCCTTGGGCTCCTCAGCTCCTCACCGCCCCCGTCGTCACGGGAATCGCGCTGCCCTGCGTCCGCATCGCACGCGAATCGAGAATCACCATGCGTCACCGCCTCCCCATCCGCAACCTCGGCATCCTCGCCCACGTCGACGCCGGCAAGACCACGCTCACCGAGCGGTTCCTCTACCTCACCGGCGCCACCCACAAGCGCGGCGAGGTCCACGACGGCACCACCGTCACCGACTTCGACCCGCAGGAGCGCGACCGCGGCATCACCATCTTCAGCGCCGCCGTCAGCTGCGACTGGGACGGCCACCGGCTCAACCTGATCGACACGCCGGGACACGTCGACTTCGCGGACGAGGTCGAACGCGCCCTGCGCGTCCTGGACGGTGCGGTCGCCGTCTTCGACGCCGTCGCGGGCGTCGAGCCGCAGAGCGAGTCCGTGTGGCGCCAGGCCGACCGGCACGGCGTCCCGCGCATCGCCTTCGTCAACAAGCTGGACCGCGCCGGCGCCGACCTCGACAACGCCGTGGCCAGCATCCGCACCCGCCTCGGCGCCGTACCGCTGCCGGTGCAGCTGCCCATCGGGAGCGAAGACGCCTTCACCGGTGTCGTCGACCTCGTCCGGATGCGCGCCACCACCTGGCCGGCCGGCTCCGACACGTACGAACTCGGTCCCGTGCCCGAGGAACTGCGCGACGAGGCCGCGCGCCGACGACGTGTGCTGGAGGAGACCGTCGCGGAACTGCACCCCGCGGCCCTGGAGGAGTTCTGCGAGAAGGACACGCTCGGCGACGACACGCTGGTCGCCGCGCTGCGCGACCTGACCCTCTCCCGAGAGGCCGTGGTCGTGCTGTGCGGCTCGGCCTACCGCAACCGCGGGGTGGAGCCGCTGCTCGACGCCGTCGTCGCCTACCTGCCCGCTCCCGCGGACGTACCTCCGGTGCGCGGCGAGCACCCGGCCGATCCGGACGCGCCGCTCACCGCGCTCGCCTTCAAGGTGACGACGACGCCCACCGGCCGCATGACCTATCTCCGCCTCTACGCCGGAACCCTGAGGAAGGGGGACACCGTGCTCGACACCACCGCGGGCCGCACCGAACGGATCTCCCGCATCCTGCGGGTCCAGGCCGACCGCACCACGGAGGCCGATCTGGCCGTCGCCGGCGACATCGTGGCCGTCGTGGGACCGAAGACGGCCCGCACCGGTGCCACCCTGTGCGCACCCGACGCACCCGTGCTCCTGGAACCGCCCGTCTCCACCACCCCGGTGGTCTCCGTCGCGGTCGAGGCCCGGAGCGGGCGTGACACAGAACGCCTCGCCACCGCCCTGGCCCGCCTCACCGAGGAGGACCCGTCCCTGACCGTGCGGACTGCCCCCGAGTCCGGTCAGACCGTGCTGTCCGGACTCGGCGAGCTCCACCTGGAGGTGGCCGTCGAGAAGCTGCGGCGAGGCCAGGACCTCGACGTCACGGTCGGCCGGCCCCGGGTCGCCTACCGGGAGGCCCCCGCTGGAGCGGTGACCGGCCTGACCTACCGGCACGTCAAACAGGACGGCGGCGCCGGCCAGTTCGCGGTCGTCGTCCTCGACGTCGCACCCCTGGAGGAAGGAGACGGCATGCGCGACGGTGAGGGCGCCTTCGCCTTCCGCTCGACCGTGACGGGTGGCCGCGTCCCCCAGGAGTTCGTCCGCGCGGTCGAAGCGGGCTGCCGCGACGCCCTGACCGAAGGACCGCTCGGCGGTCACCCCGTCACCGGCGTGCGCGTCACCCTCACGGACGGGGCCACGCACGTGAAGGACTCCTCGGAGCTCGCCTTCCGTGCGGCGGGCCGTCTCGCCCTGCGCGAGGCGCTCCGGACGGGCGGCACGACGCTGCTCGAACCTGTCGCCGAGGTCACGGTCACGGCACCCGAGACCGCCGTCGGCACCGTCCTCGGCGACCTGACGGCCCGTCGTGCGCGGATCACCGACTCGACCACGCACACCGGCACGGCGGTCCTGACCGCCACCGTCCCGCTGGCGGCCCTCTTCGGCTACGCGACCCACCTGCGCAGCCGCACCCAGGGCCGCGCCACGTTCACCACCCGCCCCGCGGGCTACGCCCCGAAGGCCTGACCGCCCCGGGGCCCGGCGCCGACGACGCCGGGCCCCGGCCGGGCGGACCCCGGTGGGGCGGTCCTGGGGCGGACGGCCTTGGGCGGGCGGGCCGGGGCGGGCGGCCACCGGTCGGTCAGCCCTGGGGCGGCCAGGCGTCGGTCAGTCGGGCCTCAGTCGGGCGGGGCCCGTCGGTCAGCCCTGGGGCCGGTCAGACCCTGGGGCGGTCGGGCCTCGGTCGGGCGGGCGTCGGTCGGGCGGGCGTCGGTCGGTCGGGCGTCGGTCGGTCGGGCCCGGCGCCAGGTCCCGGCGCAGCGGCCAGCCGTCCTCGACCACGCAGCGGGCCAGGCGCAGGCGTCCGGTCTCGGTCAGGGGTGCATTACGGTGGGCCATGAGGGCCTTTCTGGTCGCCGGTGCAGATGTCGCAATCCACACCAGGCCAGAAGGCCCTCACCCATTTCAAGATTCCTCAGCCGAGACCTGCATCACCCGTCCACAACCTCCCTGGACAGAACAGCTAGGGCTCCCGCGCCAGGAACGCCGGTCGCAACGACGGGTCCACCGGGTCGTAGTACCGGTGGAACACGGGCGTGGCGGAGCCGGAGACCGGCGGGACGATCCAGCTCCAGTCGGCCGGGGTGGGCCTGCCGTGCCGGCTCTCCTGTGCGATGTGCCGCAGGAACCGCTCCGACTCCGTGTGATGGTCCGCCATCGTGACCCCCGCCCTCTGGAAGGAGTGCAGCACGGCCACGTTGAGCTCGACCAGCGCCCGGTCCCGCCACAGCGTCCGCTCCGAGGAGCGGTCCAGGCCGAGGCGGTCCGCCACCACCGGAAGGAGGTCGTAGCGCTCGGCGTCGGCGAGGTTCCGGGCACCTATCTCGGTTCCCATGTACCAGCCGTTGAACGGCGCCGCCGGATACCGCACCCCGCCGATCTCCAGGACCATGTCACTGATCGCCGGTACCGCGTACCAGCGCAGCCCCAGCTCGGCGAACCAGGAATGCTCCGGATGCCGCAGCGGCACCTCCTTCACGACGCCGTCCGGCAGCTCGTACCACTCCGGGCGGGTCCCGGGCCGCTCCCGCACCATCAACGGCAGCACCTGGAACGGCTCTTCGCTCCGTTTCCACCCCAGCTCGAGCGCGCCGGCGGTCATCGGCGCACTGCGCGGATCGCCGACCCAGCGGCCCGCCTCCGTACGGTGCCCGGCGTAGCGCACCAGCTGGTCGTTCACGATGCGCGGCCCCGGCCGGCCCGGCCGGTCCGGAGCGAACACCGAGATCACCGGCCGGATCCGCCCTCCGTTGCCGGCCAGCCGCAGATGCTCGAAGCACTCCTCGGCGATGTCGTCGGGCGCCGTGACGTGCCGCAGGTCCCGCACCACCAGACTGCGCCAGTAGAGCCTGCCGATGCACCGCGCGGCGTTGCGCCACGCCACGCGCGCCCCGAAGGCCAGCTCGGCGGGGGAATGCGTGTAGGTCCCGGTCCGATCGATCTCGGCCCCCACCTCACGCACCCGCCCCTCCGCGTCGCCCGCGTGCGGCTGCTCAAGGTGGAACTGGCGGACGAACCGCTCCGCCTCCTGCCGCAGCCACGCCGACGGGTCGGCGACGGCAGGCGGCGGAGGCACGGGCGCGGGCGGGGGCACATGCGCGTGCGCGTACGGGCAGGCGCCGCTCACGGGCACGGACTTACGGCGACGACTCAGACTGAAGACCAAGGTGTTTCCTCCCTGGCCCATGACTACCGTACGCATGCGCGCAGGCGTGGAGAGTAGTCGCTTTTCCGGTCTCGAAGCCCCGGTCCTGATAGAGTGCCCGGTTTGTGCCTCGAACGAGGTGATCTCCTCCGGCCGCCCTCAGTCGACCGGCTCGACCACGAACAGCGGAATCTCCCGCGCGGTCCTGTGCTGGTAGTCGGCGTAGTCGGGGAACGCCGCGACGGCCCGCTCCCACCACGCCCGCCGCTCCTCGCCGGTGACGATCCTGGCCCGCATGTCCCACACCTTCGGGCCGTCGCGCAGCTCGATCCGCGGACCCGCCACCAGGTTGTGGTACCAGACCGGGTGCTTCACCGCGCCGCCGTTCGACGCGACCAGCGCGTACGCCCCCTCGTGCTCGACCCGCATGAGCGGCGTCTTGCGGATCTTGCCGCTCTTCGCGCCGACGCTCGTCACGAGGACGACAGGCAGACCCCGGATGGTCGTCCCCTTCGTGCCGCCGGACGACTCGTACAACTCGACCTGGTCGCGCACCCACTTCGCCGGGCTCGGCTCGTACACACCTTCAAGTGCCATGACTGACCTCCCGTCGCAGGGCAACCGCAGAGCCCGGCGACGCTATTCCCTGATCCGCTCCGGGCCCCGAACCCGGCGCGATCCCGGTGGGTGCGTCCCAGCCACGGCCGCCTTCCCCCGTGGAGGGCGGCCGTCGGGCCGGATCAGTACCAGCCGGTGCAGCGGATGTTGCCCGTGGAGTCGTTCCAGGCACACGCCCGCATCGTGTAGCCGGCGTCGTTGTACGCCGGGGTGTGGGTGTCCGAACCGGTCTGCACGGTCGTCATACCCAACGGACCCTCCCAGGAGGAGCCGCCGTTGCTGGACCGGTCCACCCACACCTTGTCACCCGGGTCGGCGGAGGTGATCCGGCCCCAGGCGCAACGGCTGGAGGTGCTGTAGCGCAGCTCGATGCGGATGCCGTCCACGCTCGCCGTCCTCGGCGAGGTCGCGTTGCTGGTGCTGCACGCCAGGGTCGACGCCGGCCCGGGAGCCGGAGCGGCCTGGGCCGCCGTGGCGGCACCGCCGAAGCCGAGCAGCAGGGTGGCCGTCGACACCAGGACGCCGGTCCGCTTGCCGATCCTCATGAGTTCCCCCTGTGTGGTCGAAGGGTGGGACGTGACGCACGCCGTCGTGTGCGGCATGCGGTGAAGCACGACCACCTTCGCGCGGCGACCGTCCCCCGGGCGTCCACCACGGAGTGGAGAAACCGGGTAAACCCGTGCGGCAGCCCGCTCCGGCGCACACTGCACCTCTGGTATGACGATCTGCCGCCGGACGGGCACGTAGCATCGCGCGATGCGCATCAGGGCCCTCTGGGCGGTGTGGTTCCGCGGTGTGGATCCCCGGCTCGTCGACGCGACGGTGGCCGTGGGGCTCGTGGCGGCGACGGTGGCGATCGGCCACCAGTACCACCCGGCCGGGTGGCCGCCGTTCGACGCGCGCGCCGATCTGCTGAGCGCGTCGGTCGGCCTGCCGCTGGCCCTGCGCAGGGTCGCTCCGATCGGCGCGCTCGTCGCCTCCTGCCTGGCGTTCACCGGCTACCTGGCCGCCGGCTACCAGCCCTCGCTCAACTTCTGGGGGCCGGCGATCGCCCTGTACGGCGTCGCCGCCCAGCGGCCGCCCCGCACCGCGGCCGCTGCCGCCGCACTCGTCGCCGCGGTCGTCCTGCACAGCGGCCTGACCGCCCCCGAACTCGGCGTCGGCGTGGCCGTCATCCAGGCCCTTGCGGTGCCCTCCGTCATCTGGGTGTTCGGCAACAGCGCCCGCCTGCTCGCCCGGCGGAACCAGCAACTGGCACTCCTCACGTCCCAGCTGCGGCTGGCCCAGGAGGAACGGGCGAAGCGGGCGGTGGCCGAGGAACAGCGCCGCATCGCCCGCGAGCTCCACGACGTGGTCGCCCACCACATGTCGGTCATCAACGTGCAGGCGGGGATGGCCGGTTACGTCTTCCGGTCCGAGCCGGACACCGCCCGCGCGGCCCTGGACACGATCGCGCAGACCAGCCAGGAGGGCCTGCGGGAGCTGCGCCGCATCCTCTCCCTCCTCCGCACCGAGGCGCCCGGGGCGGGGGGAACACCGGACGGCGACGGAGAGGCAGGCGAGTGATACGCGCCGATGCCCGGCCTGGCCGGCCTCGCGGACATGACCGAGCGCGTCCGGGCGGCGGGCGTCCCCGTCGACCTGACGACGACGGGCACGCGCCGGCCCCTCCCGCCGGGCACCGAACTGTGCGTGTACCGGGTGGTGCAGGAAGCCCTGACGAACGTGCTCAAGCACGCCCACCCGGCCCGGGCCACGGTCCTCGTCGAGTACCGCCCCACCGAACTGCGGGTCACGGTGACGGACGACGGCCGGTCCGACCGTCAGGATCCGGCCAAGCTGCCGCCACGCTCAGGACACGGCTTGATCGGCATGCGTGAACGCGCCAGGCTCTACGGCGGAACAGTGGACGCCGGCCCTCGGGCCGAGGGGGGATTCCGCGTGTGCCTCGTACTTCCCGTCGCCAGCGAGGGCTCCGACCGGTGGGGAAGCCGGCCACCGGCATGATCAGAGTGCTCGTGGTGGACGACCAGGACCTGATCCGGGCCGGGCTCGTCGCGCTCCTCCGGGCGGCCCCGGGGATCGAGGTGGTCGGCGAGGCCGCCGACGGCGAGTCGGCGGTCGGCTGCGCGGCTCGCGTCAGACCCGACGTGATCCTGATGGACATCCGCATGCCCGGCATGGACGGCACCGTGGCCACCGAACGCATCCTCGCCGAAGCCGCCGCCGGCGACACGGACGCGCCACCGCCGCGGATCCTCGTTCTGACCACCTTCGACCTCGACGAGTACGTCTACGCCGCGCTGCGGGCGGGAGCCTCCGGCTTCCTCCTCAAGGACACCGGTCCGCAGCGCCTCATCGACGCGGTCTCGGCGGTGGCCCACGGCGACCTGCTCTTCGCCCCGAGCGTCACCCGACGCCTCATCGAGTCCTACGTGACCAACGCCGACCCCGCCCCGGACCCCGCGACCGACCTCGACGTCCTCACGGCCCGCGAGTGCGAGGTCCTGCGCCTGACCGCCCGGGGCCTGTCGAACACGGAGATCGCCGAGCAGCTCTACATCGGCGAGGCGACCGTGAAGACCCACCTCAACCGCACCATGAGCAAGCTCAACCTGGACAGCCGCGCCCAGGCCGTCGTCCTGGCCTACGAGACGGGCCTGGTCGTCCCGGGCGGCCCGGCCGCCTGAGCGAACGGGTGACCGGACACGGGGCCCACGTCAGTCGCCGAGGGCGGCGAGGGCGAGCCGCTGGGACGCCGGCGGGGCGCCGTTGCTCTCGGCGGACGCGGTCCCGACCGCGTACACCATGCGCCGCTCGAGGTCGGGGGAGGCGAAGACGCCGCTGCGGTAGCCGGGATCGGAACCCGTCTTGCCCCACACGACCGAACCGTCCGGCATCGGCACGTACATCAGCCCGACACCGAAACAGGCCGTCCCCTTCGCGGGGCCGGTGTTGCAGTTGCTCCCGCCCACGTAGGGCAGCGGTTTGCCCGTGGCGTCCTTGGGCACGGCGAACAGCTCCGCGGCCTGCGCCGGACGCAGCAGCCGTCCGTCGAAGAGCCCGGATATGAAGCGGTCCAGATCGCGCGTGGTGGAGGTCATGCTGGCAGGCAGCCCGCCCTGCACGTTGACGTCGACCAGAGTGCCGCTGCTTCGGGGCAGGTAGCCGGGCAGGGAGGGCCGGGGGACGGGTGTGCTGCGGTCCGGCACGGCGGCGCGGGTCTCACTCATGCGCAGCGGCTTCAGGATGCGTGTGGTCACCTCGTACTGGTAGGAGTGGCCGGTGATGTGCTCGATCAGCTTGCCGGCCACGCGGTAGCCGAAGGAGTTGTACTCCTGCCGCGTGCCGGGCGAGAAGTGCGGCCCGGGTGCGGGCCGGCCCGACGGGCGCAGGGTCCCCTCGATCACCTCGTCGAAGGTGACGTAGTCGAGACGCCGCTCGATGTCCTCGTCCCGGCTCGTCGCCGGCGCGCCCTCGAAGTCGTGGGGCAGACCACTGGTGTGGTCGAGCAACTGGCGTACGGTGACCGGCTCCTTGAACCGCTCTTCCGGCAGCAGTCCGGGCAGGTAGTGCTGCACGTCCCGATCGAGGTCCACGCGCCCCTCGGCGGACAGCTGCAGCAGGATCACGGCTTCCATGGGTTTGCTGATGCTGCCGATCCGGAAGTGCGCGCCGGGACGCACGCGTTTGCCGGAGACGACGTCTCCGGACGCCCCCCGCCAGCTCTCCTGGCCCTTGTGCACCTCGGCGACGACCGCGGCGGCTCCGTCGCCCGGCCGTATGGCGATGGCCTCACCCAGGGCCGTGCGGTTCAGACCGCCGTCCGTGGCGGGCGCGGGGGATGCGGCCTGCGCGGGAAGGGCGACGCCGCAGGCGAGGGCGGCGGTCACGATCAGGGCTGAGGAACGGCGCACGGGCGGACTCCACTCGAAGCGAACGGTGTTGATCACGTCCCTTCGAGTCTGTCGGCAGACCCGGCCCGCTTCGACAGGGATCACCCTGGCCGGCCCCTGATCCGCCCCTGACACGACATCAGGGGGCTTTCTCCGCACGAAGAGGAGCATCGAGCAGCCGATCCGGCGGCGTCATCCCTTCGGTGCCGCCGCCGTCGCCGAGGTCTCCCTCGCCGAGATCGCCGCGCGTGGGCCGGTCACGGCGATGAGGGCCGCCGCGGGGAGCAGGAGCACCCCCGTGAGGGTGAGGGAGGCCGTGATGCCCGTGAGGTCGGCGGTGACGGCGCCCAGAAGGGCGCCGAGGACCGTGACGTTGACCATCAGGGAGTTGAAGAGGCCCACGCCCCGGCCGCGGAGGTGGGCGGGGAGGTCGCCGAGGAGGGTGTGGGCGATCGGGACCTGGAAGAGGCCGGAGCCCAGACCGGAGAGCAGGCACCAGAGAAGGACGGGTGTGATGCCCACGGCGTCGTGCAGCGGCCCGGTCGGGGCGAGCAGTAGCAGGGAGGCGCCGAAGAGGGCGACCGACCAGCTCAGCAGTCTGCCGTCGGAGAGGCGGCGCACCAGCGGGGGACCGAGGAGCGCCCCGGCGACGGAGCCGGCGCCGAAGGCGGCCTGGGCCAGGCCGTAGTCGAACGGCGTCAGCCGGAAGACGTTCAGGAGCTGGGAGTTGAGGTTGGTGGTGAACAGGCCCAGGGCCAGCATCACCGGCACCAGTACCACGGCGAGGAAGCGCAGCGACGGCGTCGCGAGGACCCCGCTCAGGCCCGTGCGCAGCGCCCGCCAGTAGGGCTCCCGGTCACCCCCGGGCACCGGGACCTCGCGCAGGACCGCCATGCTGCCCAGCAGCAGGGCAGAGGCGACGAAGGTCGCCGCGTCGACGACGAACACCGCCGGGACGCTGCCGAGCGCGAGCAGCAACCCGCCCAGCGCCGGGCCGACCAGGTTCAGGGTGTGACTGGTCGACTGGAACAGGGCCACGGCCGTCGGGATGCCGTGCCCGCGCACGATCAACGGGATCGCGGTCAGCCGGGCGGTCTCGAAGAAGGCCTTCCCGATGCCGCTCAGCAGGATCAGGGCGAGCAGCGGCAGTGGTTCGTCCCGCACGGCGATCATCAGCAGGGCGAGCACCGCCCGCACCAGGTCGGAGGCGACCATCAGGACCCGGGCGGGCACGCGGTCGGCCAACGGGCCGACGAACACGCCCAGCATCCCGGACGGCAGCAGCTGGGCGACGACCACCAGGGACACGTACAGGACCGGGCGCTCGGTCTCCGTGGCGACCACGTAGATCAGGGTGATCTTCGTGACGGCGTCACCGAGGAAGGAAGCCACGACGGCCAGCCAATAGCGTATGTACGTAGGATCCTTGAGGAGTTCGAGCACCGGGGTGGCCTCCCGTTCCCTGGTCAGTGGACGCGCCCGCCGGAAGGAGTCCGCGCAAGCCCGGCCGCGCGATGGTAACCGCGGCCCGACGCGCGGACACGCCCATTTCCGGGGAGCACGCTCAGGCGGACCGGATCCGCTCCCCCAACGAGTGGATCTCCCCGAGCAGGGGATGCGAGGCATGCAGATACCGCTCGCAGGCCGTGAGCGCCCGCCGGAGCTCTTCCTCCGCCTCTCTCGGGCGGCCCAGGCCGTGCAGGGCGACGGCAGTGACGAGTTCCCGTTCGCCGCTGGTCCCGGGGGAGTGTTCGGGTGCCGTCCGGCGGGCCTCCGCCAGCGCCTCCTCGTGGCGGCCGAGCCCCGAGAGGCTGCGTGCCAGGAGAATGCGCAGACCGCGCTCCGACCGTCGTCCGGCCCGCGGCAGATTTCCCCGCGCGATCGCCGCGGCCTCCTCGTACCGGTGCTGCGCGCACAGGGCGTCCCCGAGGCAGAGGGCCGCCCACAGTTCGACCTCCCACGCCTCGGCCAGATGCCTCGTTCGCGCCAGCGACCGCAGGACGTCGCGGGCCTCGGCCTCCGCCTCGGGGGACCGGCCCAGATCGATCAGCACCCAGGCGCGGTGCAGCCGCGCGGACAGGAGCAGGTCGCGGTTCTGGCGGTACAGCGGCGCCATGTCCTCGATCAGGGCTTCCAACTCCGCCAGGACCTCGGGCCGGCGCCCATGGGCGATCGCCGCCGTGGTGGCGTAGAAGGTGGCGAGCCAGACGGTCGCCGGCCGTCGGTCCCGCCCCCGCCGTTGCCGTCGCTCCGCGACGAGTTCCCGCGCCCGCGCCTCCGCCTCCTCGAACCTGCCGTCGTCCATCAGGCCCTGGGCGGCACGGAGAGCCGCCCGGTGCCATGGTGCCGGGGCTCCGCTCGCCCATGCCCACCACGGGGCCGCACCACCCCGGGCCCCCCTGTCGAATGTCATGTTCGAAAGCGTACGTGCCCGTTCACGCAGGCCGGCGGCGGGAGGTTCGGGTCCGGGCGGGCCCTAGATGCCGGGACCGTAGCCGGGATCGGGCGCCTGCCGAGGGTGCCAGACCCCGAGCACCCCGCACAGGAACAGGGCGAGGGCCGCGAGGGTGGTGAGGGCGGCCACCCAGAGGCGACGGGTCCGTCGCAGCGTCAGGACCCAGGTGAGCAGACGAGGCCAGCCACGCGCTCCGGCGCGGGAGGGGAAGCAGGGAAGGAGCTGCCGTCAACTGGCGCGAGTGCCAGCACGGTTGACGAAAGGTATGGACCAATCTACGGTCTGCGTGAGCGTCGCACGCCATGCCCAGGGTCACCCCCACGTCCCAAGGAGCACGCATGCCCGGCCGTCCCCTCGCCAAGGTCCTCGGAACCGCCCTCGCCACCCTGCTCGCCGCCGCCGCTGTTCTCACCGCCCCCGCGGCCGCCTCCGCGCCGTCCGCCGACCCGGAGACCTGCGCTCTCAAGCCGAAGCCGGCCGGGAAGGTCCTCCAGGGCTACTGGGAGAACTGGGACGGTGCGGCGAACGGCGTCCACCCGCCCTTCGGCTGGGCGCCCATCGACGACCCGCGGTTCGCCGCCCATGGTTACAACGTCATCAACGCCGCTTTCCCCGTGATCCGTTCCGACGGGACGGTGCTGTGGGAGGACGGTATGGACAGCACCGTCCGCGTGGCCACCCCGGCCGAGATGTGCCGTGCGAAGGCCGCGGGGGCCACCCTCCTGATGTCCATCGGCGGAGCCGCCGCCGGGATCGACCTGAGCTCCCGCGCCGTCGCCGACCGGTTCGTCGAGACCGTCGTACCCCTCCTCAAGAAGTACAACTTCGACGGGATCGACATCGACATCGAGACCGGACTCGTCGGCAGCGGCAGCATCACTACCCTGTCCACCTCACAGGCCAACCTCGTCCACATCATCGACCAGGTGCTCGCGCGCATGCCCGCCGGCTTCGGCCTGACGATGGCACCCGAGACGGCGTACGTCACCGGCGGCAGCGTCGCCTACGGCTCGATCTGGGGCGCCTACCTGCCGATCGTCAAGAAGTACGCGGACAACGGGCGCCTGTGGTGGCTCAACATGCAGTACTACAACGGCAGCATGTACGGCTGCTCGGGCGACTCGTACTCCGCCGGCACCGTCGCCGGGTTCGTCGCCCAGACCGACTGCCTCAACCGCGGCCTCGTCATCCAGGGCACGACCGTCCGCGTGCCGTACGACAAGCAGGTCCCCGGCCTGCCCGCCCAGCCGGGTGCGGGCGGCGGCTACATGACACCGTCAGCGGTGGCCCAGGCATGGAGGCACTACAACGGAGCGCTCAAGGGCCTGATGACCTGGTCCGCCAACTGGGACGGGTCGAAGGGCTGGACCTTCGGCGACAACGTCAAGACCCTCCAAGGCCGCTAGCGACCGCACATCCCCGGTCGCCCCTCCTCGTCCCGTGCGGGCTGTTGTCAGTGGCGGCCGGCAGAGTGGAACCTCCACGGCGGCAACGAAGCGGAAGGGGCTGGGGGAGTTGGGTGACTACGTCGAGCGGGTGGTCGACCTCGGGGTCGCACTCGAGGACGCCGCGGCACTGGGGGACCAGGTGGTCGACTGGCTCGTCGCGAAGGGCGTCGTGACCCGGGAGACGGAGGCCTCGGGCGTGTACAGCGTGCACGTGGTCGAGGGGTACCGCCCCGGCCCCCATTGGGGACGAGCCGTGCACGACGGCGGCTGGGAGCCGGGCCCGCTCGCCGTCGTCACCGGTCGCCACCACCACGTCGGCGGACAGGGAGAGGACGACGCGGAGTACGCGACCTGCCCCCACTGTCACATACGCACCACGTTCATCGACTACCCCGCCTCGTTCGAACCGGACGAGGAGGCGTGGGCCCCGTTCCGGGCCGCCGTCGAAGCCTGGGAGGAAACCGGGACGGGCCGCGTCACCTGCCCCGCCTGTGCCGCCGTCCTACCCGTCACCGACTGGCAGTGGCCCGACGAGTACGCCCTGGGAGCGCTCACGTTCGAGTTCTGGGGCTGGCCGCCGCTGTCCGACGACTTCGTCGCCGAGCTCACCGGCCGTCTGGGGCACCGTACGGCCCGGCACCTGGCCAAGTTCTGAGCAGCCCGGGAGCCGTTCCCGTGCCCCGCACCGGGAGCAGGTGCGGGGCACGGGACCGGCGGCCGGAGACCCGTCAGGAGGCCGGGACCTCGTCGACGAAGGCCGTGCCGGCGCTCCGGTAGGCGGCGACCTTCGCCGCCACCTGGGCCGGGGTGAGCACCTGGTCCTTGACGTGGAGGACGTAATCGACCTGCTGGTCGTAGGCGCGCGGGGACGTCGAGGTCTGGCCGTTGAGGTCGATGAGCCACTGGTTGAAGTTGATCGACATGGGTCGCTCGGGCAGGTACGCGGAGCCGTGCGTCCCG
This sequence comes from Streptomyces sp. NPDC051921, assembly GCF_040680975.1. Taxonomy (NCBI): domain Bacteria; kingdom Bacillati; phylum Actinomycetota; class Actinomycetes; order Kitasatosporales; family Streptomycetaceae; genus Streptomyces; species Streptomyces sp. NPDC051921. The sequence continues at coordinate 46,758 of NZ_JBFAXU010000014.1, forward strand.
AAGAGTCGGCCGTCGACGTAGTAGGTGATCACGCTGTTGTCGATGGTCACCACCAGGTCGTGCCAGCCGGCGAAGCTCTGCCGGCTCTCGCTGTGCTGGTTGACGGCCTGCCAGGGGTCCGGGTTGTAGGTCTCCCACGAGGTCGTGTAGAGAATGGCGGCCGGCTCGCCCCAACCTCCGTTGGGCAGGTACTCGAAGTCGTACTCGGCGTAGTCGTCGGCCATGGGGGCCTTCAGGTCGTTGATGGTGAAGAAGGTCTGGACGACGTGGTCGCCGTCGGGTCCGTACTTCGGGGCGTCGGAGAACCTCACCCGGGCCGCGTACGTGCCGTTCTTGAACTTCGTCGCCTTGGTGAGGACTTCGGTGTGGCGCGTCGACTCGCCGGTCCCGGCGGTGGAGGTCTCCAGGTTCATCACGGTGCCGCCGCCCTGGGCGGAGAAGGTGACCTTCGACGGGTCCCACGTGGCTCCGGGCACCCCGGGACCACCGGAGTTCGCGCGCACGCTCCAGCCGTGGGCCGCGAGCGCGGGATCGGCGGACGAGCCGTACGAGAAGTCGTCGAACAGGGTCCGGCCGCCGCCCGGCGGGTCCGTCGGGTCCGTGGGCGGGTCGGTCGGCTCGGTAGGGTCGTTGCCCTCGGGCGCGACGCCCCAGACGGTCGTCCCGTCCACCTGGGCCGTCACCTTGGTCCAGTCGGCGTACGAGGTCTGGCCGCCGCCGAAGGAGTAGTCGTCGCTCTGGTTCAGGGGCTGCCACGTCGACTGGTAGAAGCGCAGCTGCATGTCACCCGTGTCCGCGCCCGGCGCCAGGGAGCCCGCCGCCGCGGTGAAACCGATCTCCAGATAGCGATCGGCCGTCGCGGTCGGCTTGCCGAGCGTGCCGAAGGTGCCGGTGACGGCGGAGCACCCCTTGACCGCCCAGGAGCAGGCGAATCGGTACGTGGCGCCGGGGGAGTCGGCCTTGAAGTAGTACCGGATCCTGACCTGGCTCAGCTGGACGGAGGAGGAGCCGGTGTTGCGGACCTTGAACCAGGGCTCGCTCTGGTCGGCGGTGCTGCCGCCGGCACTGGTGCGGTACTGCACGGCGAGCCCCTCGCCGGCCGCCGAGGCGGTGGTCACGGGAAGGGTGGCCAGTGCCGCGCTGCCCAGGAGAGCGGTGAGGGCGAGGGCCGCGCGCGAGCGACGGCCGAGGGGGCGAGCGGTGGGACGCGTACTCATCCGTGGGTTCCTTTCGGTGCTCCCGCTTCCTGCGGGAGAGCGGAGGGGGGTGGTGCACGGCGGATCGCAGCGGAGGTCGGTCAGGTCGGTGGGCCGGTGGGGCCGGTGGGGCCGGGGGAGGGAGGCGGTCATGCGGGCGCCTGCGCCGTCGTCTTCGGCAGGCGCGGGGGCGTCGCGTGCGGAACACCGAGTGCGTCCAGCCGCGCCGTGTGCCCGCCGAGGCGGGCACGGAAGTCCGTCCAGTCGGCCGCCGGGTTCCACACCCTCTCGGCCAGCGCGCACAGCCGGGGAAAGCTCAGGTACTCGATGTGCTCCGGCGTCGTGACGAACTCCGTCCACAACTGCCCCTGCGCGCCGAGCACCCGGGCCGCGAGCTCGGGCTCCGAGGGCGGAGGCGTGAGGTCGAGGGCGTGCACGGTCCGCAGACCGGTCACCCGGCCCGGCTGCGCGGGCGGCTCCAGCGGGCCGTCACCGCGGGCGTAGTCCAGGTACGTCGTGCGGTGGTCGGCGTACACGACCTCGTGGCCACGACGCGCCGCCGCCCAGGCGTGCTCCGGTTCGCGCCAGCTCATCACCGCGCACTCGGGCGGGAGTGTCGTGCCGGTCTCCGCCCAGGCCACGGGCCGCCGCCCGGCCCGGACCAGATGGCCGGCGACGCGCCCCAGGAACCAGCCGTGCAGGTCCCGCGGGCCGGACAGGTGCTCGCGGGCCGCGCGGGCGAGCGCGGCCGGGCTGTGCTCCCACTCCGTCGTGGGGCACTCGTCGCCCCCGATGTGGACGTACGGGGAGGGAAAGACGTCCATCACCTCGTCCAGGACCGTACGGAAGAAGTCCAGGACGTGCTCGCCGACGCCCAGCACGTTCGGGCACACGCCCCACCGCGTCCAGACGTCGAGTCGCCGCTCGGGCCGGTTGCCCAGCTCGGGGTGGGCGGCGAGCGCGGCGCGCACATGGCCGGGCACACCGATCTCCGGCACCACCGTGACGCCCCGCCCGGCCGCGTAGGCCACGAGCTCCGTCAACTCGGCCCGCGTGTACGCCCCGGCGTGCGGCCGGCCGTCGAAGCGCTCGCTCCCCGCGGGGCCGACCGGCGACTCGGCCCGCCGACCGCCGACCTCGGTGAGCCGGGGGTACGCCGCCACCGGCATCCGCCAGCCCTGGTCGTCGGTCAGGTGCAGTTGCAGCACGTTGAGCTTGTGCAGCGCGAGGAGGTCCACGTAGCGGCGCAGGTACGACACCGGCTGGAAGTGCCGGGCCACGTCGAGCATCGCGCCCCGCCACGCGTGCCGCGGCACGTCCGTGATCTCCACCCCGGGCAGGTCGAGGCCGGCCGGGCTGCCGGTCCTCGGCCGATCTGCCGACAGGGCGTCGTACGGGAGGAGCTGACGCACCGTCTGCACGCCACGCAGCAGGCCGACGGGACGGGCCGCGCGCAGCAGCACGCCCTGGGGGCCGACGGTCAGCCCGTACCCCTCCTGGCCGAGGCCGGTGAGCGAGGGGTCGACGGCCAGGACGAACGCCCCGTCCGGTGCGTGCTCCAGGCGCCGTCCCAGGGCCGGCTCCAGACAGCCGCGCAGCAGTTCGGCGGCGGGCTCGGCGCCGGGAGTGACACGGAGCCGGGTGGCGGCGTCGAGGCGGAAGCGACCGGGGCGCACGGAGAGCCTGCGGGGGCGGGGTACGAGGGCGTGTTCGGGGCGTGGAGGTTCCACGGGGCGTGTCTCCGGTGATGTGTCGGGACGGCGGGAGGTGACGGTGGGCGGGGCGGCGGGGCCGGGAGTCAGCCCTTGACCCCTCCGGACGCGAGCCCCGAGGTCACGTGCCGCTGCAGCGCGAGGAAGACGACGAGGGCGGGGAGGGCGAAGAGGGTGGAGGCGGCCATGGTCGCGCCCCAGTCGGTGCCGAAGGTCGACTGGAAGGAGGAGAGCCACACCGGCAGGGTCCGGCTGTCCTGCTGCTTGATGATCAGGAAGTTGGCGTAGGTGAACTCGTTCCAGGCGGTGATGAACCCGAACAGGGAGGTCGCCATGAGGCCGGGCGCGAGCAGGGGGAACGCGACCCGCCGGAAGGCGCCGACGCGCGTGCAGCCGTCGACCTGCGCCGCCTCCTCCAGTTCGGGCGGGATGCCGGCGATGAAGCCGCGGAGCACCACCACGGTGAAGGGCAGAGTGATCATGAAGTAGACCAGGGTGAGGGTGGGCAGCCGGTCGAGCATCCCGGTGTCCCGGGAGATGATGTAGACGGGGATGACCAGCGACTCCCACGGGGCCATCTGGGCGAGGAAGACCGCCAGCATGAACTGCCGTCGGCCCCGCCAGCGCAGCCGGGCCACCGCGTAGGCGGCGCCGAGGGCCACCACGAGCGCCAGCAGGACCGCGCCGAGCGTCACCAGGGCGCTGTTGCGCCAGAACAGGGCGAATCCGTCCGCCCCGACGGCCCGCCGGAAGTGGTCGAGGGTCCATTCCCGCGGGATCAGGCGCGGCTCGTACGACTGGATGTCGCGCGACGGCCGGAACGCGGTCGCCACCATCCAGTAGACGGGGAAGAGGCAGACCACCACGGTCAGGCCGGCCGCCGCGCGCAGGGGCAGCCGGCGCAGTGCGGGGCTCACAGGTTTTCCCCTTCCTGACGGAACAACTGGCGGAAGTAGAGGACGAGGACCCCGCTCATCAGCAGCACCGTGAGCATCGAGGCCGCGGAGCCGAGGTCGTAGCGCTGCCGGGCGAGGGCGGTCTGCACGGCGTACACCGGCAGGATGGTCGTCGCGTCGCCGGGCCCGCCGCGGGTCATCACCCAGATCTGGACGAAGGCCTTGAAGGTCCAGATGACCTCCAGGGAGAGAACGAGCATGAAGATCGGCCGCATCAGCGGGAAGGTCACCGAGCGGAAGATCCGCACACCGCCGGCACCGTCCATCCGTGCGGACTCGTAGAGCTCCACCGGTACGGTCGTCAGCGCCGAGTACAGCGTGATCGCCGCGAAGGGCACCGACTGCCAGACGACGAGCACCACGACGATGGCGAACGAGGCGCCGCCGTGGGCGAACCAGGGGTAGCCCTCGAAGGAGCTGAGACCGAGGCCGGTGAGCGCTTCGTTGACGATGCCGAACTCCGAGTGGAAGAGCCACTGGAAGACGGTGGTGGCGGCCACCACCGGCACCGCCCACACCAGGACCAACGAGCTGAGGACGGCGGTCCTGCCGAGGCGGCCCAGCCGTTCGATCATCAGGGCGACCAGCGTGGACAGGACCATGATGACGAGCACGTTGACGCCCATGAAGGCGAAGGTGCGGCGGACGACCTCCCAGAACCGGGGGTCCGACAGCAGCGTCTCGTAGTTCCGCAGGCCCACGAACTCGGTGTCACCCAGAATTAGTTGACGGAGCCGGAAGTCCTGGAAGGAGATCAGGACGGCGCGGGCGAGCGGATAGAGCAGCAGGTACAGCATGCCGACGACGGCCGGGGCGATCAGGAGGTAGGCCCAGGGGGAGCCCGGGCCGCCCGCGCGGTGCGCGGTGCGGCGGGCCATGCTCAGGAACCGCTGTTCAGCGTCGTGGTGACGGCCTGTGCCGCCTTGGCGGCCTCGGTGCGCGCGTCGCCGCCCGTGAGCACGGCCGTCATGTAGTCCTTGATCGGGTTCTTGGCCTCGACCGCCGCCCACTGCGGGGTGTTCGGCGTCGCGTGCCCGTGGGCGGCGCCGACCGCCATCGCGGCGGCACCGGGATCGGCGGAGACGGCGGCGGCCAGGGTCGTGCGGTTGGGCACGTAGCTCATCGCCGTCGCGAGTCTGGTCTGCCAGGTGTCGCCGGTGAGGTCCTTGATGAAGGCGTAGGCCTCCTTCTGGTGCTCGGCCGCGGCCGGCACGACCAGGTCGGAGCCGCCGGTGAAGACGGCGCCCGGTGTGTCCGCGGTCTTCCCGGGGATCGGGAAGAAGCCCAGCTTCCCCTTCAGGGCCGGGTTGTTCTGGACGATCACGTTGGCGCCGCCGGGAGCGGAGATGATCTGTGCGATCTGCCCCTTGGCCATCACCTCGGCCTGCGGCGGCTGGGCCTCGTCGGAGTCCTTCGGACCCCTGCCCAGGGACTGGAGCCGCTGGTAGAAGGCCATGGCGCGCAGGGCTTCCGGGCTGTCGAGCCCGCCCTTCCAGTGGCCGTCCGTGCGGACCGCGAGGTTACCGCCCTCGTCCCAGATGAACCCGGACAGGGCGTACCAGTTCTGTCCGGGCAGGTAGATGCCCTGCGTGCCGGCCCTGTTGAGCTTCTCCGTCGCGGCGATCCACTGCTCCCGCGTCGTGATGCGCCGGGCGTCGACACCTGCCGCGCGGAACAGGTCGGTGCGGTAGACGACGACGCGGTTGGCCGCGTAGTAGGGGATGCCGTACTGCTTCCCTTCGTACGCGCCCGGCTCGGCGAGGCCCTTGAGCCAGGTGTCGCCGCCGAGTTCGGCGACCTTGTCCGTGAAGTCGGTGAGACCGCCGCTCTGGGCGTACTGGGCGACCTGGGTGTTGCCCACCTCGATGACGTCGGGGGCGTCGTTCCCCGCGAGGGCGGCGGTGACCTTCTCCCCGATGCCGTCCCACTCCTGGATCTGGATCTTCAGGTCGACCTCCGGATGGTCCTTCTCGAACCCGGCCTCGAACTCCTTCTGGAAGGCCGCCGAGACGCTGTCGCGCATCAGCCAGACGTCGAGGGTGGTCCTCCCGCCCGAGGCGCCGCCCGACGCGCCGTCGGTCGTGGTGCCGGGGGAGGAGCAGGCGACGAGCCCGGCGCTCAGGAGCAGGGCGCCGAGCAGGGCGGGGGAGCGGTGCTTCACGGTTCACCTCGAGAAGTTGACCAGTTGACCACTGGTTGCTTACCAGTTGTCGCGGGGATGAAGGTGGCATAGACCAATGGGGTCGTCAAGTCCCTTGGTTCAAGCCGGATTTAGGCCGAGCTCGGCCGCTCCTGGCTGGACCAGGAGTGGTGATCGCGGGCTCTAGTCCCTTGACCAGGTGACCAGTTAGGATGACCAGTGCCCGTTCCGGGAGCTGGACCGACGACGAACGAACGAGGACCCGAATGGAGATCGACGCCGCCGCCTCCGGTGCGATGCTCAAGCGCGAGCGCGTCCGCGACGCCATCCTCGAACTCGTCGAGGCCCGGCGCCCGGGCGACGCGATCCCGTCCGAGCGCTCCCTGTGCGCGGAACTCGGCGTGTCGCGCCCCACCCTGCGTGCCGCGGTCGACGAACTCGTGGTCGCGGGACTACTGGTGCGCGAGCACGGCCGGGGCATGTTCGTCGCCGAGGAGAAGATCACCCAGGAGCTGATCTCCGACCGTCACGCCTTCAGCCTTCCCCAGGCCGGCGGGGTGTGGACCAGCAGACTCCTGGAGTTCCGCACCCTGCCCGCCGGCGCCCGTGTGGGCCGCAAGCTGCGCGTCTCGCCGGCTGCCGAGATCCGTTACGTGGCCCGGCTCCGGCTCGTCGACGGCTCCCCGATGGCCATCGAGCACCTCCACGTCCCGGCGGACCTGGTCCCCGACCTGACCAGTGAGGAACTGGAGCAGGGCGACCTCTACGAGCACCTGCGCGACCGGCACGGCGTGCACGTGAGCGAAGGGGTGCAGTCGATCGAGCCCACCGTCGTCACCCGCGCCGAGGCCGAGCTGCTCGATGTGCCCGAACTCTCCCCGGCGCTCCTCTTCGAACGCCTCACCACCGACACCGACCACCGCCCGGTGGAATACGTCCACTCCCTCTACCGGGGCGACCGCTACCGCATCGTCTCCCGCCTGGCCCTGGGCCCCGGCACCCCCACGCCGCCGCCGACCACGGGCCACCACCCCGGCATCCCCCCCGGCGACTTCACCGGCGGAGACCCGGTCCCGTTCTCCACCCGCGGGGTCGTCCAGCACGGTCTGTGACAGGCGGCCTCCCGAAGACGGCCGGTCCGGCGCATCCCGCCGCCGCGACGCGCGCCGACGCCCCCCGCCCGCCGGTGAGCCGCGACGGGTACGGGACGGACCACGGGGTTACGGTCGACGTCATGATCGATGACGGCGATGGCGACGGTGAGGCGGCGACGGCGGCATCCGGAGCGAGAGCGGCGGCGGGAGCCGGAGCCCGAGCGGCGGAGACAGCGGCGGAGGACGACTCCGCCCGCCGGGGCGGGAAGGGCTGGCTCCACTGCCTCCTCGCCGGAGCCGTCTTCGTCGTCTGCATGGCCGGCACGACGCTCCCGACCCCGCTCTACCCGCTCTACCAGGAGAAGTTCGGCTTCTCCGAGCTCACGGTCACCGTCGTGTACGCGGTGTACGCCTTCGGGGTCATCGGCGTCCTGCTGCTCGCCGGCAACGCGTCCGACACCATCGGCAGACGCCCCGCCCTGCTCTGGGGCCTCGGCTTCGCCGCCGCGAGCGCCGTCTGCTTCCTGAGCGCCTCCGCCCTCGGCTGGCTGTACGCGGGCCGGCTCTTCTCCGGCCTCTCGGCCGGGCTGTTCACCGGCGCGGCGACCGCGTACGTCATGGAACTGGCCCCGCCCGGCGGCGCCTCACGCGCGACCTTCGTCGCGACCGCCGCGAACATGGGCGGCCTCGGCTGCGGCCCGCTCCTCGCGGGCCTCCTCGCCGAGTACGCGGCCGAACCGCTGCTCCTGCCGTTCGCCGTCCACCTCGCCCTGGTGGCCGTGTCCGCGCTCGTCCTCCTGCGGCTCCCCGAGACGGTACGGGAGCCGCGATCCCTCACCGCCGTACGCCCCCAGCGCCCGGCCCTGCCCCCGCAGGTCAGAGCGGTGTTCGTGCCGGCCGCGATCGCGTCCTTCGTGGGATTCGCCCTCTTCGGCGTGTTCACCTCCGTCAGCCCCGCCTTCCTCGCCCGCTACCTCGACGTCGACAACCACGCCGTGTCCGGCCTGGTCGTCGCGCTCGCCTTCTTCGCCTCCACCGCGGGACAGCTCGCCGTCACCCGCGTCGGAGTCGCCCGCTCCCTTCCCCTGGGCTGCGCCGTCCTCTTCGCCGGCCTGCTGCTCCTCGCCGGGGCGCTGTACGCCGACCTGCTGGTCCTCGTCGTCCTCGCCGCCCTCGTCGGCGGAACCGGCCAGGGCCTCGCCTTCCGCGCCGCCCTCTCCGCCGTCGCGCAGGCCGCCCCGGCCGACCACCGCGCCGCGGTCATCTCCACCCTGTTCGTCGTCGCCTACACCGGTATCTCCGTCCCGGTCATCGGCGTCGGTCTCCTCGCCGACCCGCTCGGCCTGGAAGGCGCCGGCCTCGTCTTCATCGCCACGATGCTGCTCCTGATCGTCCCGGCGGCCGGATACCTGCTGCGCCGCCCGGTGCGCCAGGACTGACCCGCCCGCGCCCGCCCGCCCGCGCCCGCGCCCGCCCGCGCCCGCCCGCCCGGGCCCGCGCCCGCCCGCGCCCGCCCGCGCCCGCCCGGGCCCGCGCCCGCCCGCGCCCGCCCGCCCGCGCCCGCCCGCCCGCGCGGCCGGTGCGGGCCCCGTCGCGGTGGTCGTGAGAGCCCGCTCGGTGGCACGCTGAGGGTATGCAGGATCCGTGCCGACCAGACGCGGGAGGATCCGATGGGCCGCGACGTACCGGCGCAGGAGTTCACCCGTGACGACCGTCGCCGCTTCAGGGATCGGCTGCACAGCTGTCTGGACGTGTTGGCCCGGATGCTGCGCGAGTCACGCTTCGAGATCGACCGGCCACAGGTCGGGCTCGAGATCGAGCTGAACCTCGTCGACGAGGCCGGCCGGCCCGCCATGCGCAGCACGGAGGTCCTGGCCGCCATCGCGGATCCCGCCTGGGCGAGCGAGCTGGGCCGGTTCAACCTGGAGATCAACATCATGCCCCGGCAGCTCACCACGGGCGGCCCGGACGCCTGGGAGCTCGAGATCCGCGACGCCCTCGACCACGCCGAGGCGAAAGCGGCGTCCGTCGGCGCACACCTCGTCATGATCGGCACCCTGCCGACCCTCGAACGCACCGACGTGGACCACTCCGCCCTGTCCGAGGACCCCCGCTACCACCTCCTCAACGAGCAGATCTTCGCCGCACGCGGTGAGGACCTGCTCATCGAGATCGACGGTGTCGAGCGCCTGCGCACGTACGCGGACACGATCACCCCCGAAGCCGCCTGCACCAGCACGCAGTTCCATCTGCAGGTAGCCCCCGACGAGTTCGCGGACCACTGGAACGCCGCCCAGGCCATCGCCGGCGTCCAGGTCGCCCTGGCCGCCAACTCGCCCTTCCTCTTCGGCAAGGAACTGTGGAGCGAGACCCGCATCCCCCTGTTCGAGCAGGCCACAGACACCCGCCCGGACGAGATCAAGGTGCAGGGCGTCCGGCCCCGGGTCTGGTTCGGCGAACGCTGGATCACCAGCGTCTTCGACCTCTTCGAGGAGAACGCCCGCTACTTCTCGGCACTGCTGCCGCTCATCGACGACGAGGACCCCGCGGAGACCCTCGACCAGGGCCGGATCCCCCAACTCGCCGAACTCTCGCTCCACAACGGAACGGTCTACCGCTGGAACCGCCCCGTGTACGCCGTCGTCGACGGCGTCCCGCACCTCCGCGTCGAGAACAGGGTCCTGCCCGCCGGCCCCACGGTCGCCGACGTGCTGTCCAACGGCGCCTTCTACTACGGGCTCGTCCGCGCCCTCGTCGACGAGGACCGCCCCGTCTGGACGCGCATGTCCTTCTCCGCCGCCGAGGACAACCTCCACATGGCCGCCCGGCGCGGCATCGACGCCGAGCTCTACTGGCCCGGCATGGGCCAGGTGCCGGTCACCGAACTCGTCCTGCGCCGCCTGCTGCCGCTCGCCCACCGCGGCCTCGAACGCCTGGGCCTCGACTCCGACTGGCGCGAACCCCTGCTGGGGATCATCGAGCAACGCTGCGTCTCCGCTCGCAACGGAGCCGTCTGGCAGTCGGAGATGTTCCACCACCTCCACGACATCGCCCACCTCGACCGCCACGAGGCCCTGCGCCGCATGACCCGCCAGTACACCGAGTACATGCACATCAACGCCCCTTCCCATACGTGGCCGGTGGACTGACCCCTGCGCCGCGTCCTGGAGGGCGCGAGGGACCGGGATCGGGGACGTCCGGCTCCTCAAGGGTGCGGAACAGCAGCCAGCTCAGTGCGGGCATGGCGATCAGCGGTGCCAGGGCAGCCTGCAAAGAGGCGGCGTCGGCCAGCCTGCCCAGCAGCGGGCTCACCAGTCCGCCCACGCTGACGAACGTGCTCAACCCGACGAAGACCACGGAGCGGCACACCACGGCCAGCGACAACCTCACGAACGAGGCCACGTCGTCGGCGGGGCGCAGGGCCTTCGACGCCGTGGCCGCGCCGGTCCGACGGCCGCCCGCCATGCGCCGCACCGGCACGCACAGCGCGGCACCGACAAGGGCCGGCAGGGCCAGCACCGGTGTCCGGCTCAGCGAGCCGTCACCGATCGCGGCGGAGACCATGACCGGCGCCAGCGCGAAGCCGATGTTGCCGCCCAGCGAGAACCAGCTCATGGCGCGGTGGCTGCCCTGGGCGGCCAGCCTGGCCACCCGCGCCGACTCGGGGTGGTACGCCGCCACGCCGATCCCGGAGATCGCCACGAACGCCAGGGTGAGCCCGTAGGAGCCGCTCACGCCGCTCAGCGCGATGCCCACCCCACCCAGCAGCGTGCTGACCGGCAGCAGCCACGGCATCGCCCACCGGTCGGTGAGCGCGCCGAACACGGGCTGGGCCACCGACGACAGCAGCGAGGCGGCCAGCACGATGCCCGAGGCGACGGCATAGGCGTAGCCGCGTTCGGCCACGAAGAACGGGATCAGCGACGCCACGGCGCCCTGGTAGACGTCCACACAGGCGTGGCCCGCAGCCAGCAGAGAGAGGGATGTATTCCTTCGCACGCCCCCATGCTGCGGAGTCCACCGCCCGGCGCACTTTCGATAAAATGACAGACAATGCAGAAGATCCGCCACACACCCGTCGCGCCCACCCGCACCCAGCGCCTGGAGTCAGGCGGCGAGATCGACGCCCACCGCCACGACGACCACCAGATCGTCTACGCCAGCCACGGCATCGTCGCGGTCACCACCGACGCCGGTTCCTGGGTCGCCCCCGCCACCCGCGCGATCTGGATCCCGGCCGGCACCGTCCACCGGCACCAGGCCCACGGCGAACTCGACCTGCACCTCGTCGGTCTGCCCGCCACGGACAATCCGCTCGGCCTCGCACAGCCGGCCGTCCTCGCCGTCAGCCCCCTGCTGCGCGAGCTGATCGTCGCCTACACCCGCACCCCCGAGGAGGAGAGCCCGCGACGCCGACGCCTGCGCGCCGTCATGCTCGACCAGCTGACGACCTCCCCGGAGCAGCCGTTGCACCTGCCCACCCCCACGGACCCGCTGCTCCGGGAACTCCACGACATCCTCCGCGCAGACCCGGCCGACAACCGCTCCCTGCCCGAACTCGGCCGTCAGATCGGGGCCGGCGCGCGCACCCTCTCCCGGCGCCTCGGGGCCGACCTCGGTCTGACCTATCCGCAGTGGCGCACCCAGATCAGACTCCACCACGCGCTGGTCCTCCTGGCCGACGACACCCCCGTCACGGTGGTCGCCCACCGGTGCGGATGGTCGTCCGCCAGCACCTTCATCGACGTCTTCCGCCGCACGTTCGGCCACACACCGGGCTCCCGCTCCTGAGGTGGACGGGGTTCTCGCTCAGAGGAAGCACGCGAGGATCAGCGGCAGGTCCTCCAGCCACTGCTGCAGACGGGCTCGTCTGCGGGCGGCGATCAGGCACTGGTGGGCCATGCCGTTGTGCAGGTGCAGCGTGACCAGGAGGTGCTTCGGGCCCCAGGGACGGTAGTCGACGGTTCTGATCTCGGGCCAGGTCAGGTGGAGGTCACCGGCGTCGGAGCCGAGCGAGACGCCCGCGGAGTCGATGACGAGGGAAGCCTTCGAATCGACCGCCATGAAGGACGGGTCGGCGTCGGTCGGCACGACGGGTGAAGGGGTGCCCGTCGGTCCGCCGGACGTCGGAGCCTGGTGCGGGGGGACGGCGTACGGCGAGACCGCGTACGGCGGGACGGGCTGAGGAGGGACGGAGTACGGCGATCCGGTGTGCGGCGGAGCGGTGTGAGGAGGGACGGCGTACGGCGATCCGGTGTGCGGCGGAGCGGTGTGAGGAGGGACGGCGTACGGCGATCCGGTGTGCGGCGGGACGGGTGGGGGCTGGACGGCCTGCGGCTGCACGGGCGCGTCGGACGGCGCGTAGGCGGGCGGCGGAGGCACCACCACCGTCGGCGTGTAGGGGGCGGCCTGCGGCGCGAACCGGTCGAGCAGCGCCTCGGGCGTCGGCCGGGCGCCGGGCTCCTTCGCGAGGCACGACTCCACGATCGGCCGCAGCCCGCCCGGCACCGCGGTCACGTCCGGCGGCTCGTGCACCGACCGGTACATCAGGCCCATCGGCGTACCCGTGCCGAACGCGGTGCCGCCGGCCGCGGCGACGAGCACCGCACCCAGTGCGAACACGTCCGCGGCGCCGCTGACCTCTTGCCCCATCGCCTGCTCCGGCGCAAGGAACCCCGGCGTCCCGAACGCCGTGCCGGTCGCGGTCAGACGACTCGACTCCAACGCCCGCGCGATCCCGAAGTCGAGGACCCGCGGTCCGTCCGCGGCCATGATGATGTTGCCCGGCTTCAGATCGCGGTGCACCAGACCGCAGCCGTGGATCGCCCCCAGCGCCTCGGCGAGCGCCGCGCCCAACTGCCGCAGCCGTGCCTCGTCCATCGGCCCCTCGGCCTCGAGCAGTGCGGCGAGGGTCGGACCGGCGACGTACGCCGTGGCCAGCCAGGGGAGTGCCGCCTCCGGGTCGGCGTCCACCACGGGCGCCGTGTGGAAGCCGCCCACGCTGCGCGCGGCCGCGACCTCGGCACGGAACCGCTCCCGGAAGTGCGCGTCGGACGCGAGTTCCGGACGCGCCACCTTCACGGCCACGGCCCGTCCGCCGCGCGACCGAGCGAGATAGACGGTGCCCATCCCGCCGGCGCCCAGCACCCGCTCGACGGCGTACGCGCCGATCCGTTCGGGAAGGGCTGCTCCGCCCGCCCAGTGCTCCATGTGCTGCCCGTCTCCCCTGTGTTGAGCCGCCAGTATGACGCAGGTGGCGGCGGGAAACCGACTCCGTACGCCGAGGTGCGTCCGTGATCGGGAACCTGTCGGACGGGCGCGACTGCGCTCCGGCGGCGGAGCGGCCCCGTGGAGGGGGCGCGCGCCCGCGCGGCGCGCAACCAAATGCCAACGGCATATGCCTCATTCGCCTGCGGAGTGCCGTCCGCCCTCTGCATCGTGGAGCCCGGCTGTGAGGAACAGCCTGCCGACGACGAGACGGAGGAACCCGTGATGTCGCCCTGGGTACGAAGGGGACACGAGTCGCACGAAGGCACGGCGGGCGTGCTGCCGCCGGGCGGGAGCGAGTCGCCGAGCCCGCCCGTCTCCGCCAGCGTCGGGAGCGGCGGGCACGTCACCGAGCCGTACGACCGGTCCGGCTGTGACGGCACGGCCTGCGGGCCGGCAGCCACGTCGACGCACGGGAGGTGTGCGTGCGGCCGGCGCGGTGAGCCCACCTGCGCCATCGACCGGGAGCACGTCCGCAGCGGCGACCGTGATGCCCACGACACGTCAGGCCCGCAGCGGGACCGGGACGACCACATGGACCAGGTCGCCGCCCGGGCGGTCGCGCTCCCCGACGACGTCGCCGCCCTGCTGACCCAGGTCCGCGACCGCATGGACGCGCTTCTCGACGACGCCCCGCTGATCGCCCTGAAGGCCGCCGACGCGCTGGAGTCCATCGTGGCGTCCACCGGTCCCGTCGCCGCCCTGTTCCTCACCCGCGCCGCCGACGTGCTCCCGATGGCGCGTCTCGCCGAACTCCTCGGCATGAGCGAGCAGGCAGCCGGCGCGCGTCTCGCCCACTACCGGCAACTGAACCGCTGACCTCTGGGGATGGCCGGCAGCGGCGGGCGCGCCGCGGCCGGCGGTCCCCGAACCCGTGAACCGCCGTCAGACGGCCCGCGGGGCCCGGGGCACCGTCGCGGGGCAGGGCCGACGTGTGCCGACGGACACCGGTGACGGGTGGTCGTCCTCAGCGGTGCAGCAGGTCAGGCCAGTTCCGCGGGACACGGTCGGCCGGTCCCGGGGCCTTCTGGTCGGCCGGGTGGCCCGTCGGCGGGGCCAGTGCGGGGCCCGACTCGTAGAGGACGTCGGTGGCGTAGTTCCAGAACCACTCCTCGCCCGGTTCGAAGCTCTGCACCAGGGGATGCCCGGAGGCCTTCCAGTGCGCGGTGGCGTGCTGGGCGGGCGAGGAGTCGCAGCAGCCGACGTGACCGCATTGGGCGCAGCGCCGCAGGTGGAACCACCAGCCGCCCGCGGCTTCGCACTCCGTGCAGACGGTGCCGCTGGGCGGGACGGTCGGGTCGATGCCGTCGATCTCGGTCATGCGGGCTCCTCGGCACTCGTGAGTTGCGTATCCGATTTCGATTCCGCGTCAGCGTCCACGTCCACGTCCACGTCCGCATCCGTCAGCGGCAGCAGCACCTGGAAGCGGGTGTCGCCCGGCACGGAGTCGACGTGCAGGCTGCCGTGGTGCTTGTTGACGACGATCCGCCAGGAGATGTCGAGGCCGAGGCCCGTGCCCTCGCCGACCGGCTTGGTGGTGAAGAAGGGGTCGAAGATGCGGTCGCGGATGTCCGCGGGGACGCCGGGTCCGGTGTCGCGGAACTCCACGAGCAGCCGGTCGCCCTCCCGCGCCGTGCGGACGGTCAGGGTGCCCTCGCCGCCGGTGGCGGTGATCGCGGCCACCGCGTTGTCGATGAGGTTGGTCCACACCTGGTTGAGCTCCGCAGGATAGGCGGGTACCTGGGGGAGCGAACCGTCGTAGTCCTTGACCACCCGCACGCGAGGGCCGATCTTGCCGGACAGCATCAGCAGGGTGCTGTCGAGGAGCTCGTGGACGTCGACGTCGCGGTGCGGGGCGCGGTCGAGCTGGGCGTACTGCTTGGCCGCGTCCACCAGATGGGAGATGCGCGTGGTGGAGTCGTCGATCTCGTCCATCAGCAGCTCGGTCTCGACCGTGTAGTTGAGCCAGCCGATCGCGCCCGGCAGGATGTCCTCGGCCACGGTCGCCGCGACCTGCTCCAGCCACTCCGTGTCGAGGCCGGCCTGGACGAAGGTGGGTGCGATCCGCCAGCCCTCGGGGAAGCCGTGCTCCTCCAGCCAGTCGATGAGTTCGTCCTCGCGGTCGGAGGCCTCCAGCGGGGTCAGGACCGGGGCCTTGGCGACGCGTTCTGCGGTGCGCTCCTGGATCTCGATGAGCTCGGCGAGCGCCTCCCGGGAGTACGGGCCCTGCGCGATGATCGCCAGTTTGTGCCGCATCTTGCCGACCCGCTCGCGCAGCGCCGCCGTGGCCCGGACCGCGGCCGCGGCCGGGTTGTTGAGCTCGTGCGTGAGTCCGGCCGACAGCGATCCGAGTGCCAGCAGGCGTTCGCGCTGGCCGATGGCGCGTTGGGTGTTCTTGGAGCCGAAGAAGAGCCCTTCGAGCAGGTGCGCCGCCATCGGGAACCACTCCCGCATGATGTCCGCGAACGACTGCGCGGGCAGCACGAAGAACCTGGTGGGCTCGGTCACCCGCATCGTGTTGACGTAGGTCTGCGGGACCCGGTCGCCCAGGTACGCCTGCATGGCCCCGGCGTAGACGCCGCGCTGCGAGGTGCGGCTGACCTCCACGTCGTCGCCGCCGACCCGGCGGTACAGGACGACGGTGCCCTCGACCATCACGTAGAAGCAGGTGGCCGGCTCACCCTCGGTGTACACCGGGCCCGGCTCGAACCGTTCCATCCTCCCCTCGGCGCAGAGCCGCCCGAGCTGCTCGGGGGAGAGCTTCTCGAAGAGGAACAACGAGCCGATCTCGTGCGGGTCGCAGGGCATGCCCGATGTGCTCATGACTGCTCCAGGTAGCGGTGGACGAGCATCACGGCCATGGCTCCCTCTCCCACGGCGGACGCCACGCGCTTCGCCGACTCGGCGCGCGCGTCGCCCGCCACGAACACTCCGGGAACGCTGGTCTCCAAGTGGTAGGGCGGCCGGTCCAGCTCCCACTCGGGCGGCGGCCCTCCGTCCGGCGTGAGGTCCGGACCGGCCAGGATGAAGCCGTCCTCGTTCCGCAGCACCGTTCCTTCGAGCCAGTCGGTCAGCGGGGCCGCGCCGATGAAGACGAACAGCCACTGCGCGTCGACGACTTCGGTGGCACCGGTCACGGCGTCCCGCAGCGTCAGCCGTTCCAGGTGCTCCGCACCGTGCGCCTCCTCGACGACGGTCCGGGGCCGCACGGTGATGTTCGAGGACTCCTCGATCTGCTGGACGAGGTAGTACGACATCGACGCCGTCAGCGACTCGCCGCGCACCAGCAGGGTCACCGACTTCGCGCCCCGCGCCAGGAACACGGCCGCCTGCCCGGCGGAGTTCGCGCCGCCGACGATGTACACGTCCTGGCCCTCGCACGAGGACGCCTCGGTGAGGGAGGAGCCGTAGTACACCCCGCGACCGGTGAGGTCGTCGCAGCCCGGCGCCCCCAGCTGCCGGTACGACACTCCCGTCGCCAGGATCACGCTGTGCGCGGCGACCGCCGAGCCGTCGGAGAAGCGCACGACGCGCGCCGCACCGTTCACCTCGAGGCCCGTGACCTCGCGGGCGGTGAGGATCTCGGCGCCGAAACGGCTCGCCTGACGGCGGGCGCGTTCGGTGAGCTGCGCACCGGACACGCCGTCCGGGAAGCCGAGGTAGTTCTCGATGCGGGAGCTCTGGCCGGCCTGCCCACCGGTCGCCGACCGCTCGACCAGCACCGTACGCAGTCCCTCCGAAGCCCCGTACACCGCCGAGCCGAGTCCTGCCGGGCCGCCGCCGATGACGACGAGGTCGTAGAACTCGGCGGCCGGCGTGGTCGCCAGCCCGACCCGGGCGGCCAGTTCGGGCGCCTCGGGCTCGATCAGCGGCGTGCCGTCCGGAGTGACCACCAGGGGCAGCCGGTGACCGTCGGCCCCCGCCGCCGCCAGCAGCCGCTGCCCCTCCGGTTCGTCCGACGAGTACCAGCGGTACGGCACCTGATTGCGGGCCAGGAACTCGCGCACCCGCGAGGACGGGGCCGACCAGCGGTGCCCCACGACCTTGGTGGCGGGAACCGGCCGGTAGTCGCTGGCCCGCCAGGCCGAGAGGAGATCGTCCACGACCGGGTAGAGCTTCTCCTCCGGCGGATCCCACGGCTTGAGCAGGTAGTGGTCGAGGTCGACGACGTTGATCGCGTCGATCGCGGCGTTGGTGTCGGCGTACGCCGTGAGCAGGACCCGTCGCGCCCCCGGGTGGATGCCCAGCGCCTGTTCGAGGAACTCGATGCCGTTCATCTGCGGCATGCGGTAGTCGGCGAGGATCACCGCCACCAGATCGCCGCGCAGCTTCAGCTCGCGCAGCGCCTCCAGCGCGGACTCACCGGATTCGGCGCGTACCACGCGGTAGCCGCCGCCGTAGCGACGCCGCAGGTCGCGGGCGATCGCGCGGGAGACTCCGGGGTCGTCGTCCACCGTCAGGATGACGATCCGCGCCGCGTCGGTGCCCTGTGCCATGCCTGTTCCGCCCTGCCTGCTCCGGCCGGCGGCCGTCCGCCTTGCTGCGCCGGCTCCCGCCCATCGTATGTTCGATCGAGCGGAGCCGCTTGAGCTGCTTCGCCGGGCGGGGCGGGGGAGCCGGCGGTCCGCCCGCGTCCGCCGTCCGCGGCTCTACGGTGCGAAGGGGCCGCCCGGTACGAAGGCGTGGCGCGCGAAGCGTTCGCCCATGCGCCGGTGTGTGGTGGCGTCGGGGTGGAGGGCGTCGGGGAGGGGGAGTTCGGCGGCGTCCGCCGGACCGTAGAGCTCCCTGCCGTCGAGGTGGAAGAGGTGCGGGTCGTCGGTCGAACGCTGCGCGACGATGCGGGCCAGCTCCGCCCGTATCACGTTCAGGGTGAGCTTTCCGGCGGCGGTGTCCGCGGGGTCGCCGGCCGCTCGGAAGGCGAGGCGGCCGCTGCTGAGCGCGGACATGTCCGGAAGGCTGGGACCCGGAGTGTCCTCGTGGATCGGGCACTGGATGGGGGACACGACGAGCAGCGGCGTCGTCGGATGCCCCTCGCGGAGGGTGTCGAGGAAGCCGTGCACCGCCGGGCCGAAGGCGCGCAGCCGCAGCAGATCGGTGTTGACGAGGTTGATGCCGATCTTGAGGCTGATCAGGTCGGCGGGCGTGTCGCGCAGGGCCCGGGCGGTGAAGGGATCGAGCAGCGCGCCGCCGCCGAAGCCGAGGTTCACGAGCTCCACGTCGCCGATGCGGGAGGCGAGGGCGGGCCAGGTGGTGCTGGGCCCGGCCGCGTCGGAGCCGTGGCTGATGGAGCTTCCGTGGTGCAGCCACACGCGGCGGTGCCCCGCGTCGACCGGCGCGACGGGCGCGTCCGTCCGCAGGGCGACGAGCTCGGTGGTCTCGTTGTGCGGCAGCCAGATCTCCACGTCCTTGTCGGTGCCGGGAAGATCCGCGAAGCGCAGCGTCGCGGTCGGCCCGGCCTCGGTCCGTGCGCCGCCGGTGGCCAGGTCGACGGTCATCACGTCGCCCCCGTGCGCGACCGCGCTCGCGACCGGGCGCCCGTCGACGAACAGCTCGTACACGCCGTCCGGGCGCGGCGGGGCCCCCGGGTAGACCCGCTTCGTGGGCAGCGTGTCCAACTCCACGACGGTCGCCCGCGTGCGGAACCGCAGACGCACGCCCGACGGTTGGGCCTCGGCCATCGCCAGCTGCGGGTCCGTGTTCTGGGCGCGGGCCCGAGCGGGCAGCCGGTGCGGGAGCAGGCCGTTCGCCGTGCGCTCCAGTTCGAGTGCGCCGCGGACGAGATCGCGCTCGATGGGGGTGGAGGTGAGGGCCGGGGTCGAGGCCGGGGTGCGTCCGGTGCTCATGGTCTCGCTGGTCTCGTTCCTCGTCGTCGGTGTCAGGGCTGCGGGGGCGGTTCGTGGCCGGCCGGCCAGGTGCGCAGGGCGATGTCCAGGACGTCGATGATCCTCGCCCAGCTCTGCCGGCTGTCCGGGGCGCTGTGGCTGAAGGCTCCGCTGAGTTCCAGGTCCGCGTAGCCGTGGAAGACGCTGCCCAGGAGGCGTACGGCATGCGTTCCCTCCGGCTCGGCCAGGTCGTAGCCGTGCAGGATCGCCCGCATCATCCGCGCGTGCCGCGGTCCCGCACTCGCGGCCGCGGCCTCCGGGCTCAGCGGCAGCCGGGCGGCGGCGTAGCGGCCGGGGTGCGACCTGGCGTAGTCGCGGTACACCTCCGCGAACGCCGCCAGGGCGTCCCGGCCGGCCCGCCCGGCGAGCGCGGCGGCCCCCTGGTCGGCCATCTCCTCCAGCGCCAGGAGGGCGACCCGGGTCCTGAGGTCGTCGGAGTTCTTCACGTGCGAGTACAGGCTGGCGGGCTTCACCCCGAAGTGCCGGGCCAGTACGGACACGGTGACCTGGTCGAACCCGAGCTCGTCGGCGAGGTCCGCGGCCGCCCGTACGAGACGTTCCGCGGTGAGTCCCACCCGTGCCGCCATGATCGCTCCCGTCTCTGTGCCTAAAGCCATTAGGCACTATCCTGATGACTTTAGGCAAACGGGTCGAGGGCCGTTACGCGTACGCTGAGCGCGCCCCGCCCGCCACCACGAACGGACCGGCCCCGTGGATCTCGCCTTCACCAGTCATGTGATCGAGTGGCGGGGACCGTCCCCGTTCTTCTTCGTCCCGGTCCCGGAGGAGCAGTCCGCGGACATCCGCGAGGTGGCGGCGTCGGCCACGTACGGCTGGGGCGTGATCCCCGTCGAGGCCCGCATCGACGGGTTGGCCTTCACGACCTCCCTCTTCCCGAAGGACGGCGGCTACCTGCTGCCCCTCAAGAGCGCCGTGCGCACGCCGTCCCGGCTGTCCCCCGGCGACCAGGTGACGGTCGCCATGACCGTCCGCCTGTAGCCCCGCCGGAGGAGCCCGGCGCCCGGGCGGTCCCGTCGCTGCCTCCGAGCAGGTCTCGGGACGACGCGACCGCGCCTACCCGACCCTGTACGGCGGCCGCTCACCCCACGAGCACCGGTCGCGCCGTTCGGCCGCTTCCCTCCGGAGCGGTCACTCCGGGTCCTGCTGCTTGCGGTTCCGCATGAAGAGGTGCCACAGCAGCGCGAACACCGGCTGGGCCACGAGCCATGTGACGAGCAGCCACCCCCACCAGCTCACCGTGCGGGCCTGTCTTCGGCTCCCGGGGCGGCCGGACGACGCGGCGCCGTCCTGCTGGGCTGACGGTCACGACAGGGCGCGCCGTGACGGACCATGCGGGCCTCCTGTTGAGCGGGCGAACCCGCCGTCCGATCAGGCCGGGGTCCCTCCGGGCCCGGCACGGGCGACGATCTCTCACGACGCCCCGCCCGACACTAGGGCAAGATCGAGTTCAGGCATCCGCCGTCCGACCCGCAAGGCGCCGCTCGGCGTGACGGACGTCCGTTCGGCAACGGTGCACAGCAGCAGGTGAGCGGCCTTCCGGGGCCCGATCGGGCCGAGCCGAAAGGACCGCGGCCCGGGCAGGCGTACGGGGGCACGCTGTTGACCGCGCGGCCCCGACCGCCTCGTTCGGGCGGTCGGGCCGCGTCGCGTACACCGACGGTCAGTAGATGTGTCCGACGTGCGCGAGTGCCTGCCTCAGCAGGACGCCGTGACCGCCGGGCATCTCGCCCTGCACGGCCGGCGAGGCCGCTTCCTGAGGGCTGAGCCACACCAGGTCCAGGGCGTCCTGCCGAGGTCGGCAGTCGCCGGTCACCGGCACGACGTAGGCCAGCGACACCGCGTGCTGGCGCGGGTCGTGGTACGGCGTGATGCCGGCCGTGGGGAAGTACTCGGCGACCGTGAAGGGTTGCAGGGAGGCGGGGATCCGCGGCAGGGCGACCGGGCCGAGGTCCTTCTCCAGATGCCGCAGCAGCGCGTCACGGATCCGCTCGTGGTGCAGCACGCGGCCGGACACCAGGGTGCGGCTGATCGTTCCGTCGGCGCCGATCCGCAGGAGCAGTCCGATACTGGTGACTTCGCCGCTGTCGTCCACCCGTACGGGTACGGCCTCGACGTACAGGATCGGCACCTGGGTTCTGGCGGTGTGCAACTCGTCGGTGCTCAGCCAGCCGGGCGTGGTCTCGGTCATGTCGGACATCTCTTGATCGTACTTTCCTGGGCGGGACTTCGGCACGGATTGCGTGTCAGCCGACCGGGTGTCCGGGCGGTCCGACGGCGCACGGGCGTCGCGCGGTGCGGGGTGTGTCAGCGCCGCACGGACTCCCAGGGCCAGTGTGCGTCCCGGCCGGTGTCCAGGAGCAGGATCATCCGGAACGCCGCGTCGGTGGGGTCGCCGAGGGCTGCCGGTTGCCCTCGCGGCGCAGCCGGTCGAGCAGTTCGGACGTTTGCGGGACCCGGCCCGCCGGGCGAACCCGGGCACGGACCGAGCGGCACGGCGATCGGAATCCGCGAGAAGAAATTGCGCGGGCGATGTCGAGAACGGGTCGCCTGCTCCGTCCCCGGGGTGAACGCGACCACAATGGGTCGCACAGCACCGAGGAGAAGAACCATGGCCAAGTACCTGCTGCTCAAGCACTACCGAGGCGCCCCGGCCGCGGTCAACGACGTGCCGATGACCCGGTGGACGCCGGAGGAGATCTCGGCGCACATGCAGTACATGCACGACTTCGCGGCCCGGCTGGAGAAGACCGGCGAGTTCGTCGACGGCCAGGCCCTCGCACCCGAGGGAACGTTCGTCCGGTACGACGGCGAGGGCCGCCCGCCGGTCACCGACGGCCCGTTCGCCGAGACGAAGGACCTCATCGCCGGCTGGATGGTGATCGACGTCGACAGCTATGACCGCGCCGTCGAACTGGCCGGGGAGCTGTCGGCCGCGCCGGGGGCGGGCGGAAAGCCGATTCACGAGTGGCTGGAGCTGCGCCCGTTCCTGTCCGCACCGCCGACCGTCTCGGAGTGACCGCCCCGATGGACGAGGCGCTGCTGAGGGGCCTCACGCCGGGCGTGATCACCGTCCTCGTCCGCCGCGGAGCCGACTTCGCGGCGGCCGAGGACGCCGTCCAGGACGCGCTCGTGGAGGCGGTGCGCGTCTGGCCGGCCGATCCACCGCGCGACGCGAAGGGCTGGCTGGTCACCGTCGCCTGGCACAAGTTCCTCGACGCGAGCCGCGCGGACACCGCACGCCGCCGCCGCGAGGACCTCGTGGGCGAGGAACCGGCGCCCGGTCCCGCGCCCGGCACCGACGACACGCTCCAGCTGTACCTCCTGTGCGCCCATCCGTCGCTGACCCCGTCGTCCGCCGTCGCGCTCACCCTGCGCGCGGTGGGCGGCCTCACCACCCGCCAGATCGCCCAGGCGTACCTGGTGCCCGAGGCGACCATGGCGCAGCGCATCAGCCGTGCCAAGCGCACCGTGGCCGGGGTGCGCTTCGACCGGCCGGGGGACGTCGCCACCGTCCTGCGCGTCCTCTACCTGGTCTTCAACGAGGGCTATTCGGGCGACGTCGACCTCGCCGCCGAGGCCATCCGGCTCACGCGGCAGCTCGCCGCCCGGATCGACCACCCCGAGGTCGCGGGGCTGCTCGCCCTCATGCTGCTCCACCACGCCCGGCGTGCCTCCCGGACCGCGCCCGACGGCAGCCTGGTCCCGCTCGCCGAGCAGGACCGTGGCCGGTGGGACACCGACGCGATCGCCGAAGGGGTACGGATCCTGCAGGCGGCCCTCGCCCGGGACCGCCTGGGCGAGTTCCAGGCCCAGGCGGCCGTCGCGGCCCTCCACGCGGACGCGCCCACGGCCGAGGACACGGACTGGGTGCAGATCGTCGAGTGGTACGACGAACTCGCCCGCCTCACCGACAGCCCGGTCGTCCGGCTCAACCGGGCGGTGGCCGTGGGCGAGGCCGACGGGCCGCGGGCCGGACTCGCCGCGCTCGCGGAGCTCGACGCCGCGCTGCCCCGCCACACCGCGGCGACGGCGTACCTCCTGGAACGCGCCGGCGACCTGCCGACGGCGGCCCGCCTCTACGCCGAGGCCGCCCTCAAGGCGCCGAACCTGGCGGAACGCGACTACCTGACGCGCCAGGCGGCCCGACTCAACACGCGCCTGGGACGCTGACGGCATCCGAGCTTCCCGCTCTCTCTCGGTAGCCCGCTCTCCCGGTGGCCCGGGGGTCCGGTGGCCCGGGGGCCCTTGGCCCGGTGGCCCCTGGCCGGGTGGCCCCTGGCCGGGTGGCCCCTGGCCCGGTAGCCCCGTTGCCCGGCAGTCCGGCGTCCTGGCAGTCCGGCGTCCCGGCATCAGGCGGACGCGAACCCCTTCCCGTGCGCCCGTGCAGGCCGACGTCGCTGTGGGCCTGCCGGTGGCGCCCGGGCCGGTCGGAGCTATCCGTCGGTCCCGTAGCGGAGCCCGTCCAGGATCAGGTCGAGGAGGCGGCCGGACCGTTCCTGCTGGGCGGGTGAGCTGGTGATCAGCGCGACGCCGGCGAGGCTGAGCCCGACGTCGAAGGGGTCGACGTCCGCGCGCAGGAGGCCGGCCCCGGCCCCGGCGCGCAGTAGGGAGTCGATCGCCGCGCTCAGCTTGTCGAGGGTCTCGGCGAAAGGGTCCGCCCCGGACGCGACCGCGGCCCGCAGGGCGTCCGCCATGCCCTCCTTGGCGGCCAGGTAGTCGATGAACCGGTCCATCCACTGGCGCAGGGCCCGGTCCGGCGGGTGCTCGGCAAGCAGCTCGGCGGCGCTGTCGCAGACGCGGGCCAGCTCGTTGCGGTAGGCCGCCTCGACCAGTGCCTCGCGTGTGGGGAAGTGGCGGTACAGCGTGGCCGAGCCGACACCGGCGGCTTTGGCGATCGTGTCGATCGGAACATCCGCGCCCTTCTCGGCGAAGGCGCGCACGGCCGCTTCGAGGATGCGCTCCCGGTTGCGGCGGGCATCCGCGCGCAACACGCTCGGCTGGGTGGTCAAGGCTGCTCCCTTCGTCGGGCACCAGTCTAACTGGACAACCGGGGAGTTCCCCGGTTAGCCTCGCGATTAAGTGGGGAGTTCCCCGGTTACCGGCCGGTGCTCCGTCCGACAGGCAAGGAGAACCCTTGATGAACAGCGACAAGACCGTCCTGATCACCGGCACGTCCTCCGGCATCGGCCTGGCTGCCGCCGTGGCCGCCGCCCAGGCGGGCTGGACGTCCGTCGCCACCATGCGCGACACCGGCAAGGCCGAGGCCCTGCTCAAGGCGGCAGCAGAGCACGCGGTCGCCAACCGCATCCAGGTCAGGCGCCTGGACGTCGCCGACCCCGACAGCATCGCCGCGTGCCTCGACGAGGTGATCACCGAGCACGGCCGCCTCGACGCGCTGGTCAACAACGCCGGCGCCGCCCAGGTCGGCACCATCGAGCAGATGAGCCTCGACGACGTCCGCGCCACCATGGAGGTCAACTTCTTCGGTGCGGTCGCCACCACCCGCGCCGCGCTGCCCCACCTGCGCGCCTCCCGGGGCCGGGTGATCACCGTGACCAGCGTGGGCGGCGTCGTAGGCCAGCCCTTCAACGAGGCCTACTGCGCCGCCAAGTTCGCCGTCGAGGGCTTCATGCAGTCACTCGCCCCCGTCGCCGCCACCGTCGGCGTCGACGTCACCGTGGTCGAACCGGGCGCGGTGGCCAGCGAGTTCGTCGCCAACCTCGGCCTCGACATCCCCGCCCTGCTCGCCGCCACCGGTCCGTACGCCCCCGCCCTCGAGGCCTACATCGCCCGCACGCAGCAGTCCTTCGCGAACGCCCAGACGCCGTTCGAGGCCGCCGCCCCGATCATCGAGGCCCTGACCGCAGAGCACCCCCCGTTCCGCGTCCAGACCTCCGAGTGGGCCCGCGAGTTCGTCGGCACCTCGCTCGCCGACCTCGACGGCTCGGCCGTCCAGACCCTCACCGGCGCCTGGATCCGCTGACGGAGGCGCCCCGCCGGACCAGGGCGTTCAGGCGAGGTGGTCGGCGACGAGTGCGGCGAACTCGTCCTCGGTCAGCACCCTCGTGCCGAGCTGCTCGGCCTTGGCGAGCTTGGACCCGGCGCCCTCACCCGCGACGAGGATGGTCGTCTTCCTGGACACGCTGCTGGAGGCGGTACCGCCGGCGCGCTCGATGAGTTCGTTCATCTCGTTGCGATTGCGCCCGGCCAGCGCTCCGTGCATCCCGCCCGTGACGACGACCGCCTCGCCCGCCAGGGGCTTGCTCCCCGTGTCCGTACCCGCGTCGGCGGCGCCCGGCTCGACCATGTTCACCCCGGCCTCGGCCAGCTTGTCGATGACCGGGCCCAGGGCGGCGATGTGCGCCGCGATCTTCGGAGCGTTGGCCCCCGGCAGCTTGTTGACCTCCGCCAGCTCGTCCGGCGTGGCAGCCCGGATGGCGTCCATGGTGCCGAAGTGGCGGGCGATCTCGCGCGACAGCGTCCGGCCCGTCCGTACCACTCCCAGCGCGCAGAACACCCGGTTCAGCGGCTGCTCCTTCGCCTCGGCGAGCCGGCGCACGAGCGCGTCGGCGCGCTTGTCACTGCCCGTCGCCTCGGCGAGCTGCTCGCGGGTGAGGAAGAAGAGGTCGGCCACGTCGTCGACCAGGCCGGCGTCGACGAGGGTCTCCAGGTAGGTCGCGCCCAGACCGTCGATGTCGAGCTGGTCACGGCCCACGGCGTACTTGAGGGACGGCAGCTTCCCGCAACCACCGCTCGCCCCGCCCGCGCACTCCCATCGCTCGCCGGACTTGTCGATGTCCCCGCCGCACCCCGGGCACGCCGCGGGCAGGACGATGTCGGTCTCCTCGCCCGTGCGCAGCGCCACCACGGGTGCCTCGACGCGCGGGATGATGTCGCCGGCCTTGTAGAGCAGGACGGTGTCGCCCACCTTCAGCCCGGTGCTGCGGATGAAGGCCGGGTTGTGGAGCGTCGCGTAGGTGACGGTGCTGCCGTCGACCTCCACCGGCTCCAGCACGGCGCGCGGCGCGATGTGCCCGGTGCGGCCCACGTTCCACTCCACGGCGAGGAGCGTGGTCCGCGCCTCCACGGGCGGCAACTTGTACGCGATGGCCCAGTGCGGGTGACGGGTGCCGTATCCCGCGGCCTGCTGCTCGGCGTGGTCGTTGGCCTTGATGACCACTCCGTCGATCCCGAACGGCAACGCGGGCCGCAGCCGCTGTATCTCCTCGACACGGGCCTGCGCCTCGGCCGGCGTGGCGTACACCCGCAGCCCGATGTCGGTGGCGGAGGTCGTCTGGACACCCAGGGCGGCGACCTGGTCCATGACGGCCTGGTGGCTGGTGCCGGTGAGGAAGCCCGCTTCGTCCAGATCCACCGCGCCGTACGCGAAGAAGGTGGTCTCGATGGTGTACGGCCGGTCCTTGGCCCGCAGGGTTCCCGCCGTGCCGTTGCGCGGGTTGGAGAAGACCTTGGCGTTGTGCGCGGCGCGTATCTCGTTGGCCTTCTCGAACTGCTCCCGGGTCAGCAGGACCTCGCCCCGGATCTCCACCGTGGCGCCGCCGGGCACCTGGACGGGAAGGCCGGCGATCGTGCCGATCGCGTGGCTGAGGTCCTCACCGTGCGTGCCGTTCCCCCGCCCGACGAGCTGCACCAGGCGCCCGTCGCGGTAGCGCGCCGCCAGCGCGGCCCCGTCCAGCTTCGGCTCCACCGCGTAGCCGCCCTCGACCGGGTGACCGATCCGGCGGGCCAGCGACGCGTCCCACTTCACCAGGCCCTCGGCGTCGAAGACGTTGTCGAGCGAGAGCATGGCCACGGTGTGCGCCACATCCCCGACCGGAGCCACGCCGCCGCCGACCTTGCCGGTGGGGGAGTCGGCCCGGACGTGATCGGGACGGGCCTGCTCGTAGGCGGCGATGCCGCGGGCGAGGGCGTCGTAGGAGGCGTCGTCGAGCGGGGTGCTCCCGTCGCCGTAGTACGCCGCGCTCGCGGCGAGGGCCTGTTCGACCGCTCGGTCGTAGGCAGCACGGTCGGTCAGCGAAAGGGCAGGTGCGGCTGTCGTCATGGAAAGATCCTCGCGCAGGGGTCTGACATCGATCCCTCCAGCCGGTTCCGGGAGCGTGCCTCGGCGTCCGCCCGACGTCCTGCGGGCTGCCACCCCGGCGCATTCCAGCTGGGGTCGAGGCCTTCGCGCGGATGTCGCGGGAGATCGACGGCATGGGGGCGCGCACCCCGCACGAGCTCATGCGGTGCGCGGACGTCTCCTTCATCAGGGACTGCGCGGAGATGGCGGCCCGGGCCTCCCTCGCCCGGACCGAGTCGCGCTGGGGCCTGTACCACGAGCGGCTGGACCACCCGGGCCGGGACGACGCGGACTGGCTGCACCACCTGGACCTGCGCAAGTCCCCTTCGGAAGCCAGGGAGTTCACCGCGCGGCCGGTCGAGCCCTACGTGGTGCCGGTGCCGGAGTTCACACCGACGCCCGGTCCGGAGCGGTGGCGGGGCGAGGTCGCCCTGGTGCCGGCGGCCACCGCCGGTCCGAGGGAAGCGGCACCCGCCGCCCGCTCCCGCACCACGCCCGCGGCGGCTCCGGCCGAGAGGTACGCGGACGCCGAGGCCGCGCCGGCCCTCGCGGCCGTGGGGCACCAGCCCGCGCCACCGGACCGGACCACCCCGACAGCGCCTCTGGCAGGTGCGGAGGGCAGCGGATCCCGCGCTGGGGATCCGGTGGACGTCGCCGCACCCAGCCCGGCCCTCCTCCGCCTCGTCTCCCTCGCGGAGGAGTCCCCGGAGGTGGAAAAAACTTCGTCCCTACCTCGCCGACGCCGACCCGGCGGTACGTGCGGCCGCCGTCACCACCCTCGGTGAGACGGCCCCCGCCGGCGCCGGGCCCGCCCTCGCCGCACGCCTGCAGGACGGCGCCGCGAGGGTCCGGGCCGCCGCCGCGACCGCCCTCCGGGCCGCCCGGCCCGGCGAGGCCGTCACGGCGCGCTCGCGGGGAGCCTGACGGACACCAACGCGGACGTCCGCAAGGCCGCCGTCCTCTCCTCCTGGTGCACCGTGCCGAACCCGGGGCCCGGGCCGCCCTCGCCGCAGCCGCCGGTGACGCGGACGCCGACGTCCGCGCCTACGCGTACCGCGCGACCTGACCCACCGCCGACGGGAGCAGGCCGAGGGGCACTGCCGCCGCAGGTGCCGGTGCGGTCGGCCGCGGACCGCCCCCCGGTGCCGCCGACGAGGCTCGTCGCGGCGACCCCCGTGCTGGGCGAGCGTCGTCGCCGCCTTCTCGGAGCGGGCGCGGAGGCGCGCACGGCGACGATCCGACCGGCATCAGGCCGTGCCCGCCCCCGGACCCGCCCCCGTGCCCGCCCCCGGACCCGCCCCTCGCGTGTCCCTGGTGCCTGGACCCGAGCCCGCACCCCGGCTTCGTACGGAGGCGAGCCGTGCCTCCGCGCGGTCCAGGAGGGTGTCCAGGACGACCGGATAGGCGCTCTGATTCATCCGGTCCGCCAGCAGGTGCGCGGTCGCGGCGATGTGCGGATGGGTCGCCGCCGGCAGCCGGGCGTAGGTGGAGGTCCACATGTCCTCGTCCGCGGCCCGGGCCTCGTCCTTGACGGCCAGCGCACCCGCGTCCAGGGAGGCGAAGGCCAGGGCCGTGTCGATGAAGGCGTGGTACAGGCCGACGGCGTCCGCGTCGCCGAAGCCGGCGCCGCGGAGGATGCCGAGGATCGTCTCGTCGACCTCGATCTCGCGGGGGCGGCCGGTGACCCTGCTGGCGGTCAGCAGCGCGGCCTGGGGATGGGCCAGATAGGAGGCGTGGATCGCCAGTCCGAGGGCGTGCAGGTCGGCACGCCATCGCCCGGTGGCCGCCCAGCTGTCCAGCGCCCGCCCCATCAGCTCCTCGCCGATGGCACGCGTCAGGTCGTCCAGGCCGGCGAAATAGCGGTAGAGGGTGCTCGGGTCGGCGCCCAGGGCGCTTCCCAGGCGGCGGGCGGTCAGGCCGGCGCTCCCGTGCTCGCGCAGCATCCGCAGCGCGGTCCGCACGATCAGCTCCTCCGACAGCACGGTGCCCTGCCGGGTCGGCCGCCGTCTGCGTCGTTCCGCCTCCGGAACCACCTTCTTGGCCATCGCACGCCCTCCGTGTCCTGGAGCCCTCGGAACCTTATGCCAACGCCGTAGACCTTAACCGTCGAGCTCGTGTTCCATCGAGACGTACCCGGGCGCCCGGCGCCCGGACCGTCCCAAGGAAATGGTGTGTGACATGCGCGTACTTCTCGTGGGTGCGGGCGGCGTGGGAACCGCCGTCACCCGTATCGCGGCCCGCCGTGACTTCCTGACCCACATGGTCGTCGCCGACTACGACCCCGCCCGCGCCGAAGCGGCCGTCGCCGCGCTCGGGGACGGGGCGGGCCGGTTCAGCGCCCGCCGCCTGGACGCCTCGGACGAGGCCGAGGTGCGCCGCGTCCTGCGCGAGGAGCGCTGCGACGCGCTCCTGAACGCGACCGATCCGCGGTTCGTGATGCCGCTCTTCAACGCGGCGCTCGCGGCCGGCACGCATTACGTGGACATGGCAATGTCGCTGTCCGCGCCGCACGCGACCGCCCCGTACGAGCAGTGCGGGGTCAAGCTCGGCGACGAGCAGTTCGCCCGCAGCGCGGCCTGGGAACAGGCGGGCCTCCTCGCCCTGGTCGGGATGGGCGTGGAGCCGGGCCTCTCGGACGTCTTCGCCCGGTACGCGGCCGACGAGCTCTTCGACGAGATCGAGGAGATCGGCGTCCGCGACGGCGCGAACCTCACGGTCGAGGGCTACGACTTCGCGCCCTCCTTCAACATCTGGACCACCATCGAGGAGTGTCTCAACCCGCCCGTGGTGTACGAGAAGGACCGCGGATGGTTCACCACGGCGCCGTTCAGCGAACCGGAGGTGTTCGACTTCCCCGAGGGCATCGGCCCGGTGGAGTGCGTGAACGTCGAGCACGAGGAGGTGCTGCTCATCCCGCGCTGGGTGGGCGCACGCCGGGTGACGTTCAAGTACGGCCTCGGCGACGACTTCATCGCCAAGCTGAAGACCCTGCACGAACTGGGCCTGGACGCCACCGCGAAGGTCACCGTGCCCGGCGCCGACGGGCCGGTCGAGGTATCCCCCCGGGACGTGGTGGCCGCGTGCCTGCCCGACCCGGCCACGCTGGGCGACCGCATGAAGGGCAAGACCTGCGCCGGCACGTGGGTCAAGGGGACGAAGGACGGCGCGGCGCGCGAGGTGTACCTGTACCACGTCGTCGACAACGAGTGGTCGATGCGCGAGTACGGCTCCCAGGCCGTGGTCTGGCAGACGGCGGTCAACCCGGTGATCGCCCTCGAACTGATCGCCGACGGCAGCTGGAAGGGCACCGGCGTCCTGGGCCCCGAGGCCCTGCCGCCCCGCCCCTTCCTCGACCTGCTCACCGCGTACGAGTCCCCATGGGGGCTGCGCGAGGGGCACTGACCCGCTCGGCCGGGGCGGCGGGGGCCGGGATCCCCCAGCTGGTCGTCGGCGCCTTCCTCACCGCGCGACCAAATCGAGTACTGCGACCGGTGGGGTCCATGAGCCCGGGATCCGCCGGGAGGGCCGCGGCGCGGTTCAGAGCATGACGTGTTTGGGCCGGGTGTAGTCCAGGAGGCCGGACAGGGACAGGTCGCTGCCGTAGCCGGAGTGCTTGGCTCCACCGTGCGGCAGCTCGGAGACCGTGGTGCCGTGGGTGTTCACCCACACGATCCCGGTGTGCAGGGCTCTGGTCGCCCGCATCGCCCGGTCGTGGTCCCTGGTCCATACGCTCGCGGCGAGTCCGAAACCGACGTCGTCGGCCAGCCGCAGGGCTTCGGACTCGTCGGTGAAGGGCTGCACGGTCACGACGGGGCCGAAGATCTCCTCCTGGACGATCTCGTCGTCCTGGCGCACCCCGGCGACGACGGTGGGGGAGTGGAAGAACCCGGGGCGCGCGGGCCGCGTGCCGCCCGTGACGATGCGGGCGTGGTCCGGCAGCCGGTCGAGCAGGGCGCGCACCGAGGCCAGCTGGGCGGCACTGTTGAGGGGCCCGAGGTCCGTCTCGGGGCGCAGTGCGCGGGCGGCGGCGGCCAGTGCGTCCAGGAACGCGTCGTGGACGCGGGCCTGGACCAGGAAGCGGGTGGGCGCGGTGCAGTCCTGGCCGGCGTTGGAGAAGGCGACCCGGGCCAGGGCGGCGGCCGTCGCGGGGACGTCGACGTCGTCGTGGACGATCACGGGAGCGTTGCCCCCGAGCTCCAGGTGGACCCGCTTGAGGCCCGCCGCGGCCGCGGCGGCGATCTCCTGGCCGGCGCGGACGCTACCGGTCAGAGCGATCAGCGCGACGGCCGGGTGCGCGGTCAGCGCGCGGCCGGTGTCGCGGTCGCCGCAGACCACGTTGAGGACGCCCGGGGGCAGGTACGGGGACGCGAGCCGGGCGAGCAGGACCGTCGAGGAGGGGGTCGTGTCGGCGGGTTTGAGGACGGTGGTGTTGCCGGCCGCCAGGGCGGGCGCGATCTTCCACGCCGCCATCATCAGCGGATAGTTCCACGGAGTGATCTGGGCGCACACGCCGACCGGTTCCCGGCGCAGCACAGAGGTGCGGCCCTCGGTGTACTCGGCCGCGGCCGCACCCGGGAGGTTGCGGGCGGCTCCGGCGAAGTAGCGGAAGGCATCGGCGATCGCGGGGAGTTCCTCGCTGCGGAACGGGCCGGCCGGCTTCCCGGTGTCGGCGGTCTCCGCGGCGGTCAGCTCGTCCGCGTGCGCCTCGACGGCGTCGGCGACGGCGAGCAGCGTCCGCTGCCGGTCGGCCGGCGTGGTGACCGACCAGGAGCCGTAGGCGGCCGCGGCCGCCGCGCAGGCGGCGTCGGTGTCGGCCCGCCCCGAGCGCGGGGCGCGTCCGTGCCCGCGGCCGGTGACGGGGTCGACCAGCTCGGTCGTCGCGCCCGAGGCGGCGGGGCGGTCCTGGCCGCCGATGTGGTTGAGCAGACCGTCAGCCACGGCGCAGCGCCTCCTTCGCGGCGGCGCGACCGGTGCGGACGGCGCCCTCCATGTAGCCGGCCACCCACTGGTCGGATCCGCAGACGTAGAAGGGCGGTTCGTGGGTGCCGTGGCGGGGTCCGACCCCCATGACGTCGCCGGGGGCCCACTGGGTGACGTACCCCTGGGTCCACGGGTCGGTGCCCCACAGGCGCAGGTACGTGGCGAGCGGCCGGTGGGCCCCGTCGCCGTACAGCCGGGCGATCTCGGCGAGCAGTTCGCCGGCGCGCAGCGCGGCGGGGGTGCCGAGCAGGACGCCGTACCTCTCGGGCGGGACGAGCGCGGACAGCACGCCCTCGCCCTGCGGCCAGGTGCTGCCCAGGACCCCTTCGCACTCGGACAGGCCGCTGAGCCCGCCGTCGCGCCAGAACGGCCGGTCGTAGGCGGCGACGAACTTGGCGGCGAGCGCGTGGCGCTGCCGGAGCAGAGAGGCCAGCCGCTCGTCACCGACGCCGGTGACGGCGAGCGAGCGGAGCGGTCCGGCGGGCAGGGCGCTGACGACGGCGCCCGCGGTCAGGGTCTCGCCCCCCGCGAGGCGCACGGAGCAGCCGCCGTGGCCGACCGCGAGCGCCTCCACGGGTGCGCCGGTACGGACACGGCCGTCGAGGCCGGCGGCCATCCGCAGGGCCACGGTCGCCGAGCCCTCGGCCACCCGCAGACCCTCCCAGGCCTCGTACTCGTAGTGGCCGAGCCCGGGGACGGCGGCGTGCTTGCGCAGGGCGGCGAGCAGCGACGTGCGTTCGCACGAGCCGTCGGCGAGCGCGAGCCGGCCGATCTCCCAGAGGCGTACGACCGCCGGGCCCGCCCCCTCGTCACGCAGCCAGGTGCCCACGGAGAGACGGTCGAGGGCGGCGGCCTGCGGGTGCGACCAGGGGTCGTCGGGGTCGACGGTCGCGGCGAGCGCGGCGAAGGCGGCGGTGACCTTCCGGTGGCAGGCGTCGTCGCCGGGACCGAACCAGTGCGGTGGGTCGCCGGCGCCGACGCCTTCGGGCGTGGCGCGGGCGAGGGCGCCGGGCTCGGCGACGTAGCTGGGGACGAGGGTGAGGCCGAGTTCGGCGACGAGGGCGGTGTAGGCGGTGTGGGCCGAGCCGACCACCTCGCCGCCGAGTTGGACGAGGCGGCCGTCGGGCAGGGCGGTCTGCTCGACGCGGCCGCCGACCCGGTCGCGGGACTCGACGACGAGGACGTCGGCTCCGCCCGCGGCGAGGTCGCGGGCGGCGGCGAGTCCGGCGAGTCCGGCGCCGAGCACGATGACGTCGTGGTTCATGGGTGTTCCTCCGGTGGGGCCGTCGTCAGTCCAGGACCAGGCAGTGCTCGGGCCGCCAGCCGAGTTCGACCTCCTCGCCGCCGCTCCAGCGGTCCTCCATGCGGGAGCGGGCGGTGTTCTGCTCCAGGACATGCACGGTGACGCCGGGGGCGAGTTCGACGAGGTAGGTGGTGGTGGGGCCGGAGTAGACGGTCTCGCGGACGACGCCGGTGATCCGGGCCATGCCGGGCTCGAAGTCGGACAGCCAGATCTTCTCGGGGCGCAGGCTGAGGTGGACCCGGCTGCCCTCGGGAACGCCGGTGCGGGCGCCGACGGGCAGCGCGGGGCCCTGGTCGAGCAGCACACGGCCGTCGCGGTAGGTGCCGGGGACCAGGTTGGAGGTGCCGAGGAAGGAGGCGGTGAAACTGCTGGTGGGGCGCTCGTACACGTCCTCCGGTGTCCCGCACTGTTCGATGCGGCCCTGGTTCATGACGGCGAGGCGGTCCGACATGGTCAGCGCCTCGTCCTGGTCGTGGGTGACGAAGAGGAAGGTGATGCCGACCTCGCGTTGGATCTGCTTGAGCTCGACCTGCATCCGGCGCCGGAGCTTCAGGTCGAGGGCGGCGAGCGGCTCGTCGAGCAGCAGCACCTGCGGACGGTTGACCAGGGCACGGGCGAGGGCGACGCGCTGGCGCTGCCCGCCGGAGAGCGTGGGCGGGCGGCGGCCTGCCAGGTCGGCGAGCTGGACGAGGTCGAGCATGTCGGCGACGCGGCGCCGGATCTCGGGGCGGGCGACGCCCTTGCGCTTGAGCCCGAAGGCCACGTTGTCGGCGAGGGAGAGGTGGTCGAAGAGGGCGTAGCTCTGGAAGACGGTGTTGACGTTACGGCGGTGGGGCGGGAGACCCGTCACGTCCTCGCCGTCGAGCAGGACGCTGCCCTCGGTGGGGTCGGCGAAGCCGCCGATCATGCGCAGCAGGGTGGTCTTGCCGCAGCCGGAGGGGCCGAGGAGGGAGAAGAACTCGCCGGGGGCGATGTCGAGGCTGATGTCATGGACGGCGTAGGCGGCGCCATCGGCGCCATCGGCGGGGTCGCCGGAACCGCCGGAACCGCCGGAACCGCCGGAACCGCCGGAGCCGCCGGAACTGGCGGAGCCGCCGGCGCCGCCGGGGTAGCGCTTGCTCACCCGGTCGAGACGGACGGCCGGGTGGGCGAGCACGGGCCGCGGGTCGGGGGCCGGCTGTGCGTCGGGGGATCGCGGTGTCTGCGGGCGCTGCGGGTGCCGCGGGGGTGTGGGTTGCGAGGTCATGGCGTTCACTTCCCGGAGAGCAGGTCGAGGCCGCCGCGTCGGCCGAACAGGCGCGGGATGGCGAGTGCGAGGGCGATGAGTCCGACGGAGCCGGCCAGCATCAGCGTGCCGACGGCGTTGATGGTGGGCTGGACGCCGAACCGGATCGCCGAGTAGATGCGGACCGACAGGGGCTGCGGATCGACTCCGGTGGTGAAGTACGCGAGGACGAAGTCGTCGAAGACCAGGGCGAAGACGAGGACGGCTGAGGCGAGGATGCTGGGGAGCAGGGCGGGAAGCGTCACCAGCCGTACCGCCTGCCGACGGGTGGCCCCGAGGTCCATGGCCGCCTCCTCGATCTCCGGGTTGAGGGCGGCGACGCGGGAGCGCAGGATCACCGTCACGTAGGAGATGGAGAAGGTGATCTCGGCGAGCGTCACGGTCGTCGTGGACAGGGTGATGCCGACGCCCTTGAACAGGAGCATCGCGGCGACACCGGTGACGATCTCCGGCGTGATGAGCGGGACGAGCATCACCAGTCCGGCGAAGGAGCCGAGCCGGCTGCGGGCGCGGACCAGGCCGAGCGCGAGCGCGACGCCCAGCACCACCGAGCCGGCCATGGCGACGAGGGAGACCCGCAGGCTCATGCCGAGCGAGTCCAGCAGCACGTCGTCGCGGAGGAACGCCCCGTACCAGCGCAGGCTGAAGTCGTCGAAGACGGTCAGGGACTTCTGCGAGTTGAAGGAGAAGAGGACGACGACGCCGATGGGTACGTAAAGGAGCGCGAAGAAGACCGCGGTGACGGCGATGGCGAACCGGGGTCGGCGCTCGGCGCCGCGGCGGCGCCCGCGGGCGGCCGTCAACGGACCGCCTCCGCCTCGTCCTTGCGGGTGCGCCGCAGGTAGCCGAGCATGCCGAGGAAGAGCACGCCCATCAGCAGCATGGTGAGCGCGGAGCCGAGCGGCCAGTTCTGGCCCTGGAAGAACTTGTCCTGGATCAGGTTGCCGATCATGATCTGGTCGGGACCTCCCATGAGCTGGGCGCTGACGAAGTCGCCCATGGCGGGCAACAGGACGAGGACGCAGCCGGCGGCCGCTCCCTGCCGGGTGGCCGGGACGGTGACGAACAGGAAGGTCCGCAGCGGACCGGCGTAGAGGTCGCGGCCGGCCTCGACGAGCGAGGTGTCCATGCGCTCCATGGCCGCGTAGAGCGGGATGATCATGAAGACGACGAAGCCGTACACGAGTCCGGCGACGACGCCCGCGCCGGTCTGCAGGATCCGGGTCCCCCCGTCGGCGAGCCCGGTCGCGCGCAGGGCCCTGAGCAGCGGTCCGTCGTCGGACAGGACGACGGACCAGCCGTACATGCGCACCAGGTAGTTGGCGAAGAACGGGACCACGATCGCCGCGATCAGCAGGTTCTTGTACCGGCCGCCGCTGGTCGCGATGGCGTAGGCGACGGGATAGGCGACGACCAGGCAGATGGCGCAGGTGACCAGGGCGTAGCCGAGGGAGCGCAGCATGACGGTGCGGTAGGCCGGGTCGGCCAGGGCCGTGAGGTTGTCGAGGGCGAAACCGAAGCGCGGGTTGCCGAGGGGGTCGGTGGTGCCGAACGCGAGGGTGGCCACCAGGATGAGGGACGCGACAAGAAAGACGCTCATCCACAGCGTGCCGGGGAGCATCAGCCAGGTCCACAGCCGGTCCTGCGCACGTCTTCTGACGCCGCGTGGGGTGCGGGCCGTGTCGGCCATGTCAGCCCGCCTTCACGTCGGTCCAGGCGGCGTCGCGGGCCTTCTCGCCCGCCGCCGTGCCGTTGCGGAAGTACCGGTCGTCCCTCAGGTCGGCGGCGCTCACGAGGCACTGCGGGAAGGGCTCCACGAGCGCGGCGTACGTGCCCTCCGAGCCGCGCACCGGCATCGGGTAGCCGATGTACTCGATGTTCCGCTTCACGTTCTCGGGCCGCAGCATGTAGTCGATGAAGAGCATGGCCGTGCCGGGGTGCGGCGCGTCCGCGGGGATGGCGTAGCAGTCGGAGTTGACCGGGGCGCCCTCGCGGGCGGTCTCGAATCCGAAGACGGACGGGTCCTTCGCCTGGGAGAGCATCGCGGCCATGTCGCCGCTCCACGCCTGGGTCATGTCGGCGTTGCCGTTGAGCAGGTTGTTGTAACTGTCGCTGGAGAATCCGCGCAGTCGAGGGCGCAGCGCGCGCAGGGTCTCGGTGACGCGGTCGAGGTCGTCGGGCCTCTCGGTGGTGAGGGGAAGGCCGTGCTTGAGCGCGCCGATTCCGAGGACCTCGTCGCGGTCGTCGAGGACGAAGAGCCGGCCCTTGGCACGGTCGTTCCACAGGTCGTC
Organism: Streptomyces sp. NPDC051921; assembly: GCF_040680975.1. NCBI lineage: Bacteria > Bacillati > Actinomycetota > Actinomycetes > Kitasatosporales > Streptomycetaceae > Streptomyces > Streptomyces sp. NPDC051921. The sequence goes on from NZ_JBFAXU010000014.1 coordinate 83,965, forward strand.
CCAGGAACCCGTGAGATCACCGAGCCGGTCCCGGCGCCAGCCGATGCCGGTCTTGTACATGGTGAACGGGACCGTGTGCGCGGAGCGGGGGTCGTACCAGGGGTCGGCGAAGTAGTCGTAGGCGCCGAACACGGCCTCGGCGTTGCGCAGGCGTCCGTGGTCGATGCGGCGCAGCCGGCCTCCTCGGGAGAGGCGCTCGGCCCACTTGGCGGTGGGGAAGATGATGTCGTAGCGGTTGCCGGCGTTGAGCTTGGCGGCCATCCCTTCCATGGAGTCGTAGTTCGACTGGACGACCTTGACCCCGTACTCCTTGGAGAAGCCCTCGAAGACGGCCGGGTCGACGAAGTCGGCCCAGTTGAAGTACACCAGGTCGCCGTCGACCTTGACGTCGATGGGGGCCTCGGCGGCGGCCTGGCCGGCGGCGTCGGGGGCGGAGGAGAATCCGCAGCCGGCCGCCGTCATGCCGAGGGCGGCGGCGCCGCCGGCGCGGAGCAGTGAGCGGCGGGACAGGGAACGTGCCTCGGGGGACATGGGGTCCTCTCCGTAGGGCCGCTGGGGGACGGCGGGCGAACGAACGGTGCGTGGGTGCGCGAGGCGTTCGGCCGGGCGCGTGCGGGTGCTTCGGTGGTGCGGTGCCGCAGTGGTGCCGTGTTGCCGCAGTGCCGCAGTGCCGCGGTGGTGCCGTGTTGCCGCAGTGCCGCAGTGCCGCAGTGCCGCAGTGCCGCAGTGCCGCAGTGCCGCAGTGCCGCGGTGGTGCGGTGGTGCCGCAGTGCCGTGGGGCGGGTGATGCGCGTGGTGCAGGTGGTGCGGTGCCGGGGTGGTGCCGTGGTGCGGGTGGTGCCGTGGTGGTGCGGTGGCGGGCCGGTGCGTGCGTCGGTGCGGCAGGGAAGGGCAGACGGCCGTGCCGTCCAGGGGTGCGGTCCTGCGGTGGTGCGGCAGGGAGGGGACGGCGGCACGGCGGTGGCCTCAGCGCCCCGGCGGGGCGGAGCCGCGCTCGGAGCCGGGAGCGGCCGCGGGGGACGTGCCAGGGGCGACGGCCTGGCCGGCGGGGTCGGCCAGGTCCGCGCGGATGCGGTCGGCGAACCAGCCCACCGCGGTCTCGCGCCTGGACAGTGGTCCGGGCTCGAAACCCGGCGTGGACAGGCCCCTTTGGACGCGGGCGACCAGTTCGGCGTCCTCGTCGTTGGTGATCCAGCCGATGTGCATGTTCAGGCGCCGCGCGAGGCGGGTGCGCGGTCCGGTGCCGCGCCGGGTGTAGAAGGCGCCGGGGACGGCCACCCGGTCGACGGCGGTCGGCAGGGCCGTCCAGGCGAGCACGTGGTCGGGGTAGAAGTCGATGAGGGTGTTGGGGTAGATGACGGCGTACCGCCAGACCCGGCGGTCGGCCTCGGTGAGGCCGGGCATCGGCGCGGCGACGCGCTGGTAGAGCCGCTCGGCCCAGTTGGAGGACGGCTTTTCGCGTAGCGGGGAGGTGAAGAGGACGTACGCGTCGTGGACCTCGCAGGCGTAGCCCTGGTAGTCGAGCAGGCGCATCAGGCCGGGGTGGGCGACGGGTACGTGGTATCCCTCCAGGTAGTTGTCGACGGCGACCTTCCAGTTGGCCTGCTGGACCTCGGCGCGGGACAGGTCGTGGATCCGGTCACGGCCGACCGGCACCAGGTCCGCTCCGGCATAGTGGCCGACGGCCTCGGCGAGTCCCGCGCAGCTCTCGGCCAGCGGCACGGCGCCGGGGTCGAGGTTGACGAAGACGAAGCCGAGGAAGGACTCGACCCGAGCGGGGAAAAGGCCCAGCCGGGGCTTGTCGAGGCAGGGGATCTGCCGGGCCTCGGGGGCGCCGACCAGGCTGCCGTCGAGACGATAGGTCCAGCCGTGGTACGGGCAGCGGATCGCCTTGCCGGCCGGTTCGGGGGCGGCGACCAGGCGGGTCCCGCGATGGCGGCAGACGTTGAGGTGGGCGGCGAGTCCGCCGTCCTCGGTGCGCACGACCAGGGCCTCGCGGCCGGCGACGGTGGCGGCGAGCCGGGCCCCCGGGCCGGGCAGGTCCGACTCGTGGCACACGAGCTGCCAGGACCTGGCGAAGACCTGGCGGGTCTCGGCGGCCGCGACGTCGGGATCGGTGTAGTGGCGGGCCGGCAGCGCGGGTGCGGGGAGGTTCCGGGCGGCCGTGTCGGATGCCGCCGGCGCGGTGCGTGGGGTGGGTGAGGGGGCTCTGGAGTGCATCGGTGACTCCTCGTGCCGCGAGAGCGGCGATCGGTGTCGGGCGTCGATGGCGGGCGAACCGGTTGCGGGCAGGGCGTCGGGGCGGGAGCCGGGGCCAGGCTGACCGATTGGACAGCCAGGGTGGTGGCTGAATTCCGCTGGGTCAAGACTTGTACGCTGACCGATCGGTCAGCTAGCTTGGTTATTGCCTGACCGATCGGTCAGCAAACGTTCACCTGTCGCTGCGCCGCCGCCACGCCGCCTCTGACCTGCGCATTCGCTCGTCACCCCGAGTGTGGCCCACGGCTCTCGGCCTTCGTGCCGAGCGCAGCCCGGCGTGCCTCGGCACTCGCCCCGGCCCGCAGTTTCCCTGCTCCCCTCCCGCCGCCGTCGACCGCGCACGGGCCTCGGGCCCGTCCCGTCCGCTTGCCGGCCCTCCCGCCTGGCTGGGCCGGACGGGGCTGGTCGGGCGCCCGGTCACGGCACCCCATTCCCCTTCGGAGGTACGCATGCGCGGTCAGCGGCATCTGGACTGGCTCGGGCTCACGCCCGAGCCGGAGCGGGAGCTGCCCGCGGCCGTCGCCGTGCTGCGTGCCTCCCTCGGCGCGGCGCCCCGCCCGCCGGCGGGCCCCGCCGAGCTCGCGACCGCCGAGCGGCGCCGGGTGGAACGCCTGGTCCTGCGGGGCAGTCGGCACAGCTGGCTGCGCTATCTCGCCGAGGCCACCCGCCTGGTGACCGCCGTGACCGCCCAGCTCCACGAGGCGGGGACAGGGAACGGGCGCGCAGATGCAGATGCAGAGGTAGACGCAGACGCAGACGCAGACACCAACGCCCATGCCGGTGCATACACGCACGCCGATGCGGACGCGTATGCCGTCAAGAACGTCGACACCACCGCCTCGACCACAGCCGCGCTGCTCGCCGCCGAGGTGATCCTCGACCACCACCGCATGCTCATCGGCCTCCCCGGAGCGGGATACGGCCGCACCGCCGGGGACCGCGCCGCGCTCGAAAACGCGCTGCGGCTCCTGCGTACCCGGTCCCGCTCCGCCGGATCCGCCCCCACCGCCCTTACAGGAGACGGTAGATGACCACCGCCCGCCACCGGACCACCGCCCGCCACCCGACCACGATCCGGCTCCCGACCGCGATCCGGTTCCCGACCACCGTCCGGCTCCCGACCGTCCCTGCCGCGGGCTCCCTGCTCGGTGCGACGCCGCACGCGACGGAGAGCACCGGGGCGTACGAGGCCACCGGCGGATACGCGCGCGCCGTCGCGCCCGACGAACTGCTGCGCCACCTCGACGCCTGCGGCCTGCGCGGCCGCGGCGGCGCCGGATTCCCGACCGCCGTCAAGCTCCGCACCGTACGGGAACACGGGCGACGCGGCCGGGGGACCGGGGCGTCCGGCGAGCCCGGCGCGGGTGCCGGCGCCCCGGTCGTCGTGGCCAACGGCGAGGAGGGCGAGCCCGGTTCGGTGAAGGACCGCTGGCTGCTGCGGGCCCGTCCGCACCTCGTTCTCGACGGCCTCGCCCACGCCGCCGCGATCACCGGCGCCGCCCACGGCTACGTCTACCTGTCCGACCCGGAGGCGGCCCTCCGCGTGCGCCGGGCCCTCGCCGAACGCCGACCGCCGCTGCCCGTGAAGGTCGTGGAGACCGCCCCCGCCTACGTCGCCGGCGAGGAGACCGCGGTCGTCCGCCGGATCGACGGCGGGCCGGCCCTGCCGACCGCCAAACCGCCCCGCCCCTTCGAGCGGGGAGTCCGGGGCGCGCCGACCCTGGTCGCCAACGTCGAGACCCTCGCCCGGATCGCGCTCGTCGCCGCCCGGCCCGAACTGCGGGACGCGGTCGCGCGCTCCACGCTGGTCACCCTGTCGTGCGGCGACACCTCGCCGGTCCTCACGGAGGTGCCCTACGGCGTCCCCCTGCGCACCCTCGCAGCCGCCCTGGGCACCTCCGCCCCGGCCGGCGCCCTGATGGGCGGGCTGTTCGGCGGGCTCGTCGACGCCCGCGCCCTGGACCTGCCCCTCGAACCCGGCGCACTCGCCGCGGCGGGCACGGCGCTCGGCTGCGGAGCGATCCGATTCCTCGCCGCCGACGCCTGCCCGGTGGGCGCCGCCTTCGACGCGGTCGGCCACCTCGCCGCCGAGAGCGCACGGCAATGCGGCGTGTGCGTATCGGGTACGGCCGCGATCCGTGACGCCCTGGACCGCCTCGCCACCGGATCCGCCGGCCCCGACACCGTCGAGCGGCTGCACGGCTGGGCGCGGGGGCTGCCCGGGCGGGGCGCCTGCGGGCTGCTCGACGCCGCCGCGGCCCTCGCCGGAAGCCTGCTGCGCGCCTTTCCCGGCCGGGTCCGCGCCCACCTCGACGCGCCCTGCCCGGTGTGCCGGGCCGACACCCCCGCGCGGAACGCGCACCGCCCGACCCGCCTCACCGTCCCGGTGCCCGCCGTCACCGCACCGCCCGCGCCGACCGCACCCGCTCCGAGTCCACCCACCGCCACATCACCCACCGCCACCTAGCCCACCGCCACCTCACCGGCCCCGATCGAACCGGCCCCGACCGAGCTCGCCCTGATGGAACCGGCCCCGACCGAGCTCGCCCCACCACGCCCGCCGAGCCCGTGGCCGCCGTACTGGAAGGAACGTCATGAAACTGCTGCTGGACGCCACGCTGTGCAACGGCTACGGCCTCTGCCAGGAGAACACCCCCGAACTCGTCGAGCTCGACGAGTGGGGCTACGCGCGGGTCGTCGTCGTCGACGTGCCGCCCGCCGCCGAGGACCGCGCCCGCGCCTGCGTGGACAGCTGCCCCAACTCCGCCCTCCGTGTGGAGGGATGAGATGGCCCGCGACCTGACCGCGCTCTTCGACCCCGGCTCCGTCGCCGTGGTCGGCGCGAGCGACGACCCTGCGAAGTACGGGCACGCCGTGGCCGCCCAGGCCCTGCGCGCGCCCGGCCGGCGGCCGGTGCACCTGGTGAACCGGCGGGGTGGCACCGTGCTCGGCCGGAAGGCGGCCTCCTCGCTCGGCGAGATCGGCGAGCCGGTCGACCTGGTGGTGATCTCCGTGCCCGGCAGCGGCTTCGAAGCCGCCGTCGACGATGCCCTCGCCTGCGGGGCCAAGGCGATCGTCGCCATCACCGCCGGTTTCGCGGAGGCCGGACCCGCCGGCCTGGCCCGCCAGCGGGCCGTCGCCGAGCGGGTCCGGGCCGCCGGAGCCGTGCTCGTCGGCCCCAACTGCCTGGGCGTCGCCGACAACACCACCGAGCTCTACCTGGCCTCGGACCGGTTCGCTCCCGGTCGCGTCGCCCTGCTCAGCCAGAGCGGCAACCTGGCCCTCGAGCTCCAGCTGCGCGGCGCCCCGCACGACCTCGGCTTCTCCCGATTCGTCTCGCTCGGCAACCAGGCGGACGTCACCCTCGTCGACCTCGTCGAGGACTGTGCGCACCACGAGCACACCTCGGTGATCGCCGTGTACGCCGAGGACTTCGGCGACGGCCGCGCCTTCGCCCGTGCTGCCGCGGCGGCCGGGAAGCCCGTGGTCCTCCTCACCGCCGGGCGCGGCACGGCCTCGGCCCGCAGTGCCCGGTCCCACACGGGGGCACTGACCACCTCCGCCGACGTGGTGGCCGCGGCCTGCCGCGACGCGGGAGTCGAACTCGTCCGCACCCCACGGGAGATGACCGTCGCGCTCGCGGCCCTGGCGGGTGGGCGGCGCGCGGCCGGGAGGCGGACGGCCGTCCTCACCGACGGCGGCGGGCACGGTGCCGTCGCCGCCGACGCGGCCGAGGACGCCGGGCTCGACGTGCCCGAGCTCGGCGCCCCGGCCCAGGACCGGCTGCGAAGCGTGCTCTGGGAGCAGTCCGCCGTCCGCAACCCGGTCGACCTCGCGGGAATGGGCGAGCAACGCCCCCTCTCGTACGCCGACACGGTGCGTGAACTGCTGGCCGCCGACGAGGTCGACGCCGTCCTGATGACGGGCTACTTCGGCGGGTACGCCGCCGCCGAGGGCGGTCTGGGCGGCGGGCCGGCCGGCGGCTCCGTGCTCGCCGAGGGGGAGCGGCGGGCCGCGAAGGAGATCGCCGCGCATCTTGCTGCCACGCCGAAGCCGCTGGTCCTGCAGTCCATGTACCCGAGGTCGCCCAGCTGCCGGGTGCTCGCCGAGGCCGGGGTGCCGGTGTTCGCCGCCACCGAGGACGCGGCCCGCGCGCTCGCCGCGCTGACCACCCGCGCGGCGGCCCCTCCCGCCGGGGTGGCCACGCTGCCGCCGGCCGCGGCACCGCTGGGAGACCCCTCGTACCACGGTGTACGGGCGCTGCTCGCCGGGGCCGGGGTGCCGTTCCCGCCGGCGCGCGAGATCGCCGACGAGGCCGGACTCCTCGCCGCTGCCGCCGCGTTCGAGGGACCGTACGTCCTGAAGGCCCTGCACGTCCTGCACAAGTCCGACGCGGGCGGCGTGGCCCTGCGGCTCGCCGACCGGGACGCGCTGCTGGACGCGTACCGGCAGATGCACGCCCGACTCGGGGCCCCGTCGTACTCGGTCGAGGCCATGGCGGACCTCTCGGACGGCCTCGAACTGATCGTGGGCGTCCAACGCGACCCGCGGTTCGGCCCGGTGGCGATGGTCGGCCTCGGCGGCGTGCTCACCGAGACCCTCCGCGACGTGGCCTTCGCCCTGGCGCCCGTCGCCGCCGGTCACGCCGAGGAGCTGCTGCGCGGGCTGCGGACCGCCCCCCTGCTCGACGGCGTACGCGGCCGTCCTGCCGTGGACGTCCCCGCTGCGGCCGCCGTCATCGCCCGCATCAGCGAGGTGGCCGCGGCCCACCCGGAGATCGCCGAACTGGAGGTCAACCCGCTGCTGGTACGCCCGGCCGGTGCTCTCGCGCTGGACGCGCGGGCCGTCCTCGGCTGACTCCCCGGTGAGTCCCCGGCCGATTCCTGCCCGGTCCCCGACCACCTCCTCGGCCGAATTGCTAGCCCGATCCTCGACCGGTCCCCTGCCCGGGCCTCTGCGGCCTCATCGGCTGTCTCCTCGGCCGATTCCTTGCCCGGGCCTCGATCGATTCTTGCCCGGGCGGCCTGCCCGCCTCCTCGGCCGGCTTTTCCCGGCCGCTTGTCGGCCGAGCCCGCCCCTTCCCGTCACCCCTTCCCGCCCCGGAGGAGACCCGCACCATGGACTTCCGCTACACCCCCGAGCAGACCGAGCTCAAGGCGCGCGCCGCGGCCTACACCCGACTCCTGATGCGGTACGAGGAGCAGTCCGAGGAAGCGGGCGGCCCGCTGCCCACCGACACCGTACGGGAACTCACCCGGGCCGCGATCGATGCCGGTGTCTACGCCATCAACATGCCCGCCGAGTGGGGCGGTGCCGGCCTCTCCCTGCTCGACCAGGTGATCGTCGAGGAGGAGTTCGGCAAGGTCACCAACTGCCTGTGGGACATCCCCTGGCGGCCCGCCAACGTCCTCGCGCACGGCACCGGGGCACAGCGCGAGAAGTACCTGCTGCCGGTGATCCGCGGCGAGCGCTTCGACGCCTTCGCGGTCACTGAGCCCGGAGCGGGATCCGACCCCGGCTCGGGGACGAGCAACGCGACCCGTACGGCGGGCGGCTGGCTCCTGAACGGCGAGAAGTGGTTCGTCACCTGCGGCGACATCGCCGACTTCCTGCTGGTGCAGGCCGACGCCGGGCCGGAGCGGGCGGCGACGCTGTTCTTCGTCGACAAGCAGGCGCCGGGAGTCGAGATGACCCGGGTTCCCCGTTTCATGCACTCCGCGGTGAACGGGCACCCCGAGTTCCGGTTCACCGACGTCTTCGTGCCCGACGAGGACGTGCTCGGTGACGTCGGGGAGGGCTACGAGCTGACGAAGGAGTGGTTCACCGACGAGCGGCTGATGATCGCCGCCCGGACCGTCGGCGCCGCCGAGAGGGCCCTGGAACTGGCCCGTGACTGGGCCGTCGGACGGCGTCAGTTCGGCTCCCGCATCGCCGACTTCCAGCTGGTCCAGGGCATGCTCGCCGACTGCGCCGTCGACATCGCGGTCAACCGTGCCTACACGCACCAGGTCGCCTGGGAGGCCGGCCAGCCGCACACCGACCGCAAGACCCTGCACGCCAAGGCCTCCACGGCGAAGCTCGCGGCGAGCGAGGCCGCGGGGCGCGTCGTCGACCGGTGCCTGCAGATCTTCGGCGGGCGCGGCTACGACCGCTCGTACCCCGTCGAGCGGATGTACCGGGAGCTGCGCGTCGACCGGATCTGGGAGGGCACCTCGGAGATCCAGCGTCTGATCATCGCCAACGAACTGATCAAGCGCGGTACCCGGGCCCTCGCCCTGCCTCGCTGAGCCGGCCGGCCGATCGCCGTCCGCACGGCCCCCAGCCCCTCGCCGCACGAACTCGCCCCGTCCCGCCGTCCCACCCGGCCCATGCCCCGCCCCGCCCCGCACCGTCAGCGACATCCGAGAGAGGACCAGGACTCCATGGACTTCCGACTCACCGCACGCCAGCAGGAGCTCAAGGAATCGGCGCGCGACCTCACCGAGTTCATCATGAAGTACGAGCTCGACTGCGAGGAGAACAACGGACTGCCGCCGCAGGCCCACGTCGAGATCCGCGACGCCGTCCTCGACAGCGGCCTGCAGGCCGTCAACATGCCGGCCGAGTGGGGCGGCGCCGGACTCACCGTCCCCGAGCAGGTCGTCGTCCAGGAGCAGCTGGGCCGGCTCACCGGCGCCCTGTGGGACATGGTGTGGCGGCCGGCCAACGCTCTGTCGCACTGCACGCCGGCGCAGCGCGAGCGCTACCTCGTACCCGTGATCCGGGGACGCCGGCGTGACTGCTACGCGGTGAGCGAGCCCGAGGCGGGCTCCGACCCGCAGAACCTGCGCACCACCGCGACCCGGACCTCCGACGGCTGGGTGCTGAACGGCGAGAAGTGGTTCGTCACGGTCGGCGACCACGCCGACTTCATGATCGTGCTCGCCGCGGCGGGGGAGGAGCGGGCGCCGACCCTGTTCCTGGTGGACAAGGACACCCCCGGCATCGAGATGACCCGGGTTCCCCGCTGGATGCACACCTTCGTCTACGAGCACCCCGAGTTCACCTTCACGGACGTACACCTCCCCGAGGACGCGGTGCTCGGCGGCGTCGGCAACGGCTACGACCTCACGCGGTCCTGGTTCTCCGAGGAGAGGCTGATGATCGCCGCGCGCACGATCGGCGCGGCCGAACGGGCCCTGGAGCTCGCCCGTGACTGGGCTGTCGAGCGCCGTCAGTTCGGCTCCCGCATCGCCGACTTCCAGCTGATCCAGGGCATGCTCGCCGACTCGGCCGTCGACATCGCCGTCAACCGCGCGTACACCCACCAGGCCGCCTGGGAGGTCGGTGAGGGCCGGACCGACCGCAAGACCCTGCACGCCAAGGCCGCGATCGCCAAGCTCGCGGCCAGCGAGGCGTCCGGCCGGGTGGTCGACCGGTGCCTGCAGATCTTCGGCGGGCGGGGCTACGACCGCTCGTACCCCGTCGAGCGCCTCTACCGGGAGCTGCGCGTCGACCGCATCTGGGAGGGAACCTCCGAGATCCAGCGGCTCATCGTCGCGGGCGAACTCGTCAAGCGCGGTACGGGTGTGCTGCAGCTCCCGGTGACCTGGTGAGCGACCTCGCCCGGCTCGACGCCGTCGTGGCACGCCGGGACGCCATCCTCGCGACCAACACGTCCTCCCTGCCCGTCATCAGGCTGGCGGCCGCGATCTCACGGCCGTCCCGGGTGATCGGCCTGCACTTCTTCACCCCGGTGCCCGCTGCCGCTGGTGGAGCTGGTGTCCTCGCCGCTCACCGGCGAGGACACCGCGCGCCGCGCCGGAACCTTCGCCGCCGACCTCCTCGGCAAGGAGGTCGTGCACGCCAGGGACCCTGCGGGGTTCGTCGTCAACGCCCTGCTCGTGCCGTATCCGCCGGCGGCGGTGCGGATGGCCGAGTGCGGTGCGGCTTCCCCCGGGGACATCGACCGGGCCATGACCCTGGGCTGTGCCCATCCCCTCGGCCCGCTCGCCCTGGCCGACCTGAGTCGGTTCAGATCGGGCTGGACACGGTGCAGGCCATCGCCCGGTCGATGTACGCGTACGCGGAGTACCGCGAGCCGCTGTACGCCCCGCCGCCGCTGCTGGCACGGATGGTGGACGCGGGACGGCGCGCCCGCAGGACGGGCTGGCGCTTCCGCCCGTACGCGGAGCGCCCGGAGGGACGGGGGGATCGGTCATGATGGTCCGCAACCGACACTGAAGCCGGAGCCGGAGCCGGAGCCGGAGCCGGAGCCGGAGCCGGAGCCGGAGCCGGTTCCGTGCTGAGACCGACGACCAGCAGGGAAGCGTCGAACCGGCACGAATCGGCAGAACCCAAGCCGGCACCGAAGCCGGCACCGAAGCCGGCACCGAAGTCGGCACGGAAGCCGGCACCGAAGCCGGCACCGAGCCGAAGCCGATACCGAGACCGACACCGGGAGTTGCCAACGTGACCAAGGCCGAGCGCGCACTCGAGACACGGGAGCGGATCCTCAAGGCCGCGTGCGAGGTGATCGCCGACATCGGCTTCGAGAACGTCAGCATGCGCAAGGTGGCCGAGCACGCGGGGGTGTCGAAGGCCCTGCTCCACTACCACTTCGACACCCGCGAGAAGCTCTTCGCCGAGGCGATGACGCACTCCTTCGCCCAGACCGGCACGGACCTCGACGGAGGCGACGCCGGCAGCGTGCCGGCCGCCGTGCTCCTCGCCCGCATCGTGCGCACCATGCTGCCCACGGACGAGGAGCTGCGCCAGGACTGGAAGTTGTGGCAGGAGCTGTGGGTGCGGGCACAGCGGGACGAGGGAGCCCGGCAGCTGGCCGTCGACCTGTACGACCAGCTCCACACCTGGGTCGGTGGCGCGGTCGAGCAGGGCGTCGAGTCGGGCGAGTTCACCCCTTGCGACGTCGCCGCGGTGAGCACCCTGGTCCTGGCCCTGTGCGACGGTCTCGGCATCCGCGTGATGATCGCCGATCCGCACGTCGACCTGCCCACGGCCCAGTCCGCGATCTGGTCGGCGATCGCCCCCTCACTGGGCATCTCTCCGGCCTTCCCGGAGGTCTGAAGCGGCAGGGAAGAGACGGACCGGACCCGTCCGGCATCGCCGCCCAGGCCCTCCGCGCAACCGCGGACCGGCGCCTACAGGGTGCGGCGAGCCGACTCCGCCGACTCCGCCGTCGCCGGTCGGAGCCCGGCTCCGGGACGGCGCCAGGGCGGCGGAGGAAACGGGTCCGCGTCGTCCCTAGGCGCGGCCCGACGGTGCGAGTTCCCGGCGATGCTCCAGCCAGGTACGGCTCAGGTCGTCCCAGATCGTCTGGTACTGATCGAAGATCTCACGGAGCTGATCGAAGGTGAGCTCGTCGGCGCCCGTGGAGGCCATGAGGTATTCGAGGTCGTCGGCGAGCCGCTGGAACCGGTGCTGCGCCTCCTCCATCAAGACCCACCGCGAGCGCCAGTTGAAGAACGGTTCGATGGCGCCCAGCAGCGTCACCAGCGCGACGCACGCCAAGGCCAGACCGGTCCACGCGTTGAGATTCTGCACACCGAGGATGACGGTGGACGCGGCGGACAGGCCGAGCGTGGCCACCTTGGTCATGGACGCGCTTCGGCTGAACCGTTTCTTCCTCGTGCGGGCGTACGCGTTCCCCTGTCGAATCTTGTCGAGCACGAGGGCGGCCACGTCCCTCGGGCTGGCTCCGACGCCTGGTCCACTGTCCGGTTGCACTCCGCTCCCCACGTTCTGTCAGCACTTTTGATCTTGCTCCCCGGCAGACGTCGGCCGGCCTCGCGCGGTTCCCTGGCGTGGCGAGCGGGGCGCGCTCGGACGGGGCGTCGGAACAGCAGGACGGCTGTCCTGCGTCCCGGTCACCCCGTCACAGGCAGGCACTCGGCGAGCAGCCCGACGATGTCGCGCCACGCCCGCCGGGCGTGCAGAGGGTGGTGGCCGACGCCGGGGAGGACGGTCTGGTCGACCGGCGGGTGATGGAAGGCGTGCAGCGCTCCGCCGTAGACCACGAGGCGCCAGTCCACACCCGCGGCCTCCATCTCGGCGGCGAAGGCGTCTCGTTGCGCGGCGGGCATGATCGGGTCCTGCGATCCGACACCGGCCCACACGGGGCACCGGATGCGGGCCGCCTCGCCCGGTCGGCCCGTGGTCAGCGCGTTGACGGTTCCGATGGCCCGCAGATCGACGCCGTCCCGACCGAGTTCCAGCGCGATGGCGCCGCCGGTGCCGTATCCGATGGCGGCGATGCGGTCGGGATCGGTCCGCGGCTCGGCACGCAGGACATCGAGCGCGGCATGGCCGATGCCCCGCATCCGGTCGGGGTCGGCGAGCAGCGGCATGACGCGCGCCAGCATCTCCTGCGGGTCGGTGAACCAGCGCCCGCCGTGGATGTCGAAGGCCAGGGCCACGTATCCCAGTTCGGCGAGGGCGTCCGCCCGACGGCGCTGGAAGTCGTTCAGCCCCGTCCCTTCGGGCCCGATCAGGACTGCCGGCCGGCGGTCGACACCGGAGGGGAGCGCGAGATGCCCGATCATCGTCAGGCCGTCGGCCGGGTATTCGACCGCGTGTGTTGTCACCGTCGTCATGAGATCCGACCCTAGCGACGGTCGAGCACGGTGGGCCGGGTCTTCACTGTCGGCAGAAGGGCGCGGACGTATCGGCCCGCGACACCGGCCGGATGTCCTTGATCGAACGCGCCGCTGAAAACCGTTCGCTCGGCGTGGAGTCGCCGTCCTACAGTGAAGACCGCCGGGTGGAGCAGTTCGGTAGCTCGCTGGGCTCATAACCCAGAGGTCGCGGGTTCGAATCCCGCCTCGGCCACGAAGGAGTCGGGCCCGCCGCGCAGGATGCGGCGGGCCCGACTGCACGCGACGCACCCGACCTCAAGAACGCTCCTCCTTCCACCACGTGCCGGATCAGGCGGACGGCTCCGAAGCGGCGACGTGATCGAGGAACCGGTGCTGAGAACGCGTCTCGACGGACTTGGGGTCGTATGCCGCCCGTACCCAAGCGACCGCCTCGGCGACAGGCGTCCCTTGCAGGACGGCGAGTGCGGCCAAGGCCGTTCCGGTGCGGCCGCGACCGCCGCCGCAGGCGACCTCGACACGTTCGCCGGCCTGGACGCGTGCCAGGACCGCGCGGAGCCGGCCGACCGCTTCCTCCGGGCGGCGAGGAGCCGAGAAGTCGGGCCAGTCGACGCGCTCGTACGGCCAGGGCGGGGTCCATGGGCGCAGGCCCATGAGGAAGCGACCGTAGAGACCGGGACGGTCGAGGGGATGTCCGAGAAGATAGAGGCCGAACTCCGGCGCGGGCTGCGGTGCCGCCGTGCCGCGCAGCCCCCGGGCGAGCACGAGGCCGCCCTGGGGCAGGTGGACGGCCCGCACGCGACGGCTGCTTGCAGCTTCGCCCGTCCTCATCCGTTCCTCCGTACGTCGATGTCGGATCCGGCACAAGTCTGCCGGGTCACGGGCCGGGCATCGGCTGCTGCTCGACGGTCAGGACACGGCGGTCACGCAGGAGAATGCCGAGGCGCTGCCGCAACGCGGTGACCGCCGCGGCCTGCGCATGGTCCTGGCCGCGCTCGCGGTGGCCGACGACGATTCGGGCGATCACCTCTCCGCCGCCGTCACCAACGGCTTCCTCCAGTCCGACGCGGGCGACGAACAGCTCGAAGCGCTCGCCTCCGCGTTGCTGACGGATGCCGACCCCTCGGTCGCCGCGGAAGCCGGCCGCATCCTCGGCGGCGGATGACGAGCGGCTGAGGTACTTCGGCGCCTCGCCTCCGCGACCGCACTCGCCTTCCCTGCCGCACTGCTCCCCGGCCGCCTCGCCCACGCGGATGACCTGGCGGAGGCCATCGGCTGCTGCCGGAGGTGACCCAACGCGCAGCGCCCCCACCTGAGATGGCGGGGGCGCTGCACCGCTCCCTCGAAGGCGCGGTTTGCGTGGCAGGGGTGACAGGAGTCGAACCTGCGGCATCCGGTTTTGGAGACCGGCGCTCTGGCCATCTGAGCTACACCCCTCTGCGGTCGCAAGCATGACACATGCCGTGCCGCACCTGCCATCGACTTTCGCCGTGGCGCGTCCGCACCCAGTCCTCGCCTCGGCCGGGCGCGCCACGTGCGCCACGTCCCGGCTGCGCGCCGAGCGTGTTCGCGGCGTGTACATCCCGACCGTGATCGCACGATCATCCTTGTCGCGTACGTCGAGGTGGACCGGCGAGTCCGGCCCGCCGCAAGGGTCGGCTCGGCGAACGGCGCGCAGGGTCTCAGCCCTGGGCGGCCTTCAGGGAACCTGTCCGTTGCCGCCTCCACCAGGGGGCAACGGGTCTGCTGCGGCGGCGGCCCAGCGACGGATGGGCAGGTCGGGATCTGCTCGGGCCGATGCGAGAGTGCTCGCGAGCAGTTCGTGCAGTCGTGGCGGGTAGGCCGCGGGAGGTGGGCAGGTCCAGCAGGACACGGTGGCGCACCCGCAGATCGGTCGTCTCCGCGAACACGTGCAGGCAGGCCGCCAGCCAGGCCTCTCTGACGTCCCTCGACCTGTCGAGAGCGGGATCCCGTACCCCACCGTGTCCGTACGCCGGGGACCTCTCTGCGCGCAAGGGCACGTGAGCCGAGTACCAGGCCCGCAGGGCACCCGCTCGCTCGGCGTCCGTGCCGTTCCGCAGATGGTCGACCAACGCCGCCATCACACGGCGGCGCCCGAACGCGTAGACGGCCGGCTCGACGAACCAGCGGCAGAAGCTGGGGTCCGGGTCGTACACGGCTGCCGAAATCAGCGGTGCGAACAACTCCTCTGGCAGGAAGCCGCGTTCGAGCAACGGCTTCCTCACCGCGGAGGCGAGGCGGCGGGCCTGCCGCTCGTTCGGTTCCGTGGCGGCGCCGTCTTCGACTCCCAACAGTCGAGCCACCGCCGTCGCACAGGACAGGAACGAACGCGGTTCCGGGTTTCTGGTGGAGTGTTCGGCTTCGCTCACGACAGGCATTCTGGCCCGCGCGCGTCCGGAGGAGAACAGCAGCACGGGGCACCGCGTGCTCGTCGCCGATGCCGTCCCGTCGTCAGAGCGCTGCCGACGTCGGGGGGGAGGGGCGGATGCGGGAGGCCGGCACCGCTCGCCTTCGCCTGGCAGGGGCAACGCCGCTGCGCGAGTCCGCCGCGGCGAGGGTGCCCCTGACGAAGAGCACGGCGTAGAGGCCCACCACCGCCGCCGAGAGGACCAGGGCCGCACCGATGAGCCACTTCGCGGACAGACCGGCCGTCGAGGCGACGGCCATGGCGAGGACCATCGACAACTGGCCGAAGACCCCGAGGACGGTGACGAACGCGGAGGCGACGATGCCCCAGCCGTGCCCCGTCGCCCTGAGTCTCCTCGAGCCCCCGGTGTCGGTCTCCAGCCTGTAGGTGCACGAGGCCGAGTAGATGACGGGGGCGATCAGGATGAGGCCGCCGAAGAGCAGGTTCATGGTCAGGAAGCGCGACAGGGAGATCCCGGGCAGCCACTCCTGGATGACGCCGGTCGCGGCGAGGACGGTCCCCAGAAGTGCGCCGAGTGCGGTGATGTTGGTGACCCAGCTGTCCTTCGCGCCCCAGGGGACGTCGATGGGCAGACGCTTGGACCGCCACTTCGGCGCGACCTCGGCCCACAGCCATCGGCCAGGGAGGATCATCAGGAACAGCGCCAGCAGCGCGAGCAGCGTCGCCCCGCCGAGCGCGTTCTCGTACTCCGGATCTTCCTCCACTCCGCGGACCAACGAGAACCGGATGGTGGCGGGAGCGACGGCTGCGGCCCCCGCCGCCCCGGGGGCTGCTGCCGACACGATCAGCGTCCCCTGCCGGTCGGCGCACTTCCGGTCCACGGCGAAGCGCACGAGCACCACGGCTGGGGACGACACCCGCAGCGAGGGCGGAGCACCGAGCAACGTGGCCTTTGCGGCGTCCTGTTCCACGCACTCGATGTCGGAGTCGTCCTGAGTGATGTCGAGCGGAGCCGTGGCGACCAAGCGGGTCGTCAGCTCGGTGGACGTGGTGACGACGAGATGCGCACTGCCGGTCATGAGACCGGTTCTGTCGTCGCGGTCGAGTTCCACCTCGACCATGTCCGGCCCCGTCACGGACAGTTTGTCCTCCGCGCGCGCGGATCCGCCGAGGAGGGCGCTCAAGGTCAGCGAGGCAGCGATGGCGCAGGTGATGCCGCGGGCGGTCATGGGCCCGAGTCAAGCACCGTGCGCTACGCCTCGACGGCCGGCGGTACCGCCTGTTGCCCGGATCGGACCACAGATCCGCGTACCGCCGGACCGGAAGCCGCGTCTTGGTACGCCGGACTCCGAACGGAGGCCGAACGGAGGGCGCCGGACGCCGAGCGCCCGGACACCGGACTCCAGCGGCCGGACTTCCGGCGTCGGATGCCGGGCGCCGGGCTCCTGGCGTCAGACGCGGGGAGCCGGAGCCAGCGCCGGAGCCAGCCGTCGGATCCAGACGTCGCCTAAGCGCCGCGCCGTACGCGAGCGGCCTTGCGGGCCTCGGCCGTGCGTCGGGCCTCGGCGGACTTGCGGGATTCGTTCTTGGCGCGGCCGGGCTTCCCCGGGACCGTGCCGATGCCCCGGAAGGCGGCGCCGCGCTGGTTGCGGCCTGCGGCGGCGGTGGCGGTGGCACCGCTGTCGGGGGTGCCGGCGGGGGTCTTGGCTCCGGTGATGCGTCGCAGCTCGGGCTCGCCGGGGCGGACCTTGGTGGTCCGGGACCGGACGCCCGCTTCCGTGAGGAGCCGTGCCATGTCGCGGCGCTGGTCGGGCAGGACCAGGGTCACGACGCTTCCGGAGGCCCCGGCCCGTGCCGTACGGCCGCCGCGGTGCAGGTAGTCCTTGGGGTCGGCCGGAGGGTCGACGTTGACGACGAGGTCCAGGTCGTCGACGTGGATGCCGCGGGCCGCGACGTTCGTCGCCACCAGCACGGTGACCGCTCCCGTCCTGAACCGCTCCAGGGTGTCGGTGCGCTGGGGCTGGGACTTGCCGCCGTGCAGCGCGGCGGCCCGCACCCCGCTGGCGACGAGGTGGCGGGCGAAACGGTCGACGGCGTGCTTCGTGTCCAGGAACATGATCACCCGCCCCTCGCGCGCGGCGATCTCCGTGGCGGTGGCGAACTTCTCGGCACCGTGGACGTGGAGCACATGATGCTCGACCTTGGTGTCGGTCCCGTCGGCGAGGTCGGCCGCGTGGACCACCGGGTCCTGGAGGTACCGGCGGACCAGGAGCTCGACGTCCTGGTCCAACGTGGCCGAGAACAGCATCCGCTGCCCGCCGGGCCGCACCTGGTCGAGCAGCTCGGTCACCTGGGGCAGGAACCCCATGTCGGCCATCTGGTCGGCCTCGTCGAGGACCGTGATCTCCACCTGGTCGAGGCGGCAGTCCCTCCGTTCGACGAGGTCCCTGAGGCGGCCCGGGGTGGCGACCAGCACCTCGGCGCCGGCGCGCAGCTCGCCCGCCTGTCGGCCCGCCTGCAGACCACCGACGACGGTGGCGAGGCGCAGCTTCAGGGCCTGGGCGTACGGCGTCAGCGCCTCGGTCACCTGCTGGGCCAGCTCGCGCGTCGGGGCCAGGACCAGGGCGAGCGGCTTCTTGGCGTCGGCGCGCCGGCCGGCCGTGCGGGCGAGCAGCGCCAGCCCGAAGGCGAGCGTCTTGCCCGACCCGGTACGCCCCCGGCCGAGGACGTCCCGGCCCGCCAAGGCGCTGGGCAGGGTGGCGGACTGGATCGGGAACGGCGTGGTGACGCCTTGGCCGGTCAGCGTCGCCAGAACCGCCTCGGGCAGCTCCATGTCGGAGAAGCGCTCCGCGGCCGGGAGGGGCGGGGTGCCGGTGTGGCCGGTGAGATCGGCGAGGCCGGTGAGATCTCCCGTACGGGCCGAGCGGTTCATGGATGCCATGCCTTCTTCGATGGGGTGCACACCAAGGAAAGCACGGCAGGCGGGGGCCGACCGAATCCCAGGGGCGACCTGACGGTCACATGGGGATCCATGGTCGAGATCGGAGGAGCACGGCACGCGTGAACGGGCGGCCGATCGGTCCGTACGGATCCTCCCCGGGCCCCCGCCCCCGTCCGTCGCCCCGGTCCTTACCCCCGTCGCCCCGCCGCCCGCCACCCGGCACTCCCGACCGCGGCAGCCGGCAGCCGGCAGGCGTGAGGCCGAGTCGCTCCATGGACGAGAGCGCCTTGTGCCGCCCCGGGGTCCCGGACGAGCGCCCCGGGGTCCGGCACGAGCGCCCCCGGGGCCGGCACGAGCCCGGTGGGTCACTTTCCGTGTCGGCTGCCGGAGGTGTCGCACAGCGCGCGGTCGACGAGGGCACTGGCGGCGCGGTGCTGCCGGAGCATTCCGTCGAGGTCGTTGAAGCTGGTGGACATGGAGACGGTGACCGTGCGGCCGCCGTCGTCGGTGGCGCCGTTCAGAGTGATGTAGCCGGCTTCGCCGCCTTCGTGGCTCCAGTAGGTGCCGCCGCAGCTCAGGGGGCGGCTGACCAGGCCGAGGCCGTAGCGTCCGCCGGGCCAGAACGCCTCGATCTGCTTGTCGACCGGGACGGCGTCCTTCATCTCGGCCGTGCGCGCCGCGGACAGCAGATCGCCGCCCAGCAGTCCGTGGAAGAAGCGGTTGACGTCCGCCGTGGTGGAGACGTAGCCGCCGAGGTCCGGGACGAGCTGCTCGGTGACGTCGATCCGTTCTCCGGAGGTGAAGACCTGGTAGCCGTCGGCGTGCGGGCGACGAAGGGTGGGCGTGGCCGGGAGGTACGTGTGGTTCATGCCGAGCGGTTTCAGGATCCGGTTCTCGACCTCCTCCTGCCACGGGCGGCCGGTGACCTTGTCCACGATCATGCCGAGGACGACGTAGCCGGTGTTGGAGTAGCCCCAGCCGGTGCCGGGCCGGAAGTCCGGATGGTGCTTCATCGCCCGGGCGACGATCTGTTCGGCGGTGTAGGTGTCGTACCGGTGCTGGTAGTACTGCTGGGGGGTGTCGAAACCGGGCAGGTCGTCGTGGAGGCCGCTGGTGTTCTGCAGGAGGTGGCGCACGGTGATCTGCCGGCCGTCGTTGCCGTTGCCGTCGATCACACCGGGCAGCCGGCGGTGCACCGTGTCGTCCAGCGACAGCTTGCCCTCGTCGACCAACTGCAGGATCACCGTGGCCATGAGTGCCTTGCCGGTGCTGGCGATCCGGAAGTAGCCGTCGCGGGGCACCGGGCGGGTCGTGCCCGCCACGGCCACGCCCGCGGTGGCGACCAGGTCACGGCCGGAAGCGGTGGTGACCCGCGCCTGGACGCCGGTGATCCCCAGCGCCTGGAGGGCGGTGGTGTCCAGACGCAGGTCGTCCTGCCGGTAGCCGGGCGCGGTCGTCGCCACCGCGCCGTCGGACGGCTGGACGGCCATGGCCATGCCTGCCGTGGCGAGGGCGGCAGCCGCGACGGCCGTCCACCGGCCTCGGCGGAACCGGCGGTGACGCTGCTGGGACGGGCGGTGCTGCGGCGCGGAGGCCGAGGTCGTGGATGTCATGACCGCCACGCTAGGTATGGGTACGGTCGCGCGTCGCTACCGCAGGCGACGGAGGGCGACCTACAGCTGGCTGTAGTGCCGGAGGTGCGCCCCCGCCCGTACAGTGACGCGCCTGAGAGCCGCTCCCGGTCCCACGAGGCGGAAGGCCACAAGGCGCAAGGCCGCAAGGCCGCAAGGCCGCAAGGCACAAGGCCATAAGGCCACAAGGCCACAAGGCGCAAGGCCAAAAGGCACAAGGCCGTACGGCGCAGGAAAGGCGGAGGCGAACCAGTGCACGGCATGATCAGCGAGGCCCGGGCACGGTGGGCCCGGACCGGGCGCGGCGGACGCTACCTCCTCGGCACTCTGATGGCCTCGACGGCGACGCTCCTGGCGGCGCCCCTGCTGTGCGTACCGTCGCTGGCGGCTCCCTGGGCGGAGAGCCACCGTCGGCGGGCCGGGGCGCTGCTGGGGCGGCCGGTCGAGCCGCGTCCGCGCGCCTTGCGCCGCGACCTCACGTGGCTCGTGACGCAGGTGGCGATCGGTCTGCCAGCGGGCGCGCTCGCCCTGCTGTGCCTGGGCAACCTGCTCCTCACGCTCGTCGTCACGGTGGGATGGTGGGCCTTTTCCCCCGAAGATCCGCCGCGACTGCTGCTGCTGGACGTCCCGGTCGACAGCTGGGCCCTCGCGCTGACCGGAAACGTGGCGCAGCTCCTGCTCCTCGCGGTCCTGGCGGCCGTCGCCCTGCCACCGCTCGCCCGGGCGCACGCCCGGTGCTGCCTCGCCGTACTGGCGCCCTCACCGGCGGAACGACTGGCCGCGCGCGTCACCGAGCTCGCCCGGACGCGCGCGGACGTCCTGCAGGCGCACGGCGCGGAACTGCGCCGGATCGAACGCAACTTGCACGACGGCCCCCAGGCCCGGCTGGTGGCCATCGCCATACGGCTCGCGGTGGCCGGGCAGAGCCTTCCCCGGGACCCCGAAGCGGCCGCCGCGCTCGTGCGGCAGGCCCAGGCCGAGACGGAGGAGGCGATGACCGAGCTGCGCTCCGTCATCCGCACCATCTACCCTCCGGTCCTGGCCGACCAGGGCCTCGTCGGAGCGCTCCACACCCTGGCGACCAGGGCCGGCGTGCCGACCCGCATCGACGTCGGCGAACTCGGCGAGGTCCCTGCCGCGGTCGAAGCGGTCGCCTACTTCACCGTCACCGAAGCGCTGGCGAACATCGCGCGGCACAGCGGGGCCGCCAAGGCCGCGGTGCTCGTCACCCGTAGCGGGGCGGTCCTTTCCGTGGAGATCACGGACGACGGCACCGGCGGGGCGGACGCCTCTCGGGGCAGCGGCCTGGACGGAATCCGCCGCCGCGCCGCGGCTCTGGACGGCACCATGAAGATCAGCAGCCCGCCGGGCGGGCCGACCGTCCTCACCGTGGAGCTGCCGTGCGCGTAGTCATCGCCGAGGACAACGTCCTGCTGGCCTCCGGGCTGGAACTCCTGCTGGGCTCCCAGGGTTTCGAGGTCGCCGCGATCACGGATGACGGCCCCGGCTTCCTCGCCGCCGTCGAGACCCACCGCCCGGACGTCACCATCGTCGACGTGCGGCTGCCCCCGACGTTCCGCGACGAGGGCATCCACGCCGCCCTGCGGGCCCGTCGCGACCGCCCCGGCCTTCCCGTCCTGGTCCTGTCCCAGTACGTCGAGCAGGAATACGCCGGGCGACTCCTCTCCGACACCCGCGGCGGCATCGGCTATCTGCTCAAAGACCGGGTGAGCCGCATCGAGGACTTCACCGAAGCACTGCGCCGGGTGGCCGCCGGTGGCACCGCGATGGACCCCGAGGTCATCGCCCAGCTCCTCGCCGCCCGCGGTGATCCCGTCGACGCCCTCACGCCCCGAGAACGCGAGGTCCTGGGGCTGATGGCGGAAGGGCACGACAACACCGGCATCGCCCAGCGGCTGTTCGTCACCGACAACGCCGTCCACAAACACATCGGCAGCGTCTTCCTGAAACTCGGCCTGTCCGCCGGCGACAGCGGCCACCGGAGGGTCCGCGCCGTCCTGGCCTACCTCCGCCGCCACGGCGGCACGCCCACCTCCGCCCCCGGCCGGTGATCGGCCGCCCCTCTGCGCCGGATCGTCGCACGGCGGGCCGCGGCCGGAACGACGCCACCCGGCTCACCCAGCTCACCGGGCGCCGGCCGGCTCACCCACCTCACCGGGCGCCACCCGGCCCACCCAGCTCACCGGCGCCGGCCGGGCTCACCCGGCTCACCGGGCCGGTCCGGCCGGGCTCACCCCGCCCACCGGACCGGCGGGTCTTCCGTCAAGGCTCCATGCGGGAGTCACTGTGGACATCGTGGCGGGTTCTACGCGCGTCGGTCGTGGCGCCGGTATATCGGAAAACACCAGCCGCAAAAGGCACAGTTGGATCAATGACCACAACCGTCGTGCAGGGGGAGCAATACGCACGGGTACAAGAGAGGATTCCGGACGCACTGTCCGAAAAAATCAAGAGGAAACATCCGTGCGACCAAGACTCCCCGGCGCGGCCGCCTCCGTGGCCGCACTCGCTCTGCTGGGCTCTCTCGTCACCGCCTGCGGCTCTTCCGGGAGCGACGGGACGACACTGCGCCTGGTGGCCGCCGAGTACGGCGACAGCCCGGCGACCAGTTCCAAGGCGTACTGGGACCGGCTGACCGCCGCCTTCACCGCCACCCACCCCGGCACGAAGGTCGAGGTCACGCTCCTTCCTTGGGCCGACGTCGACCGCGAGGTCACCCGCATGGTCAAGGAGGGCAACGCCCCGGACGTGGCCCTGATGGGCGCGTACTCCGACTTCGCCGCCCAGGGCCGCCTGTACTCCGCCGACGAACTGCTGTCGGTCAGGTCGGAGGCGAACTTCCTGGCACCGCTCGCCGAGGCGGGGTCGGTCGACAACACCCTCTACGGCCTGCCCTTCGTGGCCAGCAGCCGGCTCCTCTTCTACAACCAGGAGCTGTTCGACAAGGCCGGAGCGAAGCCGCCGAAGACCTGGTCGGACCTGAAGGAGGCGGCCAGGGCGCTGAAGAA
Source organism: Streptomyces sp. NPDC051921 (assembly GCF_040680975.1). Classification (NCBI taxonomy): domain Bacteria; kingdom Bacillati; phylum Actinomycetota; class Actinomycetes; order Kitasatosporales; family Streptomycetaceae; genus Streptomyces; species Streptomyces sp. NPDC051921. The sequence goes on from NZ_JBFAXU010000014.1 coordinate 106,806, forward strand.
GGAGGGGGTGCTCTACCCGTACGCCCTGCCGCTCGGTCCGGAGGAGGCGCACGCCGAGGCTCTGATCTGGGAACTGAGCAACGGCGGCGGATACACCGACAGCATGGGCGTCTACAGCATCGCCTCCGAGCGCAACGCGCAGACCTTCGACTGGATCAGGGAGAACCTGGTCGCCCCGGCCCTGACGGGCCCGGTCCCGCCGGCCGAGCTGAACCGGAAGGACGCCTTCGCCGCCTTCCTGCGCGGCCAGGTCGGCATGGTCAACGGCTATCCCTCGCTCCTCCACGAGGCCAAGGCGAAGGGCATGAAGGTCGGCACCCTGAGCATGCCGGTCTCGGACAGGTTGAGCGAGGAGGAGGCCCCGCCGTCGGCGGGCGTCGCCGACTGGATGATGGCCTTCAAGCACGACGGCAACCGGGAACGGGTGGGATCGTTCCTGGACTTCGTCTACCAGGACGACAACCTCAACGAGTTCGCCAAGCGCTACCACCTGCTGCCCTCGACGGTGTCGGCCACCGCGGCCTCCCAGTACGCGGCGGACGACTCCAGCGCCGAGCAGTTCCTGACCGCGCTGCGCAGCGCCCAGCTCTACCCGGTCAACGACCCGTCCTGGCTGCAGGTGAGCAACACCATCAAGCTGAACATCGGCAAGGCGGTCGCCCCGTCCGCCGATTCGAAGGCCGTGCTGGAGGACATCGCGCAGCAGACCCGGGACATCGCGAACCAGCGGTAGCGCTTTCCGGAGCGGCTGCGGTGAGCCCGGGAGCCCCCGCGCCGGACGCGGCGGGGCGCCGATCGGCGAGGCCGGCCGGCGGGCAGCTCCGCGGCTGACCCGGAACCCGACACGACGGACCCTGAGCCTCCGGGCCGGCGGGCCGAGCCGCCTCCACCGCGGCGGCACCGGCCCCGATCCCGACCTACGATGCGCTCCGAGCGCCCCGCACCCCAGGGGCCGACGAGCGGATCGGCACCACCCGCGCGTGCCCTGGTGTCCGCGTCTCAGGACAGGTGCGACAGCAGGAGTTCGGTGAGACGTTCGGGTGCACGGAGCGGCAGGTAGTGGTCGGCGTCTCGGATCGTCTCGCCGCGGGCGGCGGGAATGTCGGCGACGAGTCGTCGGGCGATCACCGCGATCTCCGGGTGGTCGTGGTCGCCGTGGAGGACCAGCGTCGGCACGGTGATCTCCCCGAGGTGCGGTTCGGCATCACGGGCCGTGGGGACGACCATGTGCTGTTCGCTCACCACTCGTTGCTCGGCGTTCGAGGCGACCATCGCTTCGATGAGCTCTCCTCCTGGGGCCGTGCGACCCATGGCCGCCCAGATCGCCAGTTCGAGCTCGGCCAGGGTCGCCGCGTCCCGCTCGCGTCGGGCGGTGTCATAGGCCGCCAACTCCGGCCTTTCAGGCCACACGTGGCCGCTGACCGAGGCGCCGACCAGGGCGAGTGCGGTGACGCGCCCGGGGTGGGCGAGGGCGAAGTCCAGGGCGGTCTCCCCGCCCATGCTCAACCCGACCAGCGCGGCTTGGCGAACTCCGAAGTGGTCAAGAACGGTGCGCAGATCCTCGACGTCACTGAACGGCTCGCCCGGCGTCGCGGAGCGCCCCAGTCCGCGGGCGTCGTAGCGAATCACGTCGTGGTGGCGGGCCAGCTCGGGGACGACGGCGTCCCACAGGCGCGAGTCCATGCCGGCGCCGTGCAGCAGCACCACCGGACTGCCGGCACCACGACGCTCGGCCCAGAGCCGACCGCCGTCGGAAGCGGGCACCCATGCGTCGTTCGCTCGCGGGTCGGATCGTTCGTGGAAGCCGGTTGTCACGTGGCGATCATTTCAGGGCGTTCGGTCGGGAGTCGACCGTGGGAGAGGGGGTGTCAGTGAGCTCGCGCAGTGGCGCGGCTCGTCGGCCCGCCCCGCCCGCCGCGACCGGACCGCCACTTCATGACTCCCGTCACGACGCCTGTCACGACGCCTGTCACGACGCCTGTCACGACGCCTGTCACGACGCCCGTCACGACTTCGGGTGAGCTGCGGATCCGCCCTAACAACGGGCGAGGGTGCCGCTGTCGAGCGTGGACTTGTCGCCGAACACCCAGCCTTCGGTCTCCGTGCCCGCGATGCGGGCGTAGATCCATTTGTTGGCATGGGCATTGGTGATGTAGCACTCGTAGGAGACCTTCGTGCCGGAATTGACCGCGGTCACGTAGGAGCACTCCGCGTACGGCCCGGTGTAGAGGTGGGTGTTCCGGGACACGTGGCCGGAGCCGCTGCTGCGGTTCGAGTGGGCCCAGCCGGTGCACGCCGTCGACACCGGGGTGGGCTCCTTCACCGTGGAGCTGGGCGTCGACTTGGGGGAGGCCGACGGATCGTCGGCCGGCTTGTCGGCTCCGGGCGACGACGAGGGACCCGGCTCACGGTCCTCGTCCTTCCCGGAAGGGGTGCTGGACGGTGTCTCGCCGGGGCCGATGGACGTCATGTCCCCCGGGGAGGTCGGTCCGTCGGTCGCGCCACCCGCGTCGGACCTCTCCCCGTCGGAGGTCGTGCTCGCGGTGGGAAGCGCCGCGTTCGCCCCGTCGCCACCCTCACCGCCTCGCACGTCGAGGAGCGCGTAGGCGACTCCGCCGCAGGTGAGGACGGTGGCTGCGGCCACCGCGACGATCGTTCGGGTGCGGCGGCGCCGCGCGCCGACCGTCGTGGCACGGGTCTCGGAACGGCCGTGGTGACCGGCGGTGCCACCGGGCACCAGGCCCTGCTGCGGGGCTCCTGCCGACGGAGGGGTCGCGTACGCGCCGGCCGGCAGGTAGGAAGCTGCCGACGGCGGGGCCGGCTGCGGGAGCGGAGGGGCGACGGCGGGACCGAAGCCCGGGGGAGCGACGGGCTGGGGTGCCGGTGCCGGTGCCGGTGTCGGTGTCGCCGTGAGGTCCCCCCGCCCGCCTTCGGCGACGGCCTCCAGCATCTCGCGTGCCTGCCCGGCATCGGGCCGCTGCAGGGGGTCCTTGGCCATCAGCGCCTGCAGCACCGGGGCGAGCGGGCCGGCGCGCCGCGGCTCCGGCAGCGGTTCGCCGACGATCGCCTGCAGCGTGGACCACACGGACGTACGACGGAAGGGCGAAGCGCCCTCCACGGCCGCGTACAACGTCATGCCGAGCGCCCAGATGTCCGACGCGGCACCCGGCACCTGGCCCTGCGCGCGCTCCGGTGGCAGGTAGTCGAGGGAGCCGACGATCTGACCGCTCTGGGTCAGCTTGGCCAGGGCCTCGTCACCGGAGGTCTCCATGCTGGCGATGCCGAAGTCGGTGAGCACGACCCGGCCGCTCCGCTCCAGCAGTACGTTGCCGGGCTTGACGTCCCGGTGCAGGACCCCCGCGCGGTGAGCCGCGTCGAGCGCGTCCATCAACTTGGCCCCGATCGCGGCCGCTTCGCGCGGATCCAGCGAGCCGCGCTCGGCCAGCACGTCGTCGAGGGAGGGCCCGTCGACCAGCTCCATGACGATGACCGGCAGCCCGCGCTCCTCGACGACGTCGTGCACGGTGACCACACCGCTGTGCCGGACCCGGGCGGCGGCCTGCGCCTCCCGCTGCATCCGGACGCGCAGATCGGCCAGTTCGGCCGGGGAGGCGTCGGTGTAGGCCCGCAGGACCTTGACGGCGACCTCGCGGTTCAGCAACTGGTCGACCGCCCGGGCGACCACACCCATGCCACCACGCCCGATCGTCGCGGTCACGCGGTATCGCCCGCCCAGAACCTCGCCGACCAGATCCGCGCCGTTCGCCCCCGTCACCTGTCACATCCCGTTCGTCGCACTGTTCGAAATTCGCCACGTGGCGGGCACCAGGGTAGGGGTTCGCGTGTGTGCGAGTGCGCACGGACCAGCCCTCGGCGTGAGGCCGCACTTTCGAACTGCCGTGCGGCACGAGACATCTCGCCCGAGATCGGGGCACTCGTGGCCTTCGCTGAAGCCCTGCGGGGTAGCCATGACCCGGCGCGGCCCCTGCGCTGCCATGGCGGTGGAACCGCCTGGGCGCCAAGCAGGCCGCGAGTCCGTCGCTTTGCAGCCGCATCAGTGGCGACGGACAGGCGCGGCGGCGCCGGCGGTGACACCCGCAGCGGCGTCGGCGGCGCCGTCGGTGTCGCCGGCCAGGCGTGCCAGGTCCGCCGTCAGCGAGGCCAGCCAGGACACGGCCGTGTAGTACAGGCGCGGTGCGCCGGGCGGGTCGTCGGCGAGGGTCGCGGACGGCGCCGGGGCGTGGAGCGGTGCCGTCGTGTCCGCGGTGTCCCCGGTCGGGTCCAGGCGGGCGGAGATCAGCAGCATGCTCGCTGCGACCCGGTCACCCGCGCGGACGACCGACTCCGCGGCCTCTCGCCCCAGCGGAGGCACCACGACCGGCTCCGGTGGTACGAGCAGCCGGTCGGCGCCCCACAACGTGTGGTGCCCGGTGATCAGTGCGGCCTGCCAGTCCTGACCGACCGGCGGCGGGGCGGGTCCCTTCGGTTCGCTCTGGTACTGCGCGTACGCCGACTCCGCCATGACCAGGGCGTGTTGCAGCGAACGGTGGCCCGGCGCGGTGACCACCGGTACGCGTCGCCCACCCGCCTCGAGCTGCGCAGTCGTGGACACGACGATCTCCGCGGCGATCCGCAGCAGCACCGCCACCGACCGCCGCAACTCGTCATGGGCGCCCCGCGGCCAGGCCAGCAGTCCGAAGACGGCGCCGATCGCGCTGCCGGTCAGCACGTCGAGCAACCGGAACTCGGCGAGCTGCCACGTGGCCGGTGCCAGCTGTGCGAAGACCAGGGCGACCACGACCGTGAACAGTGCCTGCGCCCAGCCGACGCCCTTGACCGGCCCGACCGTGAAGGTCACCAGCATCAGCGGCGGCAGCGCCACCGCGTACACCTCGATGTCGGTGCCCACCAGCGCCAGCAGCGCCGCCGCGACGAGCGCCCCGACCAGGGTGCCGGTCAGCGCCACCCGCTCCGTCGTCCGGGTCTCCCGTACCGTCGTGCGCGTCAGCGTCAGCGTGGCAAGGAGCACCCAGAAGCCGTGCGGGAGCGTGTCGATGCCCGCGATCAACCGGGCCGCCGCCAGCGCCAGACTGATCCGTACGGCGTTCTGGAAGAACACCGACCGCCCGCCCGCATGGCCCGACAGGCGCCGCCACCACAGCAGGGGCGCCCGCTGCCGCGCGTACCAGAACCGACCCGGCGCCGGTGCGTCGGCGGCCCGGCCCCGTACGGCGATGTCGGCGGCGGAGGACATCGCGAGTGCGGCGTCCGCCGCCTCCAGGAGCGCCGCGTTGTGGCGCAGCACGGCGGGGGAGCCGTCCTCGACCGCCGCCAGCACCTGACGGGCTCGCCACAGCCGTGCGTGCGCCTGGCCGGCCGGCGCGCGGCCACGCAGCCGGGCGGCGGTCTCACGCGCCACATCCGAGACGGCCCGCAGCGGGTCCGGTCCCCCCGCGTCCAGCGCCCCAGCCGTCCCGGCCGTACCTGCTCCGGCCGAGGATCCCGCTGCCCCGCCTCCCCCGGATCCGACCGGCCGGGGCGGCCCCGCCCCCGGGGGAGGCGGCGGCAACGCGGCCAGTCGGCCGAGGAGGGTGCGCGTCGCCAGGCCCGTGTGGGCCAGCGCTCTCTGCCGCAGACCCGCCCCGGCCGGTCGTTCCGCCTCGGGCACGTGGGAGGAGCGAAGGCCCGTGCTCAAGGCCCGGGCGGTGCGCAGCACGGCCTCCGGAAGCGTGTACGGAGCGGCGCGCAGCCCGTCCGCGCAGCTCGCCGCGCCGTCGGCGGCCCGGGCGGCCCGTTCACGGTAGGGCAGGGCCGCCGGCTCGGGGAGCAGCGTCACCTCCGCGACGATCAGCACGACGAGCCCGAAGGTCGCCCCCACCAGCCGTTCGCCCAGCGAACCGGGATCGTAGGGCGGGAACGACGGCAGGATGTACATCAGCTGCAGCCCCGTGGCCGCGCCCGCGAAGCGCGGTCCGCCGACGGCCATGAACGCCAGCCCGAAGCCGACGATCAGCATGCCGAGGACCGCACTCCACGTCCGTACGGACAGGTAGGTGCCGAGCGTGATCAGCACCCAGCACACCGGTACCACGCCCGCCAGGAGCACGGCACGCTGGCGCCCGGAGCCGGGGAGGTGCGACAGCCCGGCCATCGCGATCGCGCCGAACAGCGCGTACGTCGCGGCGACGGCCGAGTCGAAGCCGTAGAGCAGCACGTAGAACCCGGCACCGGCGGCGATCGTGACGCGCAGCCCCCTCCGCGCCGCCGCCCGGTAGGCGGCGGGCGGCGGCCGCCGCCAGAACGCGCCACCCATGCCCCCAGCATCACCCGCCCGGCCGCACCCGGCACGACGAGCGGCGGGCCAGGGCCGTGGCGCGGCGGTTGCGGATCGTGAGGGCGGGCGCGGCCGGCCACTCGATCACGCAGACGTCCTCGCGAGCCGGGCAGCGCCGGGTGGGCTGCGCGCCCGAAGGTGATCAGGTGGTTCGAACCGCAGGCCGGGGAAAGCAGGCCGCCTGTCAGTGGCCAGGGCTACCGTCTGCTCCGTGAGCAGCGGACTGGGCCAGGTCGACGATGATCCCGAGACGTGCCGGATATGCGAGGAGTGGGTGCAGACGGACGAGCGAAAGCCCGGGCGGCGCGGCCTGTGTCCCGCTTGCGGCCCGGCGGTACGGCAGGCGCATCGGTTCGGACTGTCCCTCGAGCGGGTCAACGCCATCCTGAGGGTCCAGAACGACTACTGTCCGCTCTGCGACGACAGCCCTGGAGACAGCGCGGCCGACGGCCCCATCTGGTGGCAGATCGACCACGACCACAGCTGCTGTTCAGGTTGCCCGCGTTGCGTGCGCGGGCTCCTCTGCAAGCCGTGCAACACGGACCTCGGTCGTTACGAGAGGCGGCTGGGACAGGGGCGCCTGCGATGGCCCGTACCGCATGTGGACGCCTACCTGGCAGCCCCGCCGGCCCGCAGCCCGCACGCGCGGACACTCCACCCGGACGACACCGGCTGGGCGCGGGTCAGGTACACCAGCCTGACGTGGCGCACGCTGACCTGGGACCGCGCCGGGTCCGTCCCCGGCTCCGGGGGATAGGCCGCCGACTTCGGTACGGAGGAGCGGGAACAGCTGTACGCGTCCAAGACTCGCTCCGAGCGAGGATGCAGCGGTTGTGGCCCCTGCGGCGTGAGGGAGAGAGCGTCGGGCGTGACCGGGCAGCGCTTCACCGCTGGACGCCGGAGGGCGGGCGAGGCGGACGGCGGCCCTGCCCGACAGGATCAGGGGGCCGGATCAGGGACGTTCGGAGAACTGGAGCACTCCGCCGGCGGAGAAGCACACGGCGCCCAGCATGGTGCACCAGTTCGTGACGGCGACGCTCACCATGTCCCCGGTCGACGGCCGGACGAAGGCGGTCACCGCCGAGGCCATGAAGAGGACCGAACCGAGCTGGTTGACCACCACGATCCACCAGCCCAGATCCCTGACGAGCAGTCGCGGCCGGCCGTGGCTGACCTCGACCAGCGCGAGGTGGCCCGCGATCAGGAACAGCACGCAGCCGACCATGTCCGGGGCCCAGATCAGCCGGTTCACCTGCTGCACCGAGAGCCCGTGCAACAGGGACCCCACCAGGTTGACGCCGAAGACGAGCGTTCCGGCGAACAGCGTGAAGGTGCTGAGCCAGTCGATCCGGGCGGGCTCGTAGCTCCACCAGCGCCAGCGCCGCGTGGTCAGTCGCCCCGTCCGGCGGTCCCGGTGGGGTGTGTTGACGGCCTGCAGCAGCGACGCGTAGCCGCCGGTGTTGAAGAACAGCCCGCCGGCGAAGTAGATCCACGCGCTGGTGATGTCGCCCGGGCCGAACTGGGCCAGCGCGGCCCCGAGGGCGAAGAGCGCACCGCCGACCGTGAACGCGCTCGCGGCGACGGTGTTCAACCGGCGGAGGCGGACGACCGAGACGCTGTCCGCCCTTTGCGGTCGGGGCTCCGGCTCGCCCTCGCGGTGGACCGTGAGCCGGGCGCGTTTTCGCGCGAGCCGCGACTCCCAGACGGCGGTGCTCCCGTCCTCGGGACGCCAGGTCACCCGGGTCGTGAACGGGCCTGCTCCCTCGGAGTGTTCCTTCGTTCCGGTCATCGGTCGCCCGTGTCCCTCTGTGTCGACGGTCTCCGTCCGTGGCCCCTCCGTCCGTGGCCACTCCGCCCGCGGCCCCTCCGTCCGTGCCTTCTCCGTCCGTGGCCACTCCGCCCGCGGCCCTCCGGCGGTCGGACGTCCTTCCGGCGTACGTCCCATGCTGTTCCATGCGGCTCACGTGAGCACGTTGACAGCCCGCGCGACGACCAGGCCCAGGATGAGCAGGGAGATGAGGGACTGGACCGCCATGCTGATCTTCGCCCAGGGCACCAGGGGCATCACGTCCGTGGGGCTGAAGGCGGTGGCGTTGGTCAGTCCGAGATAGAGGTAGTCGACGTACCGCGGGCGCCAGAGGGGCGGGGCCAGCTCGGGGCTCAGCTGCTGGGGGAAGGCGAGGGCCGGATGGGCGGGCATGCGGTGGGCCCGCGCCGCCGGACCGCCGCCGTCGAGCTCGAAGTAGAGCAGGGAGAAGGCGAGGACGGTCCCGGCCCAGACCGTGCCTCCGGTCTGCAGCAGGCTGGCTGCGGACGCCGTCTCCTTCCCGGCGTGCACGATGTCGTCGATCAGCTGGACGGTCGACCACACGGCGCCGAGCGCGAGGACGCAGACCAGGGCGATCGACACCGCGCGAAGCGCGACGGAGCGGCGGTCGATCCGGCCGGGGTCGCCCGCGATCATGGTGAGCAGGAGCAGCCCCTCCACCGAGGGCAGCACCCAGGCGGGCGCCAGCCGCAGGCTGTCGGGGAGCAGCAGCGTCAGCACCATGGCGACCACCACGGCCACGGCCATCGGCCACCGCGGCTCCCCGAGGGGCGGCACGTCGCCCGACGCGGTCTCGGGGGGCGGTGGGGGAGCGTGGTGTCGGCTCACGGGGTCTGCTCCCTGTCGTTGTCGTACGCCGCACGGCGACCGTGACCGGACCGCTCCGGGCGCGCGCCTCACTCCACGGCACCACGGTTCGGCGAGCGCGCCCGGACCCCGTCGGGCGGGCCGCCCTGTCGGGCTCAGCCGCCGGTCGGGGTGAGGACCACGAAGTCGGCGTCCGACGGGTCCAGGCACACGGCCAGCCGGCCGACGCCTTCCGCGTCCTCCGGCCCCATCTGCACGCTGCCGCCGTTCTCGGTCACCCGGGCGACCGCGGCGTCGCAGTCGTCGACGTTGAACACCGGGTGCCAGGAGGGCCGCCCCTTCGTCAGGGTGAGGTCCTCGGCCGCCATCTCCATGAGCCCGCCGTGCATGCGTTCCTCAGGGAGCCCGGCCGGTGTGATGAGGGAGTACGTGCCCCCGCCGCCCGGCAGCTCCATGTCGCTGAACCACCAGCCGAAGACGTCGCCGTAGAACTGCTTCGCCCCCGCGGCGTCAGGCGTGTAGAGCTCCGTCCACGACAGCGAACCGGTCTCGTCGACCAGATCGGCGCCCTTGATGGAGCCGGGCTGCCAGACGGCGAACTGTCCCCCCAGCGGATCGCTGTACTGGGCCATCCGTCCCGATTCGTCGAAGTCTCTCGGCGCCACCCGCACCGTGCCGCCGGCGCGCTCGACGGCTCGCGTCGTGGCCTCCGCGTCGGGGACGGTGTAGTAGATCATCCAGGCGGAGCGCGCACCCTTCTCGGTGAGCTTGCCGAGCCCGGCGACGACCTTGCCGTCCTTCCGGAACATCCCGCCCTCCGCCTCCTCCCCGTCGCCCATGGGTTCGTACTCCCAGCCGAAGACGCTGCCGTAGAAGGCCGCGGCGGCCCGGACGTCGGGGGCGCCGAGGTCGAGCCAGCAGGGGGAGCCATGGACGAAGTCTGTGGTGATCATGTTCATTGCCTTTCGCGGGACCGTGCGAATTTCAGCCTTGCATCGGACGCCGCGCCTCGCCCGTCGACCGTTCTGGGACAAGCCTGCGCTCCCGGCTCCCGGCTCCCGGCCCCCGGCTCCCGGCTCCGCCCCGCTCTCGCCTTCCCCTCCGTCGCCGCCTCGCGCCTCTGCGTCCGCCTCCCGGCCCCGCGTCCGCTCTCCCCGTCCGCATCGCGCCCCCTGGGTGTTCGGCGGTGCCATCGGTGCCATCGGTGCCGTCGCAGTCCGTCTTCTGCGGTACTACCGGGCAACAGGGTCGGGATCGCGCCATGTGTGAACCGTGTCCCGCACGTGCCTTCCGGGGCTCGGGGGACGGCCTTATGCTCCTGCGTCGGACATCGGGTTACCGCCGGTAAAGGGGTTGGGGTATGGACCGTACGGGCACCTCACGACGCACCTTCGTGGCGGGCGCCGCCGCCGCGACCGGAGCGGTCGCTGTCGGGGAGGTCGCCCTGGGCGCCGTACCGGCCGTCGCCACGGAGCCGTCCGCGCCACAGTCCGTGGCCGTACTCGGCGGCGGGGTCGCGGGCCTGACCGCCGCCCACGAACTGGCCGAACGAGGCTTCCGCGTCACCGTCTACGAGCGCCGGGCACTGGGCGGCAAGGCCCGCTCCATGGACGTACCGGACAGCGCACGCGGCAGCCGTCGCGCACTCCCCGCCGAGCACGGCTTCCGCTTCATCCCCGGCATCTACCACAACCTCCCCGACACGATGCGGCGCATCCCCTTCCCCGGGAACGCCAACGGCGTCTGGGACAACCTCGTCGCCCCGGCGGAGATGTCCTTCGCCCGCACCGGCCGCGAGGACCTGCGCATCCCGCTCCCCTGGCCGGGCCACCGACCGGCCGAGCTCACCCTCGACGAGATCCGCCGCGCCCTCACCGCCCTCCTGGAGACCGCCCGCTCCATCCCGCTCCACGAGGCCGCGTACTTCGTCAACCGCTTCCTCGTCTTCCTGACCAGCTGTGACGAGCGGCGCGACGAGGCGTGGGAGCGGACGCCCTGGTGGGACTTCCTGCGGGCCGAGCAGATGAGCTACGACTACCAGCGCATCCTGGCCGTCGGGCTGACCCGCAACATCGTCGCGACGAAGGCGGAGGAGGCCAGCACCCGCACCGTCGCCACGCTCCTGGAGGCGTTCGCCTTCAACGCTCTGGGGCGCGGTGCCGACGGGCCCCTCGACCGGATCCTGAACCTGCCGACCAACGAAGCCTGGATCGACCCCTGGGCGGCCCATCTGACAAGCCTCGGTGTGGAGTTCCGGATCGGCTGGACCGTGCGGGAGCTGACCTACGACTCCGGTTCCGGGCGGATCGGGGCAGTCGTCGTCGAGGATCCGCAGGGCGTCCGCCGCTCCGTGACCGCCGACCATTACGTCTCCGCGATGCCCGTGGAGCACGCCAGGCGCACCTGGAATGCGGCGCTGCGGGCGGCGGACCCGCAGCTGGCACGGTGCGACAAGCTGGAGACGGACTGGATGACGGGCATTCAGTTCTACCTGACCGAACGCGCACCGCTGCTCGCCGGACATGCCAACTGCATCGATTCCCCCTGGTCCTTGACCGCGATCCAGCAGGCGCGTCACTGGCCGTCCCGAGACTTCCCCGCCGACTACGGCGACGGAGCCGCCGTCGACTGCCTCTCGGTCGACATCTCCGAGTGGGACCGCCCCGGCATCCTCTACGGCAAGACGGCCAAACAGTGCACCCGCACGGAAGTCGCCCGCGAAGTGTGGGCGCAGCTGAAGGCCGCGTTCAACGACACCGGACGGACGGTGCTGAAGGACAGCGCGCTGCACTCCTGGTTCCTCGACCCGGGCGTCGACGGCCTCGGCACCCCGAACCCGACCAACGAGGACCAGCTCCTCATCCACCCGGTCGGCACGTTCCACAATCGCCCGCAGGCCGCCACCAAGATCCCCAACTTCTTCCTGGCCGGCGACTACGTGGCCGTCGACATCGACCTGGCGACCATGGAAGGCGCCAACGCCTCCGCCCGCCAGGCCGTCAACGCCCTGCTCGACCGCACCGGCTCGGCCGCCGCGCGCTGCACCGTCCAACCGCTCTTCCGCGCCCCGGAGCTGGAGGGCCTCAAGCGCCACGACCGCCTGCGCTTCCGACTTGGCCTGCGCAACGCGCTGGACATGGGCTGAGGGCGGGGTCGGCGCCGAGGCGACCGCGCGCGGTGCCGGGGGACGGAGTGGTGGCCGACGTCGGAGGGCGGACCAGGGGCCGGTGTCTGGAGGGCGGACCAGGGGCCGGTGTCTGGAGGCCGGACCAGGGGCCGGCGTCCGGGGAGGAGCGGGGTGGGAGCCGGGGCCGGGGGACTCGGCTATGCCCCGCCCGCGCTCGGCGTGAAGCCATTGACCGTGCGCGACGAGGCACCACACGCGTCTCCTGTCACAGCCGCCCCGGGCCCTCGCCCTCCCGCAGGAGCCATTCCCTGACCGAGGGAGCACGGTCGAGCAGTCGGCTCACCCGCATGCCCTCCTCGCGCGAGGTCACCCGCGGCAGCGGAGTGAAGTCGCCGGGAAGCACGTCGAGCAGGCTCATCACGCGGTCTCCCGTGCGCAGAGTGATCAGCAGCTCGCACCGCAGCTGACGTGGCACGTCGGGGCGGTGGGACAGGCTGTTCCACAAGGCCGGCCACAGGTAGTGGAGGCCGTCGGGCGCCGTGTTCGACCGCACCCACGCCGGGTCCAAACGCTGGTTCAGGCCGAGATCACACGCGCGCTCCTCCAGTCCGAGCAGCGCGGCCGAACCGATGACCTTCACCTCGCGAGGCAGGGGCTGATCCGTGTGCATCGCCCCATGCTGCCCGATGGCACGGACGACGTGGGGAGATGTCCGGGGCGGTGGCCGGGCGCGATGGTCGCGCGCCCGTACACCCGCGGTACGTCGAGGGGACGCTGTCGAGGTCACCCAGCCGAGCGGCGCGCCGTCTCACGCGGAACGGCACGTGCCCGGCGTTGCCGGGTGAGGGGGCCGCGTGAGATCGGGAGCCGACGAGGGTGCGGCCGAGGCGACCGGACACCGTCGCCTCATGGCCAGCTCGGCGCTGTCGAGAGCCGGCGGCTAACCGAGCAGAGTGCCCAGCGGCGACAACGAGTTGCCCGACAGGGGCACCTGGTCGAGGGCCGGCACGCTCTGCGACGTCGTCGCCGGCGCGGCCGAGAGGTCGTCCGCCGCGGCGGGCCGCGGCGCCGGTGCCCGACCGTCACCGGGGCCGTCGGCCGCGGCCACCCCGGCAGAGACGAGGGCGACAGCACCGGCCAACAGCACGCTGCCGACAATCCTGGACTTCATGAGTTCACCTTCCGCGTATCCGACGTGTGTACGGCGTGCCTAACGAAACGCGGACCCGTGAGATGCGCCCCAGGCCAGGCCGGCCCCGGGGCGGGGGCGCGTCGCCAGGCCAACTCGCGCAGGTCGCGTGGTGGTTCAGCGGGCCTTGTACGGGTTTAGGGGCTGTCGTAGGCGGGTGAGAGCCTGTACCCGTGCTGATAGAGGGATACGAAGACGCTCCTGTTGCCGCCGGCGAGGGGCTGCTGGAACTGCCGGGATTCTGGGCGGCCTATTTGATGTGGCTGAGCCAGACGGAGGACTATGACCCTGTTCCGGAATGGTTCGGTGTCGACGGGGCGGATGCCGACGCCGCGTGCGAGGCCCTGTGCGACGAGGCCCGGTGGCCTGTCTTCCGCATCCCGTTCGCGGGTGGACACACCGCGGTCGTCCTCGGACGCAACTTTCCCGACGATCCGGAGACGGAATACCTCATCACCCACTCCGAGTGGGGGCGGCACGGCCACCTGGCCACCGTCAGCGGGCACCAGGCCGGCCCGGGACTGCCTTGGCGCGAACTGCACCACATAGCCCGCACGCCGGACTTCAACGTCCCAGGGGTCCATACCGAGTACGCACGCCTGCTGCTCCTGCTGCCGGCTCTCGGCGACCAGGACCTTCCGGGGGACGCCGCGGCCGTGTTCAGCGGAGCACTCGTTCGGGCAGACGTCCCCGCGGCTCTGGCGCCTTCTCTCGCGGAAGCACTCCTCACGGACCACCCACTCTGGGATCCCGCTGAATGGGCGCTGCCCACTGCCTCCCCGCTCTCGGGCGGGCAGGAGCCCTTTCGCGGGATCCTGCGCTGCGACGGCTACCTGAGTCCGCGGTGCGGGACGCGTCTTGCCCAGGGCATCACGCGGGAGCAGAGCGACCGGCTCGCCCACGCACTCGGCACCTGGCCCGCCTGAAACGGCCGGGCGCCACGCGGGCGGAGGGCGGGTTCTCGTACGCGCCGGTCTTCCGCGAACCCGTCAGCTCCACGCGCCAGGACGTCATCGCCCTCTGGGTCCGCTGGTGACGGAATCGGCCGGCCCTGGGGACCCCGCGGCCGGCCTCGGGACTCCGCGGCCGGCCGCTCCGCGTCCCCGGGACCCCGCGGCGGGCCGCTCCGCGGCGACGTATCCCGACGGCAGGGGCCCAGGCCCCGGATCGGAGGGACTGTCAGGGATGGCCGCGGTACCGGTGTCGGCGCGCCCGGCGGCGTCGGCCGGGTTCAGCTCCAGCCTCCGTGGCGAGGTTCCACGTACTCGCCGAACGGCGGGTCGTACTCCTGTCCGTCATCGTCGGTCACGACGTAGTCCGGTTCGGTCTTCGAGGCGGCCGCGTGCAAACGGACGACGAGGTCGGCGACGGGCACGGTGCGCAGCGACAGGGCTGCGGCCACCTGGGCAGCTTCGTTGTCGATGTCCGGGTTGTGCTTGTCACGGTACCGCTCGAGGCGTTGCGCGGAGATCTGCATGACCTCCACATCGCCACCGCCCGAGAACGTCAGGCAGTCCCGCCACTCCAGCCCGGTGATGATCTCCAGCGCCTCCGCGAGGTCATCGGCGAGCAGGCCGCCTTCCCCTTCGGAGCTCGCGAACACCACCGGTCGGCGTCCGTTCTGTTCAGCGCACAGGAAGTACGCACCACCGGCGGATTCCCCGGCGATCACCTCCCACGGCGCACCGGAGGCAAGCCGAAGACCCTCGCCGTAGTACTTCCGGTGGATGTCGAAGCCGAACGACGACCGCAGCAGCAGATCGATCTCCGGCGTGGTCGCGATCAGGTCCAGCAAACGTGCACTTGAGGTCATGGCGCGGACGATATCGACTGTCGCCGACACGCCGGCACCACGGTTGGCGGCGTGCCGTGGCCCTCCCCGGTGCTAATCTCCCGGGGCTACTGCTCGATCCAACCGGGACAACCGAAGGCTCTCCGCCCGAAACCCACCCACGGGAACGCGGAGCCACCATGACCAGTAACGACGTCCCCCCGCCCCTGGCCCGTCCACTGGCCGACTTCCGCCTCCGGACGCCGCGGTGAGCGCGCCCGTCCGGCGATCGGATGACATCGTCGAGCAGCTGCGGTCCGCGCTCGGAGCGGGCGTGCACCCGCCGGGCACCATGGCGTACGGGAACGCGCTGGCGAAGGTCTTCTTTCCCGAGGCCGCTCGCCGACGACCGAAGTGCGTGGTCGTGCCCCGGACGGTCGACGACGTCGCCGGCGTCATGAGGGCCGCGACAGCGGCGGGAGCGCGAGTCACGGTGCGCGGCGGCGGTCTGAGCTCGAACTGCGTCGCCGACGACGCCGTCATGCTGGACCTCTCGGAGTTCCTGCACGCCGCCCGCCCGGACGGGGACCGAGTGGTCGCCGGCGGTGGGGCGACCATGGCCACCATGCTCGAGGTTCTCGCCCCGGCGGGTGGTGCCGTACCCATAGGCGTCGTCGGCCACGCCGGCCTGGGGATGGCCACCCGAGGAGGCATCGGCCATCTGACGAGGTCCCTGGGGCTCACCGTCGACCATCTCGCCGGCGTCGAACTCGTGCTCCCGTCGGGCGACGTCGTCCACCTCTCGGAACGGAGCTCGGGCGAGGAGGGTGACCTGTGGTGGGCGGTGCGGGGGGCGGCGCCGTCCGTCGGGGTCGTCACCTCGGCGGTGTTCCGGACCCACGAGATCGGCTCGGTACGGGTCGACCGGGCGGTGGTGGGCCTCGATGCGCTCGCCACCTACTTCCGGGTCGCTCCCGAGCTGCCCCGGGGCATCACGATGAGTGCGGTCCTCGGCTACACCGCCCTCTCGCCGGACGAGCCGGTCCTGTTCCTCTACACCGCCTGCTCGAGCCGGCACGAAAGCGCGATCCGGCTGGCCAGGTCAGCGACCTCCCGCGTCGCCGCCGGCTCGGCCTCGCCGCCGCTCCACCGCTCGGAGACGTCAGGCCCGTATCCGGCCGGGCTGCCCGAGTTCGCGATCCCCGGTGCCGACGGCGTCGAGCCCGACCCGGTCGAGCTGCCCCGGCCGGGCGAAGGCCCGCGTGGTTCGTTCTTCGGCAAGGCGGCCTTCACCGGTCCCACTCTCGACGCCGTCGTGGCCGAAACCCTCGCGGAACGGATCCGCACCGCCCCCACGAAGGCCTGCCGCATCGATTTCCAGCACACCGGCGGGGCTCTGGCCGACGTCGACGACACCGCCACCGCGTTCTGGGGCAGGACCAGCGAATGGAGCATCCCGGTGAACGCGATCTGGGACGACGCCGCCGCCGACGAGACCTGCAGGACGTGGGCCCGCGAGACCGCGCAGGCGGTGGCCGCCCATACCGTCGGCGTCTACAACGTCGAACTGCGACCCGGCCTCCCCGAGACCGCGACCGAGACGCAGGCGGCCTACGGCAGCAACCTGGCCCGCCTCCGGACACTGCAGCACCGGTACGACGCCATGGCAGTGCTCGCACCACTGCACGGGTGACGCCGGGGACCGGGACCCGGATCAAGGCGCTGTGCTTCGGCTGCGCGGCACCCCGGTCGGCCCCTGACTGGGCCGCCGGCGAGCGCTACGCGACCAAGTGGCACCACCCCGTGGTCCACGGCCGGTCCCGGCACCTGCCCTTGGAGAATCGGGGGAAGGCGGACCCGCCATGACGTCTTCCGCAGGGACCCTCGGGAATGTCAGTGGTGGCTGGGATCCTGCACCACATGGATCAGGAGACCTTCTGGACACTCATGGACGGGTTGAGCCGTCACCCAGGTGACCACTCCGCGCAGTTGGAGTGGTTGCGCGGGGAGTTGCAGCGCCGGCCGATCGCGGAGGTCGTGGAGTTCCAGGCACACCTGGAGGTCGCATGCGCCGCCGTGGCCACGGATGTCCTGTGGCGGGCGGTGAACCGGATCGAAAGCGGCATGTGCTCCGACGACGGCTTCGACTACTTCGCCCTCTGGCTGGTGGCGCAGGGAAGAGGGACGTACGAGGCCGTGCTCGCCGATCCGGACGCGCTCGCCGACATATCCGAGGTGCGGGCCGTCGCCGGCCGGCACCCACGGGAATGGTGTGACCACGAGTGGCCGGAAAGAGAGGAGCTCGACTACGTCGCGCAGGAGGCCTTCGATGAGCTGACCGGCCAGGAGGACGACTGCGGGGACGCGTTCTACGACGCCCTCCACGCCGTCCAGGAGGCGTGGGCAGCGCGTGGAACGGGAGACGGGGGCGGGAAGGCCTCGGCGAGAAGTGGGATATCTCGGCTCCCCGACGGGACGTGCACCCCACGGCTCGATGCCCTCTTTCCGGCGAAGGGACACGGCTGAGGAGTCGTCTCGTGGGGATCGTGGCCGACTTTCTCGGTCGTGCCCCTCACTCGCGTAGGCGTCCGCCCGTGGCGCCTCGGGTTTCGGCCCGGATCATCAAGGGCCAGCAGTCTTCTGCCGCTGTCCGAGAGCCACTGTCGGAGCCGCAGGAGGGGACCTTCACGAGCTCTGCTGGAGTCGCTCGGCAGCCTGAGCAGGTGTGTCGTAGTAGCCAGGCCGTGCCAGCAGGACCGAGGTGAAGTAGTGCCCCTGCTCTTCCTCCGGCTCGTCGTCGGCCGCGAACGGACGCCAGAAGCTCAGCAGCAGGTCCGGGGCGATGAATGACGCACCGTCGTCAGGATCTTCCTGGACCGCGGTGAACTCACCGATGCGCCGGACCACCTCGCGCGCCGGAAGAGCGAACACGTCCACACCTCGGAACAACACTCGGTCCGCCCGGGAGGACGGTCGTCCCAGCTCGATGGCGAGCAGCGAGTCGCGCATGCAGTGGATGCTGATCATCAGCCCGCTGGGACGGAAGACGTGCTGCCCCGGCCGATCAGACTCCGAGATCGCAGAGGGATCGCGGAGCGAGTCCAGCATCGTGTCGGCCGCGTGCCGGGTCATACCGATCCGCAACGGGCCGACGCCGGCCGGCGGGGCGAGGTCGAAGTCCATGCGGGCATGATCCCAAACGGATCTGCACGCGAGTCACGAAGGGCCGTCCTGGCCCGGCACGTCACAGAGCGTGGGAGCTCCACAGAAGTCGGACCGGAACGGGGTCGCGGTTTCTGACACAGCTTCCGTGCGGGAGTGACCGAGCGTTGCGAGTCACCGAGGCATACCCTTCGGCGACCAGGGCTCGATTCGATCCGACCACGCCAGGTGGTGCTGATCCACAAAACGAGGGGAGTCGGCATGCCCGACAGGTCGCAGCCGAAGGACGCTCTCCACCGTCTGCGTGCCGAGCTGGCTGCCGAGCAGTCGACGACGGCCGAAGGGACGACCCGGAGTGCATGGCTCGCTTTCGTGCGTTTCGGGCGCATGCGCTTCCACGCAGCGCCCCAAGCCGACTCCGACGGCCTGCTCTTTCAGTACGGCACGCACCTTATCAGCGGGCGGCCGATGTTCACCGTGGACCTCACGAGGCAGCTCAACGTCAGTGACGACGGCGAGCACGACCGCTACGTGCAAGTTCGCTGCGAACTCCGCTACAAGCCGGCACTGGACCTGGACGCTTGGGGAAGTTTCCACTCCTGGTTCTTCTACGACACCGACGCGGACCTCGACGGGTGGTTCGCTGTCATGGAGGAGCGTCTCGGGCCGCTTCTTGATCGCAAGCCCGCCGGGATCGACTTGTTCGAGGAGCCGGTATAGCCGTTCCAACGGTGGAAGGCAGCACGGCTCCGTCGCGCCAGCAGGACCCGCTGTCGCAGGACCACCTCGTCGCTCTGGTCCGTGCCGGGGCCCGCTTCGAACGCGGCCAACTCGGCGCACGCCCGAGACCCTCACGGCGTGAGCGGCCTCAGCCGATCCGCGGAAGCCGGGAGGATCTCAGGCCCTCGTGCGCCGTACGTGCAGGTGGCCATCGCGGGGGAAGGAGGGCGGCGCCGCGGGCAGGACGCTGTCGAAGTCGTACCGGCTCTTCTGCGCAACCCGGCACGACGCCAGGTTGTCCACCTGGTGCAGGAGTTCGAGACGCTCCAGCCCGTCGGCCTCGAAGGTGTCGAAGGCCCAGCGGGTGAGTGCTTCCAGAGCGCGGGGGGCCACTCCCCGCCCGCGAGCGTGCGCCGCGGTCCAGTAGCCCACCTCGGCCGCCGGTTTGCCGGAGATGACTTCCTTGAGGACCACGTTGCCCACCAACTGTTTGCGAACCGAACCGGGTTGTGCCTCAAGGACGGCGAAGCCGAAACGGCCCCACGCTGCCCAGCCCCGCTGCTGGGCCTGCACCCACCGCGCCCCGTCAGCATCGTTGTCCACGACAGTGCTCGCCCACTGGCGCAATGCGGGATCCCGGCTCACCTCGACCAACGCGGGAACGTCCTCCATGCGCCAGGGGCGAAGAACGAGAGCGGGAGAGGCCGGCGTCGCGGCCACCTCAAGTACGACGGGGGTATTCACCAACTGAGCATATGCGGCGGCGTTTCCATCCGACGCCAGCCGCGTCCGGCCCATGCCGCCTTGCGACCACCCCGTCATTGCCGTGTCCGGACGCGCAGAGCCTGGACGGACCAGTCGAACACCGGCGCCAGACTCTCCGGGGCCGGCCAGCCGTTGACCACTGCGAGCAGCTGGAGGTATCGCTCCCTGCGGGGGTCGTTCACGCTCTCCAGCCGAGTCGCCAGCCGGCGGCGAAGCTCGACGTCGTCGGGGCGGCCGAGGAGGTGCGCGTAGTGCGCCGTGAACGCCGCGACGATCGGATCGGCCTGGGGCGAGGCCGGGTCGATGCCGGCGGTCAGGGCCGGGCCGGCCTGGTCACGGACGACTGCGGCGATGTCGCGGCGCGGGACCATCGTGTCGCTGCCGGCCTGCTCGGCTGCCTGGTCCTCGGCCATCCGCCGCACGACGGCGCGGAAATCCGGGTCCAGGGTCATTTCGGCCAACTCCACCCATGCCTGGACCTGTTCCGCCTCCGGGTTGGCGGGCAACTCGGGGGTCATCGAGCGCATGGCCCCCGCGAATGCGGGGGCGGCGTCGAGACCGCCGAAAACGACGTCGAGGAAATCGCCGATCAGACGTCGGCGTTCGTCCTCGGAGAGCTGGGCCAACCGGTGCATGAGTTCCGTCTCCTCAGGTGTGGACCCGCGCTCGGCCACCGCCGTCAGCACCGCACGCCGCAAACGCAGGACGCGGATCTGCACTGCCAGTGCTTCGGCGTGCGCCGCGGCGACCTCGGGAAGCGAGAGCTCGCGGTCCACGACCTTGCGGATCGTGGGAAGGTCCAGTCCCAGCTCGCGCAGGGTCCGCACGAGGTCCAGGCGTGCGACGGCGTCGATGTTGTAGAGGCGGTAGCCGGCCGGGCTGCGGTCCGTCGGCGCCACGATTCCGCGATCGGAGTAGAACCGAATGGTCTTGACCGTGAGACCGGTCCGCCGAGCGAGCTCGCCGATCGAGTAGAGCGTGTCGCCGTCCATGCCCCCACCTTTGCGTCTCCCCCTACTGGAGACTCAAGCCCCAATGCCTGCCAGCAGCCAACCACTCCTCCCCACAAGTCTTGGCCATTCCTCGTCGTCCTCCTGCCGGACGGCATCCAGACACTGCGGGAGCTGCTCGCCCTGGCCGGCGGTGAGCATGGTTGCGAAGGACCGGACATGCCGGGTCAGAGCGTCGAGTCCGGGGCGCTGGATGTCGACCGTGCCCGCGCCGGCTCCAAGCACCGTCCGACTGTCGACCGGCATGGAACCCCGCTCGCCGTCAGAACTTTTTCCGAGACGATCAGTTAGGCCCGAGGAGGTGGCCCACGTGTCGTCCGACTCTGGCCCGTGCTGTGGCGTGGCGATGCCAGGTGAATCAGTTGTCAGCCGGCTTGAGGTCGATCACGACGATCTTCTCCGTCTGGTAGCGGTCGAGATCTGTGTCGTGCCACGACTCGCCTCTGCGGATCTGGTGGAACCTGAACGTCGCGCTGCTTTCGTTGGCGCCGATGATGCAGCGCACCGGTTCCGGGGCGTCCAGCCCGTTGACGAGCTGACGGAACTCCATGGCGAAGGCGATCCCGTGAAGGAGCAGGATTCGCTGATCGTGCTCTGAAATCTGCGGGACGTCGTCGACGGTTCGAGCGTCGACGGGGACGTAGTCCTCCAGGTGGAAAGAGCTGTCAGCGCACTCCCAATCGGTGAGGTCTCGGGCGACCGAGGGAGCGCTGTTGGCGTAGCCCGTGGACCTCGTCCAGCTGAGTACCTCTCCTCGGCGAGTGATCCCCTCCGACAGCCTGACGCGCAGCCGAGGGGCAAGGCCGTCCGGAGGAGCGAGGGTGGGCCTGCCGGCGGGGAATCCGAGTGTCTCGGCTGCGGCGTCGTTCATCATCAGCGACAGCATGGGGCCCATGATCTCAGCCAACGGCTGAACGCAGGCAATAAGGGTCCCGCGGTCTCGTCCACCCGTGCGCTACTGAACTTGAACTCGTGATGTCGGTCGACTCGTGGTGGCGGCGTCAGGGTCCGAGACGTCGGCTGTTACCGGCTCGGGTTCAGGACGACGGCTGTAGCCAGCGTCGCGCCGCCGGAGAGGTTCACCTCGACGTCATCGCTCCAAGAACAGACCTCCGGCCATGAGAGGTAGCCGCCTTGCGCGAAGACCAAGACCTCACCAGGGCACTCGCCGGTTTCGGTGAACAGCTGCACGTCGGCAGCCACGACGGTGCCGGGGCCCGTTGGCGCGGGCTCCAACGCGTCGGCGTCAAGGTCGAAGTAGGCAGTGCCGCACCCACACTTGCAGCGGGATTGCACCCTGAGTTGGGGCACCTGCCGTCGGAGGGCGACGTGAATCGGCTCGTCCGGGTTCAGGACGAGGCCAAGCACGTCGGCTACATCCTCGGGCAGACTTTCAGGCATGCCGCCACCGTAGCTGACCAGCAGCTTCGGGCTTCGACCGATTTCGGGTCCGTCGACCCGACGCTCACAGGGCCAGGTCGGTGCCGCCGGCCAGCTGTCAGGCGAACGGCACCGACATCACTCAATCGAGTTCAGGAGCGGGCGAGGGTCCAGTTCGTGAGGCGGTCCACGATGTCGAGAACCGACCTGCGTGCCCCGGCGGAGATGAACGCGAAGACGACGAACGAGGGGATGAGCGCCACGATCACGACCAACGCGGGCAGCAGACGGACCACGATGGTGCAGAAGTCCAGCAGGGCGCGGAGGGTCCGGGTCTGAGACAGGAGGTCGATCAAACGGTCCAGCAAGGTGTACTCCTCGGATACGCGAGCGGGGTCACCTGGTGTCCGACTGAGGGCATACGTCTCCCTCGGACGGTGCCCTGTCAGGGCAACCAAGCTAATGAAGAACCCCGCTGGCCCGCGTTTCACGAGTCAGCGGCAGGTTCGAAACCTGCTGCGCATCCCTGTCTCCCTGCATATCGACCTACGGCGCCGGACAACAGTCCGGCGGGCAGCTGAATTTACTGACCGCCACCCTGTCATTCAAGGGCGAATTTTAGTCACTGTCTAGAAACACTCGAAGCTATTGCCTGAGCTTGAATGCGTGATGCCGGCCAGTCGTCCGTGATCAGGCCGGTGCTGGTCAGGCAGCCGTCGACCAGGTCCGGACGCTACTGGATCTGCTTGAGCCTGCGCTTGACGGCGCGAGTGATCTGGCCGAGGTCGGCTGCGGCGAGGGTGCCGATGTCGCGTTTGACCAGTGACCAGATGCCCTCTTGCGGGTTCAAGTCCGGTGCGAGTGTCCGCGTGGTCGGCGATGAATCGGCGCATCGCCTCGACCAGGTGCATGCGCAGGTTGTCCCAGACCAGCACGATCGGGCCGCCGAGCTGGATGTGCGCTCTGACCAGCAGGTCGCACAGGTCGCGCCAGCCGACGCCCTTTGGCTCGCCCTTGCGGCCCCGGTACTCGCGGACCGAGTGGAGCGTCCGGGACCGCTTCCCCGGCTTGTAGCAGGTCAGCCCGGCTATGGACACCCGGCCCGAGCCCCGGCCGCGGACCTGGACCACTGGCGTGGCCGACCAGCGGTGGACAAGCGTGTCACGGCCTGCAGCCGGACCCGCTCCCTCGCGGCCCTTCCGATGTCGGTCAACCCGCCGCCCTGCGCGTATCTCACACTTCAGGGCTACCGGAACGGACCGACCACCATCAGGCGAACGGTCCGACATCACCCAATCAAGTTCAGTAGCGAGCGGGGTCCGATGATGGGGCTCGAACGGACGTCAGGGCTGGGCAGCAGTCGCCCACAACTGTCGCGGGATCAGCCGCTCAACGCTCCCATACGACCTGCCGAGCCTCCGCCTTGCTTGAACGGTCAGTCAGTCCGCTGGCTGCCGCGGTTGCCGCCCACGTTCTCGACGAAGTGGGCCATGCCCCTCGCGCCCTTCGGCGGCAGTCGCTGAAGAGAGCCTCCACACACCCAGCAAGCCCCAGCCGATGGCGCCTGCCCCCTCTCGCGTTGCGTCTATCTGGGTCACTTCCGGATGGCGACCGAGGGAGAGGCGCGTGGTGGGGGTAGGTCGTTTCGCGCAAGCCGACCTTGGGATCCATTGAGGAGAACAGCTGTGTACGCAGTTATCCGGCGATACGAAGGGGTGACCGACTCTGCCGAGGCGGGGCGCCGGGTGGACGAGGGTTTCGTTCCTCTCCTCCGCCAGGTCCCCGGCTTCGTGGCCTACTACTGGATTGACGCCGGTGATGGAGTGATGGTCTCCACCAGCGTCTTCGAGGACCAGGCAGGGGCCGAGGAGTCGGTCGAGAGGGCGGCGGGATTCGTACGGGACAATCTCGCGTCGCTGCTCCCCAACCGCCCTCAGATCACGGCCGGGGAAGTGCTGGCTGCCGGCTAGCGACCAGGGGGAGTGGCACCGGGCCCGACCGTCGTCGGACTTCGGGCGCGGCGTCCGGGAGCTGCGCTCCCGCGACGCGCGGTCGGGCCCAGTCGAGCACCGAGAATCTGCCGTCGGTCCGAGATGCCCTTGGCGAGGGTGACGATCAAGGCCTGCTCAACGGCGGTCTCGGTGCATGTCACGCCGGCTGGGCTGGGTGCCGGTTGGCCGGCCTCGGCTGTACGTGATCCTGTTCGCGATGGTGGCCACAGCAGCGGCGCTCGAAGCGCCTGCCCTGACGGCAAGCGCCGAGTGAGCCGTTCGTCGCTCTGTGAACTCGCGTGATTACTTAGGGCTAGAATCGCGAGTGTGGCCGCAGTGGCGCGGCCGACCTAGGCAGGGGGCCTTCACATGGCGATCATCGTTACCTTCGACCTTCCTGGCGCCGGGCAGGAGCTTTATGACACGGTCATCGAGCGAGTGACTGATGGTCAGGGCTTCACGCGATTCTCGGATCTGCCGAACACCGGCCTCATCTCTCACGCGGCGGGGCCGGTTGACGGTGGGTTTCGCGTGACCGAGGTCTGGGAGAGCGTGGAGGCCTTGGAGACCCATGCAATGACCTTCGGTCCGATCCTCGCCGACCTCGGTCATGCTGATCTGCAGCCCTCGATCATTCCGGCACACAACGTCGTCGTCCGGTAGGGGCAGGACGGGTCGGTGCCTGCACTTCGCCGCTCGCCCCGGACTCCGTACGTCCGGGGCGTCATGCTGTCGCCGTGGGTTTGCCAGAAGTGCGATCAATCGTCCGATGGCCGAGCCGCTACCAGCCGTTCCGGCCTTCTTCAGACGTCATCTCAATTGGTGAGGTGCCGCCGGATGAACGGTGCCGTTCCCAGGACGAGTGCGGCGAAGACGGTCAGTCGTTGAAGGCCGGGCTGAGCGGCGAGGCTGCTGTGCTGGATGCCGTAGACCGCGTACCAGTTGGCGGCGAGGTCGGTGGCCGTGACGGCGCAGGCGAGGTCGGTTCCTCGGCGTTTACCCCTGATCAGGAACACGGCGGCGAGCGTGTCGAACAGCGCCAGCGACGACCAGTAGAGGTTGAGCCAGCCCGGTGCCCAGCCGTAGGGGTGCAGACCGTGGCTGAGGAGGTCGGTGACGTGCGCGGAAGCGCCGACGAAGAGCAGGACGGCTGCGATGACGCAGACCGATAGGACCGCCCAGCGCGGGGTGTGGTGCATCCATCCGATCACGCTGTGGATCGTCCCACCTGAGGGCGCTGCCCGTCAGGCCGGCAGCCCGCGGTAGCGACATCAAGGGGATCTTCGACCCCTGCCTTCGCTTGGCTCCACCAGTCCGAACGACGTCGCGTCCGATACGAGCAGCCCCCACCGCATCAAGGTCTGCTCGAACTCGCCTGCAGCATCATCTGCTTCCGACGGCTCCGGCACGCAGTCGCTCCCCAGCAGTAAACTCCTGGCGCATGACCCACCCCCCACACGGCACGCCCGCCACACGTTGCCGCGAGCCCCTCCCTGAGCCCAAGACCGGGGACAGGGACGACAGCCTGCTGATCGAGAGGCTGCGGGCTCGCGCGTGGGACCCGGGCCGGCGCTTCGACGCAGCGGACGGAACCGGACACAGGGTGTGCCGGCGTCGTGGCTCCACCTCGCGTACGGCGGCTGCACGATGAAGTGGCACCTCTCGTTGACCAAGGCCGACAACCCGGTGCTCCTCTACGACGCTGACGGTTGGGACCCCACATGGGGCGAAGAGCCGCATGACGGCCTGCCACATGCGTCGTCATCACTGCGACGTTGGCTCTGGATCTGGGCTGATGGCGGCGACGTATGGAGCGAGGTCCTCAACCGCCGCTCCGGCCATGAGTGACGTCTTGCCGTACACCCGTCGCGCCGTGATCACGGGGCTCGGTGCCCAGGTCGCCCAGCGGCTCCTTTTGCACGCTGCTTTCCGGCTCGGCCGCACGCGTCCACACCCGTGTCAACCACGCTCGTGATCACTAGACCTAGGCCGCCGTGTATCGAAAGTGGATCTTGGACTGTGAATGATCACGGTTCATGGGTCGGGGAGATCTCACGGACGAGCAGTGGGCAGTGCTGGCGCCGTTGTTGCCGAAGGGGAGGAAGCCGGGCGGCCGCCCATCTGGTCCCGGCGGCAGTTGATCGACGGCATACGGTTCCGGGTCCGGACCGGTGTCCCATGGCGGGATGTGCCCGTCGAGTACGGGCCATGGGGCCGGGTCTACGACCTGTTCCGCCGGTGGCAACGCAACGGCACCTGGCACCGGATCCTTACCCGCCTGCAATCCCTGGCCGACGCGAAAGGCGCGATCGTGTGGGACCTGAGCGTCGACTCCACGGTGTGCCGCGCCCACCAACACGCGGCCGGGGGCCGCAAGCAGGGCGACCTGCAGAAAGAACCACCGGGCGGCGTGTTCACCGAGCCGGGTGATCACGGGCTGGGACGTTCGCGCGGTGGGTTCACCACCAAGCTCCACTTGGCCGTCGAGCAGCGCCAAAAGCCCATGTCGATCGTGATCACAGCCGGGCAGCGCGGGGACTCGCCGCAATTCGAACCTGTGCTGGAGAAGGTCCGCGTGCCCCGCCTCGGGCCGGGTCGGCCACGCGTCCGCCCCAACCGTGTCCGCGCGGACAAGGCGTACGCCTCCCGCAGGAACCGTGCCGATCTGCGCCGACGCGGAATCCGCTGCACCATCCCGGACAAGGCCGACCAGGCCCGCAACCGCCAGAAGCTCGGCTCCCGCGGCGGCCGGCCTCCGTACTTCGACCCGGCCGACTACCGCGAGCGCCACGCGGTCGAGTGCGGATCAACCGCCTCAAGAGACACCGAGCGGTCGCCACGCGATATGACAAGCTCGCGGTCCGCTACGAGGTAAGCGTCCTCGTCGCAGCCATCAACGAATGGCTGTGACCAGGGCCTTCAAGACTCATAAGAGCCGCCCTGGAAATTCATACTCCTGCGCACGCGCGGACGGTCACCGCGCCCGTGTGCGGCATCGGAGCGGTCGGCAGGCGCCATCCGTTCGGCCAGCGCCCGCAGCGTCTCCAGGCCGGCCAGCACTTCCCCGCGATTGTCCGACACCTTCATCCAAGCCGGCAGCCGAGCGAACATCGACATCGTCGGCCGCGCGCCGCCACGCTCCCGCAATCGCGCCCCGACGTAGGCGGACAGTTCGTCAACGTGCTCCTCGTTGTAGGCCCACAAGATGTGACCGGCGCAACGGGTCTGCAGCCACAGAGGCCGCTGGAAGAACGGATCCTCGCTACCGCCCAGCACCGCGCCGACCAGACCAGCCCCCTGCGTCTCAGGTTTCCAGTCGGCGACGGCACCGCACCCTCCACAAGCCAGACGACGCGGCTGGAACAGGAGCTCGCTGAAGTATCTGGGCTCGGAAAAGCCAGGTCGGGGGATCACGAGAGCACGGCCCCCGCATCGCGGACAGACCACAAGCATCCGACCCGCGAACCGAGCCAACCAGCCCCCTGAGTCATAGTGACGAGCAAGATCAGTGCGCGGCTCGGAACCCATGACGGACACCATCGCAGGTCCGCGCTACAAGCAGCTACAGGAATCTCGAACATGCCCCACAGGCCGCTACCCGCCACTTTCGATACACGGCCTAGTACCCGGCGGAACGCAGGATCCAGGCCTGGTTCGCGAAGCCGTGGCATGACCAGATCTGCAGCCAAGCCCCCAGCTGTGGGGCGCCGAGGGACGGGTTGTGGACGTCGAGGCACTTGTTGCTCTGGAGGGAGCGGATCTCCCACTGGTTGTCGCCGCGGCGCCACAGGTACCACTTCTGGTTGATGTTTCCGGTGCAACGGTATTGTTGGACCCTCGTGCCGTTCTGTGTGGCAGCCCAGGTCACGTCCAGACACTTGCCGCTGTGCTTCGCGACGATCTCGAACCGGTTCCGATAGACACTGCCATCGGTGGTGCGGGCCGCTCTGAACCAGAACTTCTGGTTGTCCCCGAGGTGCTTTCCCCACACACCCAGCTTTATCTCGTCGGCGGTGCTCGCTGCGTACACGTCCACGACGAGCGGATGCCTGGGGTCGGTGTACCCACTCGTGATCGTGTACACGTCGCTGCTCCAGTTGAAGGGGTGCAGGACTATCCGGGTGTCGGGGTCGCGGCTGGCAGTTCCTGCCCACCCGTAGGCCACGAGCTTGTTCTGCTCCCGCGCCCGACGCCACGATGCCTGCGAAACACAGAGGTTGTCGCCGGGAACGGCGTTGCGGCGAACGAAGCCGTTCAGGCATGCACCTGTGGTGCCATTCGTGCGTTCTCTGGCATTGATTTCGTCGACGTAGCCCAAATACTTCTCCGCGAGGGGGATGCAGACGAGGTCCCAGTCAGTGGTTCGGCGCCACGTGTACCCTTCCCGGCATTGGTTGGGGCCTGCGGCACCTTGGTCGGCACCTCGGCGGCGGCTGTCCCGCCCACGATCAATGAGCTTGCCAGGACGGCAGCCGCGATCGCCCCCACCTCAACGGGGGAACGGCGTGCGGCGCGCCCACGTGTCCGTTTCCGCGCCTGCCCGGCGCGCTCCCACAGGTGGAACATGAGGACCTCACCTGCTCGCGGGACAAGGGGGGCCCGCGTTGGTGATGTGCTGGGACGGCGCCTGTGTCTACCGCTGTGCGGCGCCCACCCATCGTGCCTGCGTAGGGCGAGGCTTCCGCGTTGACGGGATACCGCCATTTTCGCATCGCCCACGGTAGGGCGCCACGTTGGTCGATCTGCCCCCGCCGGCCCGCCTGCCCCGCCGGGCACCGATCTGGCGAGGTCTCCGGCCGGCTGTGGTGGGCGGTCGATCCAGGGGACGATGCGCACCGGATCGATTCCCAGTCCACCGCGTCGATGCCGTTCACCACGGCATCACCCGGCGCGAGGACGCGGCCAACCGACCGGGCCCCAAAGACACCAAGAACCCTGGCGGGCTCGCCGGGCCGCCGCGTCCTCGCCCCCGCGACAGGCCTGACCCCACGCCCGCGCGGGCCGTCGGACGCTCGTGTCCGTGCTACTGCATGATCGTCCGTGGCAGGTGGGACGGGGTGGTGACGCAGTTGTACATCTGAAGGGTGTAGCCGCGACCGATGGTCACGAGCGTAGGGCCGTGCGCGTTCCTGTACAGGTTGTGGCCCGCGTCGTCGGCGTCCTCGACGGGACGCCAGCTGCCACTCGCGCCGTCCCACTCGCTGCTGTCGACGGTGAGCAGCGCCTCGACGGGCCCACCGCATTCGGCGCAGTGCAGCTCGTCGGAGTCTGCCGGGTCACGGAACGTGAAGGGAGCCGGCCAGCCACCGAGCTTCCAGCCGGGCGCGACGGACAGATCCGACCGGTAGTCCACCGAGAGCGCTTCCTCCCCTTCGAGCAACTGGCTCTGCTGCTCCTCGTCGAGGGCATGGAACGGGGGAAACTCACGGACTTCCTCCGGGTGCAGCACACATGGCGCCGGCACGTGTTCGCTCTGCTCGACGTACGCCGGCTCGGGCGGCTCCACCAGGATCTCTTGCACGTCCGAGGACAGACGCCATCGAAGTTGCACGGCTTCGGAGCATCCTTCGATCTCCTCCGACGGTGCCCACAGGACCTGAAGCAGGTCCGTCCCGTCGGGGAACGGGAGCCCGGGAACGTCCCGGGCGTAGAACTGGGCGACCGGAATCAGGGGGAGTGGTCCTTCGGGCATCGACTCCGGTGCGTGCCCGGTGTTGATCCGGTTGATGACCTGCTGCTCCTGTTCGGTGAGCAGGTTCTCGCGGGGCGCGCGGGGCCGTGCCCATGCGTGCGTGAGGACGCGCCGCTCCGTACGTATGTCAGCGAGAGTGGTCAGCGGCCCGCAAGGCCGGTATGCGGGCGTGTACTCCGGCCACGGCTCCTCCGCCGGCCACAACAGCGGCCCGCCCACCGAGCTGTCGTGAACCGTGGGCGTGCCCGCACGGGGGTGCAGGCGGGTGGCGGTCCTGGCCAGGCCCGCCAGAACCGGAATCTCCGCAGCCACGTTCAGTGGTCGCGGTGGCGTCGTACGTGTCACGTCTTCCCCTCAGCAGGATCGATGGCCGTATCCAAGCACGTGGCACTGACACGTCGATCACCCGAGCTCGTCGCCTGCGGCCTGTCCTCGCGTGCGCCGCACGAGAACACCGGTTCAGAGCGCACCCGTGACGTGTCCGGGCCGCGCAGTGAGCGTGCGGGAGACGGCCGGGCCGTGCCGGGGCATCGTCCGGCCGTCTCCGCTGGATCTCTCGGCCGGCCCTATCGGTTCGGGTTCCGGAAGAGGCCGAGGGTCTTCGTGAGGGTTTTCAGCGGTGAGGCGTCCTGCTTGGGCACCGCCGGTGTCGGCGTTGCGGGCGCGCTGTTGCCGCTGGTCGCCTCGGCGAGCGCGGCGTGTGCCGACTCGGCCGCCTCCCGGTACAGGTCGCAGGATGCCGTCATGGCCTCCAGCGCCTTGGCGTACCTGGTGACCATGGCCCGTGCGTGGACCAGCTCCTCATCGGGGGTCAGCAGGTGCCAGCCTTGGCGCAGCCGTGTCAGGACCTGCTCGGCGTCCGCCGGCAGCGGCTGGGGCAGTGAGGCGAACTCCACGATCTTTGCGATGAGTTCGGCCGGTTCCGTGCCGTCCAGGAAGACATCGCGCACCGTGAAGCGCTCCGCGTCGTAGCCAGGGGCCTGCGGGGTCGCGGGCAGGATGACGGCGCCGCCGCGCGGCAGCCCCACACCCACCTCACGCTTCATCGCGAAATCGGCGATGAGCGCCTGGTCCGGTGTGGCCCGGTGCTCGACCACCCGGTGCCGCAGGCTCAGAGGGAGGAACGACGTGATCGGGCGCCGCCCCAGCGCGTCCGGCGTCATCGCCTCGTGCACCACGACATGGATGTACCAGCTGTGCCGGGTGCAGTCCCGTAGCAGACGCCGCATCTCGTCGTCGTCCTTGGGCAGGTGGTTCGCCGTCCGTAGACGCAGGCCCGGCACCTTCTCGTGGTCCCAGGCGACGTGGTCGCTGTCGGGCCAGAACATGGTGGCGGGGGAGGGCCAGTCCGCCTGCCATGCCCGTTCCGCCTCGGCGGCCAGCACCCAGGTGACGCCCTCGGTCTCGGTGCGGCGGGACTCGGTTTCGTACGTGGTCAGTTGTGCGCGCACGGTGATGCCGTCGTTGACGCGCCAACGGGCTTCGAAGACGCGGCGGGCCAAGGGGCCGGGGTCGGCGGCCTCGTCCCGGGGGAAGAGGTCGGTGGAGCGGGCTGCTTCGACGGGGTCGAGGTCCAGGAAGTCGTCGATCACCCCGGCCGCTTTGAGGGCGATCAGGTTGCGCCGGACGTCGCGCTCGGCCTCGGGCCCGAGATGGCGCCCGCGCCCGAGCCACACGGTGTCGGGGGCAGTGGTCGATGAAGAGCTGTTCTTGGCCATGGAACCGTCCAGTGGGTGATCGGGGCCTGACCAGTATGGTCCGCGGCCCGGGCCGCTCGGTCCACCAGGCCACAGTCCGGACCGGCCGACCAGATGTTCCGCTTCCGTGCCGCCTTCGTGGGCCGTTGCCCCGTTGCCCCGTTGCCCCGTCGCCGCGCGTTCCTGTCGCCCGGTTGCCCGCGCCCCGTGGCCGCGCGTCCCTGTCGCCCCGTGGCCGCATTGCGCGACCGCGGTGATCCCGGAAGGGGATTTCGCGCGGCGCGTCGATCAGCCGCCGGTAAACGTCGTGGTCGTCCGCCTCCCAGCCCCAGATGTCGCTGACCTACGCAGAGTGGACAACCTTGCAGCTGCCGGCGCTGACCATCGGTATGGCCTGGCGCCGGCGCCACACCGCCGACGAGGCGCACCAGTGGCTGCGTGGCACCGTACGCCAGGTACTCGGCGGGCCTCAGACCGAGAGCAGGTCCACCACGAAGACGAGGGTCGAGCCCGCCGGGATCAACGGCGAGGGCGACTGCTTGCCGTAGCCGAGACGCGGGGGAACGATGATCTCGCGCCGACCGCCGACCTTCATCCCCCTCACCCCCCGGTCCCAGCCCTTGATGACCCTGCCCCCACCGAGGGCGAACTTGAACGGCTGGCCCCGGTCCCAGGAGGCGTCGAACTCCCTCCCGGACTCGAAGGTGACCCCGACATAGTGGACCCTCACCACCATGCCCGGCTTCGCCTCGGCGCCGTCGCCGACGACGAGGTCCCGGATCGTCAGTTCGGTGGGGGGATCACCCTCCGGGACATGGACCTCGGGCTTCGTCAGTTCACTCATCGCAGCCTCGTCACTCTCCGCCGGAAGCCCTCGCACGGACCAGCCGGACACATGGACCCTCCATGCAGCAGGTGATCACGCTACCGAGGATGCCGATCTCGGAGACATCGGTTCCGGCGGAGCACGGCGGTTCCAGCGGAGTACGGCGGTTCCGGCGGAGCACGGCGGTTCCAGTGGAGTACGGCGGTTCCGGCGGATCACGGCGGTTCCAGCGGAGCGCGGCGCTCGGCCGCGGTGTCCGCTCATGGGGGTGTGTCCGCGCACAGACCCGCGTTGCGACAGGGCGCGGAGGCGGGCGCGTGCCCGAGCGGGACGCCATTGCCGCGCAGGACCTTCCGCACGTCGAGGATGAGGGGGAAGACTTCCTGGTTCCAGTCGGCGCCCTGCTCGTCCCATGCCCGTTGCTCGGCTTCGACGGCCATCCTGTCCTGGGCGAAGACGCGCTCGGTGAAGCGTCGGATCAACGGCCAGGCAAGGTGGAGGGCGCCCGGAACGGAGGGTTTGGCGATCATGAGGAGCCCGAAGACGTGGCTGACGCGCTGCTCGGCGTCTTGCGGCACGTAGGCGGCCCAGAGGGAGAACGCGGCCGTGCTCGACGACTCGGGGACGGTCCGGAGGGTCTGATAGGGGTACTCGGTGCGGATGGTGACGACGTCGGGGGTCGAGGCGCCGCCCATGCCTTCGGCGGACAGCAGGCCCGCTCCTCGGTCCTTCCTGCCGCCCGAGGGGACGAAGAGGTACCTGGCCTCCACGGAGCGCGGGCCCGTGTCGTACCCGAGGAGCTCGGGGTGGATCCGGCCCAGAACGCCCCTGTGCAGGAACTGGTGGTTCATGTCGAGCAGGTTCTCGTGCAGGAAGGAGTAGTGGCAGCGCACGGTACGGGAGAACATCATCGTCCGGTGCCGGGGGGAGTCCGCTTCGGGGAGCGCGGGCAGGGGGGTGATGTCCGCCCTTCCCAGGTCGCCGGGGAAGACGAAGATCAGCCCGTAGCGTTCGCGGACGGGGTAGGAGCGCACCCCGCGGGGCGGCCGGTCGGCCCCCTTGGGCAGATAGGGGATCTGTGAGATGCGCCCGTTCCCGCGGTAGGCCCACGCGTGGTAGCAGCAGCGGAGGGCCTCGCCGTCCACCACCCCCAGGCTCAGCGGCACCTGGCGGTGGGCGCAGCGGTCCTCGAGGGCGTACGCGGTGCCGCTGTCGCCGCGGTAGAGCGCGATGCGCCGGCCCGCGAAGGCGGCGGGGCGGACCTTGTTCCGGCGCAGGTCCGCGGACCGGGCGACGGGGTACCAGAAGTCCGGATCGATCCCGACGCGCCGCAGATCGACCTCGTGCGTCTCGTGGGCGTCGACCCGCGGACCGGATCCGCTCCTCGCGCCGGCGGCGTGCGTCTCCTCGGCCATCCGCATCCCTCTCGCCAGGACGTTCCCTTTCCGGGCATACCTGAACAAGCCGAACACGTTCCGCGTGGCGGCGCGATTCGTCGGTCGGCCGACCGGTCACCGGCGTGTCACCCGGGCGGCCCCGTGGGCCGACGCCCCCGTCACCCGGACGGCCCCATGGGCCGACGGCAACGCGGCCGCAGCCGCAGCCGCAGCGCAGCGCAGCGCACCGCAGGGCGGGGCGGGGCAGGCCAGCGCAGGGGAGCGCAGCGCAGGGGCCAGCCGTCGCACACCAGACGGCCTCCCTGCTCGGGAGCCGGGTACGGACGACCTCCCCAGCTCATTCCGGGTCCGCACCGGGCGGCGATCCGTGCCGGGCGGGGCGTGCGCCGTCGCGCGCCCCATCGTGCCGCTGTGCGCGGGCGGCAGCGGACGGTTGAGCCCCCGGTCCGGACGCGCCCCGGCGCCGATCCCGTAGTCGATCGCGTCAACTTGCGGCTGGTTCCAGTCGGAAACCGGGCTCTCCGTCAAGTGTTACGCGGGTGACATCACGTGCGCGTATTACTGTTCATTGACCTCGACTTGAAGTTGCTTTGGTGAACTCCGGTGACGGTGTGACACGGGGGAGAGGAGTGCTCATGACGTCCACCGGGCAGGCCGCCGCGGCACCCCGAGCCGCCCCCGTGCGCACCCTCCTTCTCACCTTCGTGCTCACCCTCCTCCTCGCCGTGACCTGCGGCAGTGGGAACCCCTCGGCGGCGGGGCCACGAGCAGCCGCCCCGCCGCCCCGCGTCCTGGCCGCCCTCCCCACCCCGTACGAGACCGCCCCCTCGAACGACGGCGAACTCGCCGCAGCCCCGAGCCGCGCCGCCGCCCGCCACCAAGGGCAGCGCCGCACCACGCCGCGTCGCAGCACCCCGTGCCACGCGGGACTCGCCGAACTCCCGCCCGTACCGGCCCTACTGGAGCCGCGGACGGCCTCCGACAGCGGAACCCGCGCGAGACGGCACCACCCGTACGGCCCCGACGCCGCACGACCGCACGCCCTCGAACCCTCCGCAACCCAGGTGTTTCGCTGCTGACAGGCAGGACCCACGCGAAGCCGTCCTGTCTGTCAGCCCGACGCGCCCTCACGGCGCGCCAGGAGGAAAAATCACCCATGCAGCCCCTCATCGACAACGCCCGCCGTTTCGGACAGCGCCCTGAGGAGTTCGCCCCGCTCGCCGAGGGCCAGTCCCCGGCCGCCCTGTTCATCACCTGCTCCGACTCCCGGGTCGTCCCCGCCCTCATCACCGGCGCCCGCCCCGGTGAACTCTTCGAACTGCGTACGGCGGGCAGCATCGTGCCCCCGTACGCCGACACCGCCCCCGCCGGCGAGACCGCCACCATCGAGTACGCCGTCGAAGTCCTCGGCGTACGTGACGTCGTGGTCTGCGGCCATTCGCACTGCGGCGCCGTCGGCGCCCTCGTCCGCGGTGACGACCTCAGCGCCGTACCCGCCGTCCGGAACTGGCTCGCCCACGCGGCTCCCGACGGAGCGCCCGGCCGCCCCGACGATCCGGCCGTCGCCGACGCGGTACGCGGCCACGTCCTCGCCCAGCTGCTCCGGCTGCGCTCCTACCCCTGCGTCGAGCGGCGCCTGACGGCGGGCGAGCTGCGCCTGCACGGCTGGTACTACGAGGTGCACACCGGCGCCGTCAGCGCGTACCGCCCGCAGACCGACTCCTTCGAAACCCTGTGAAGGGGGAGATCCGCATGCCGCCTTCCCCCTCCCGCGTCCCCGGCCCGCTCTCCCGCCTCCCTCGCCCCTCCCACCTCCCCCACCTCTCCCACCTCCGGCAGGACTTCGCCGCCTCACTCGTCGTCTTCCTCGTCGCGCTCCCGCTGTGCATCGGCGTGGCCGTCGCGTCCGGCGTACCGGCCGAACTCGGTCTGATCACCGGCATCGTCGGCGGTGTGGTCACCGGCCTGATGCGCGGCAGCAGCCTCCAGGTCTCCGGGCCGGCCGCCGGACTGACCGTGCTCGTCTTCGAGGCGGTCCGGGCCTTCGGTCTGCCCGCCCTCGGCATCGTCGTCCTCCTCGCCGGACTCCTGCAGATCGTCATGGGCGCACTCAGGTGGGGCCGTTGGTTCCGGGCCATCTCCCTGTCCGTCGTCGAGGGCATGCTGGCCGGCATCGGCCTCGTCATCATCGCGGGACAGCTCTACGCCGCCGCCGGCATCCCCGCCCCCGCCTCCGGCCTCGCCAAACTCGCGGGGCTGCCCGCCGCCCTCGTCAAGGCGCTGTCCAGCACGACCGCCCTCGTCTCCCTGGCCGTCGCCGCCGGCACCGTCCTCGTCCTCGTGACCTGGCGCCGGCTGCCCCGCGCCGCACGGGCCGTCCCCGGCGCGCTGGTCGCGGTCCTGCTGGCCGCCGTGGTGACCTGGCTGCTCGACCTGCCGGTCGCCACCGTGCGGGTGGCGGGCGTCCTCGACGCCGTACGCCTGCCCGGCGCGGACTCGCTCGCCGCACTCGCCGACCTCGCGCTCCTCGGCACCGTCCTGGCCTTCGCGCTGATCGCCTCTGCCGAGTCGCTGTTCAGCGCGGCGGCCGTCGACCGGCTGCACGCGGGCCCGCGCACCCAGTACGACAAGGAACTCGTCGCCCAAGGCGTCGGCAACACCGTCTGCGGCCTGCTCGGCGCCCTGCCCATGACCGCAGTGATCGTCCGCAGCTCGGCCAACGTGCAGGCAGGCGCCCGCACCAAGGCATCCCGGGTGCTGCACGGCGTCTGGCTGCTGCTCTTCGCGGCCCTCCTGCCGGCCACCCTGGGGTACGTGCCCCTCGCGGCGCTCGCCGGCATCCTCGTCCACGCGGGCTGGAAGCTGATCCCCTTCCGGGCCGTCGCGACCCTGTGGCGGACCCACCGCGGCGAGGCGCTCGTCCTGGTGGCGACGGCGGTGTCGATCGTGACGGTCAACATGTTCGAGGGCGTGCTGATCGGCCTCGTCCTCTCCGTGGCCAAGGCCGCCTGGGACGCCTCCCACCTGCGCATCGAGCGCACCGACGACGACGGCCGGGTCCGGGTCCGCCTCTCCGGTACGGTCACCTTCCTGCGCCTGCCGAAAATACTCGACGCGCTGGAGGCGCTTCCCCACGACCGGCCGGTCGAACTGGACCTCTCCCAGGTCCACCACCTCGACCACGCCTGCCGCTCCGCCCTCGAGGCCTGGGCAGCCCGCCACAGCCCCCACGGCCCGGACGCCGTCCGCCTGCACGCCGTGCCGGAGCGGCCCCGCGCCTCCGAGTCGTCGGGCACACCCCACTGAGGCCGGGCGGGCCGACCGGGCCGGGCCCGCCGCGGTCGACCTTGCCGGTCCGCCTCGCCGTGAGCGACCCGGTCGGGCCGTGTCGGATCCGGTCGTGCCGCGCCGCGGTGACCGCCTCGGTCGGCCCGCGCCGCGGTGACCGACCCGGTCGGGCGGGCCGTATCGCCGTGACCGACCCCACCGGGTCGCATTGCCGTGACCGACCCGGTCGGGCGGGCCGTATCGCCGTGACCGACCCCACCGGGTCGCATTGCCGTGACCGATCCCGCCGGGTCGCATTGCCGTGACCGATCCCGTCGGGTCGCGCCTCCGCTACCGACACGTAGCAGGGGAACGGGGGAACCGGAGGCGGCCCCAGCAGACGGCGCACCCGCCTGAGCTGCGCGGAGCCGCCCGGACCCGGGCGAGCACACTGCGGTCAGGACCGCTCGGCAGGATGATGGGTCCATGGATGGGCTGCCTTTCACCCCTCCCATCGAGACGGACGAAGGCGGGCACCTCGGCCCGCCCCCGGCCGCCTTCGCCCTGCTCGCCGCGGACGGCGTCCTCGTCGGGTGGAGCCGCGAGGCCGAGGATCTTCTGGGATATCCGGCTTCGCAGGTACTGGGACGGCAGGCGGCGGACCTGATCGTGACCTCTCCCGCCGATTCCCACGGACCGAAAGCGCCGCGGGCGGACCAGCGGCTGCGGCTCGGCGGGACGCGCAGTGCCGTTGTCGACGTGCGCCACCGCAGGGGAGACACCGTACGCGTGGCGGTGACCCTGCACCCCCTGACACCCGTCCCCGGCGGGACGCCCTCGACCGGGACGCCCTCGACCGGGACGCCCTCGACCGGGGCGCCCTCCATGGGGGCGCCCTCCGCCGTTCTCATGGCGGCTGAGCTGGAGGGGCTTCGGTGGTGGGAGACACGACAGGCGATGCTGCAGGGGCTCGTCACCCAGTCGCCGGTGACACTGACCATCTACGGCCCGGGAGCGCGCCTCCTGTGGGCCAACGCCTCCAGTATCCGGGAGCTCGGCGGCGACCTCACGTCACTGCTGGGCCGCTCCATGACCGAGCTCTTCCCCGGTGATGTCCTCACCACTCAGCATCTGGCGCCGCCGGAGGACTTCGTCCAACAGATCCTGGAGACCGGCGAACCGGTCATCGACGTGCACTTCCGAGGGCGCGCCCCGGCCGACCCGCGGCGCGAGCGCGTCTGGTCGTCGTCCTACTTCCGACTGGTGGACGGCCGCGGCGAGCCCGTGGGCGTGTGCGAGCAGTCCATCGACGTCACCGACCACTACCGCGCACAGCAGCGCCTGGCGCTCCTCGCGGAGGCCGGCGCACGGATCGGGTCGACGCTCGATCCGTCCCGAACGGCGGCGGAGCTCGCCGAGGTCGCCGTGCCGCACTGCGCCGACGCCGTGCTCGTCGACCTGGCGGCGGAGGTGCTCGAGGGAGAGGAACCGAAGCCCGTCACGGCGTGGGACCTCGTACGCGTGGCGGATTCCGATTCCGCCGGAGAATCTTCGAGGGTGGGAGAGCGGGTCGGCTACGCCGACGGATCGCCGCAGGCCGAGAGCCTGGCCAGCGGCCGTCCGACCACGGACGCCGCGGTCGCGCCGACACGGTTGTACGTCCCACTGATCGTGCGGGAGACGCCCTTGGGCCTCGTCACTTTCGCTCGGGGCGACCACTCGGAACCGTTCGACGACGGCGATCGCGCAGTGGCCGACGAGCTGGCGTCGAGGACCGCCGTCTGCATCGACAACGCCCGGCGGTACCGCCGAGAACGCACCGCCGCGTTCATGCTGCAGCGCAGTCTGCTGCCACGATCGCTTCCTGAGCTGAGCGCGGTCGAGGCGGCGAGCCGCTACCTGCCGGCCGACAGCCACCTCGGTGCCGGCGGCGACTGGTTCGACGTGATTCCACTGTCCGGCGCGCGGGTCGGACTCGTCGTCGGGGACGTCGTCGGGCACGGTCTGGAGGCCGCCGCGGCCATGGGGCGACTGCGCGCGATGGTGCGCACGCTGGCCGAGCTGGACCTCGCGCCCGACGAACTCCTGGCCCGACTGAACGATCAAGTCGGCAAGGACGCGTCGGACCAGAACGGTGACGGCTCGGAGGGCAGTGGCACCATCGGGGCGACGTGTGTCTACGGGATCTACGATCCGGCGTCCCGGACGAGCACCTGGGCGGGCGCGGGACACCTGGCGCCGGCCGTCGTGCAGCCGCACGGCCTCGTCGACTTCCTCCGCCTGCCGCCCGGGTCTCCTCTGGGGGTGGGACGGCTTCCGTACGAGAGCGCGGAAGTGGAGCTCGCCGAGGGAAGCCTGGTCGTCCTGTTCACGGACGGCCTCGTGGAGGCCGACGGGCAGGGCGTCGACGGGGGACTGGACCGGTTGGCCGCCGTCCTCGGCGAGCAGCGGGAATCGTCGCCCGACCGATTGTGCGCCCGGATCGTCGCGGAGCTGTCGTCGGCCCAGGTGCAGGACGACGACGTCACGCTCCTCGTCGTCCGCACCCGCGCGCTGGGGGCACGTCAGGTGGCGGCCTGGGACCTGCTCCCGGACCCTGCCCTCGTCGCCCGCGCGCGTTCGATGGCGACGGAACAGCTCACGAGGTGGGGACTGGACGAACTGGCCTTCACCACGGAGCTGGTGGTCAGCGAACTGGTCACCAACGCCATCCGTTACGCCTCCGGCCCCATCGGTCTGCGGTTGATCCGGGACCGTTCCCTCATCTGCGAGGTCTCCGACTCGCAGCACACCTCACCGCACGCACGTCACGCCGGCAGCGACGAGGAGGGCGGGCGTGGCCTGTTCATGGTCGCCCAGCTCACCGAGCACTGGGGTACGCGCTACATGCCGACAGGAAAGACGATCTGGGCGGAACAGGCCTTGCCGGCGGCGGCGGGGTGAGCACGCACTCCGCCGACGGAGCGAGGGTGTGGATCACCGCCTTCTCCCTGGGCGCCTTCCTCGCGGCCTCGAACGTCCTGCCGTGCCCTGCTGCGGTCGTGGTGCGCCGCCGCGACGGACGGGAACAGGACGCGTTGGCCGACGTCGTCCGAGGACGAGCGACGTGGCGAGGGGTGCCGACGGCCTCTCAACTCATGGCGCGTTCAGGCGGACGGCCAAGGCGGCGATGTCATCGTCGATGCTGCCCCTGCTGTAACGGAGGAGGTCGTGGTGCAGGGCCGTGAGGAGATCGCGGGGAGGCGTGGGGGGCTGGTCGCGCATCCATGCGGTCAACGGGAAGAACTCGCCGTCCCGGGCGCGGGTTTCGGCGATCCCGTCCGTGTAGAGGAGGAGCAGGTCGCCGGGAGCGAAGTCGTAGTCGTCCGCACGGTAGTGGTCACCGATCAGTTCGGCGAGGCTGAGCAACGGTGAGGGGGTGGACGGCTCGAGGGCGCGCACGTTCTTCTCGCTGCGGACCAACGGTGGGGGGTGTCCGCAGTTGACGATGGTGATGTGGCTGCCCTGGTGCGGGATCTCGACGAGCAGCGCGGTGGCGAAGCGCTCCATCGGTGCCTCGGGTGGATGGGCGGCGTTGTGCCGGGCGCAGCTGGCGTCGAGCTTGCGGGCGATGTCGGCCATGGAGGCCTCGCCGTGCGCGGCCTCCCGGAAGGCGTTGACGATCGCCGCGGCCGCCCCCACTGCCGGCAGGCCTTTGCCCCGCACGTCGCCGATGAGCAGCCGCACCCCGTACGGCGTGTCGATCACCTCGTAGAAGTCGCCGCCGATGCGGGCTTCCGCGGCGGCCGCGAGGTACAGCGATTCGATCTCGACGTTCCGGAAACGGTGCGGCAGGGGCCGCAGGACCACCTGCTGGGCCGCGTCGGCGACGAGCCGTACGTGAAAGAGGGTGCGCTCGCGTTGAAGCCGGACGTGGCTTCCGTATGCGGCGGCCACGGTGACCGCGATGATCCCTGCGCACGTCCACCACGTCCCCAGATCGGGGAAGACGAGGCTGAGGCCGATCATCAGCAGGAGGCAGACGGTTCCGAGCAGGACGGTCGGGAGGACCGGCCACATGGAGGCTGCCAGAGCCGGAGCCGCGGGCAGGAGGCGGCTGAAGGCCATCTCCGGCGGAGTGGCGTAGGCCAGGCTGGCGATCACGACGGTCAGAATCACCGGCGACAGCCGCACAAGCCTCCCGTAGCCGTAGCTCCGACGGAGCCACGGCCGTCCGGACTCGATCATGAATCCCAGAGTATCCGCAGTATCCGCCCGGGGCCCGCTAAGCGATGCGAGGAGCGTGCCCGCCGGTGACGGCGCGCCCCTGCCGCCGTGCGACGCCGCGACCGAGTGCTCTGCACGGACGCGGCGGCAGCGCGAGGGGTCACGGAGGGTGGAAGCGGGCGTCTACCAAGATCAGCCAGTCCTCGTGCTGCGCCGACCCCGCGGGCGCCGACGCGACGCCCCGGCGGCGGGCGGGCCCCTGACAACGCCCTGGCGGCGGGGGGCCTCTTACGACGCCCCGGCGGCGGGCGCATCTGACGACGCCCTGATGCAGCGCAGGAGCACCGGCACGATCAAGGTGAGGTCACCGCGTGTGATCCCACACCGTCTCGGCGCGGTAGGCCGGGCCTGTGATCGCCGTGAAGCACAGCGCGCAGAAGATCAGGTCGTTGCCCTCGTCCAAGACGAGCTCCGATGGCTGCCCTGGTACGGCTTTCGCCACCGCGAAGTCGATCGACGCCTCCAGGTAGCACTCCTGGGCGCTTTTGGTCGGCCAGAAGGGGTCCGTACCCCAGCGGCGCTGCGCCGGGCGGAAACGGTTTCCGGCCCGGACGAGCGCGTCGACCACGTCGTACATGTGCTGCTCCGAGTGCTCCATGGCCCAAGTCTGCCTCGTGCGTCCCGGGCACAGAGGAGAGGTGGACAGGGGCTGGGTGACCCGCCCGGGAGTGCGAGCGTCGACGCCGTCACTGACCATCCGGCCGCGTGGGGAGGCTGGCCCAGACGACCTTGCCGTGCCCGTGCCCGTGCCCGTGCCCGTGGCCGGGCGGCAGGTGGTGGGTGCCGTGGTGGTGTGCGAGTGCGGCGACCAGGGCCAGCCCGCGGCCGTGGGGGCTCCCCGGTGCCGGGTGGTACGGGGCGGGCAGGCGGGGGTCGTCGTCGCGGACCTGGATCCGGACGGACTCCTGGCCGGTCTCGATCACGAGCAGGGGGCGACCCCGGGTGTGGACGAGGGCGTTCGTGACCAGTTCGGACACGATCAGCAGCGTGCTGTCGAGGCATACGTGGTCCGTGATTCCCGCCGCGGTCAGGGCCTGGCGGGCCAGACGGCGGGCGCGGGCGATCTGGCTGGGGCCACGCCCCAGCAGCACGGCTCGGCCGCCGTGGGCGGGTGAGCCCGGTCGTCCGGGTGCGAGGTTCATCGCGACCTCTCCGGGGGCGCATGACGTGGTGCATTGCGCCTTCCCGCTGAACGCGGTCGCTCACGCGCAGATCGGCCCCAGTAATCGTCTGCAACGAAACTATCTGCTACGGTCTTCATTGTTGCTTCAACCGGCAGGGGGAGCCGCATGTTTGACGCGTCCGACTGCGCCCTCCCTCCCCGACTACCGAAAGCTGGCACCCATGAGCGAGCACGCCGCCGCCGGAACCACCACCAGTACCACCGTCGGCACTACCACCACCGGCACGACCACCACCGGCACGACGCGGAATGATGGCCCGGCCCCTCGGGTGCTCACCGACGAGGAGCTCTCCGGGCTGTTGCGGCAGGAGCGCTTCGGCGTACTCGCGAGTGTCCGGAGCACCGGCCACCCCCACTTGTCGACCGTCCTTTACGACTGGGACGCCGAGGAGCGCGTACTGCGGATCTCGTCGACCGCCGATCGCCTCAAGGTCCGCCAGTTGCGCCGCGACCCGCACGCCTCGCTGCACGTCAGCGGCCCGGACGTCTGGTCGTTCGCCGTCGCGGAGGGGGAGGCGGAGATAGTGGACCCGGCCGACGGAGCGGCCCCCGGTGGGCAGCCACTGCCTGACCGGCGCGTGACCATCCTGCTCCGGGTCTCCCGTCTCTACGGCACCGCCCTGGACATCCCCACCCAGAACTGAGGAACCGCGCACCGCCGACGGATCACGACCATGTCTTCCCCGTTCGAGCCGTCGCGTGGACCGCGACGGCCGACTCATGGATCGCGCGCACACCGCTTGGCCGAGGGGATGCTCCTGACACCGGAGGAGTGTGAGGCCGGACTGCGACGTGACTGCGTCAGCGGGTGCCCTCGCGGAACGTCTGCGGAACGCGCCCGCGACGTTCCGCACAGCGCGTTGCCGGGGAGAGGGGGCGGACAGGCATCGGGTCACAGGTCCCGGATGCGGGCGTGCAGATGCATGTCGTGCCGGCCGTCGTCGTGCAGGGCGGCACTGCGCTTGGTGCCTTCCAGGAGGTAGCCGGACTTCACGGCGACTCCGCAGGAGGCCTGGTTGCGCGTCGAATGGTCGAGCTCCAGTCGGTGGAAGCCGATTTCCTCCAGGGCCCAGCCGGAGAGCGCCGAGAGGGCGCGCGAGGCCACGCCGGCGCCACGGGCGGCCGGCAGCACCCAGTAGGCCACGTCGGCGACGCCGTCGTCGAAGTCCAGACCGCGCAGTGCGATCCGGCCCAGGACCTCCGCTCCGTCGCGCGTGATCGCCCAATGGCCGCCCTTCTCCCGCTCCCAGTCCTGACCGTACGCGTCGAACCACTCCAGGACCTGCGTCTCGTCGGAAGGCCGACGCGTGTGCCAGCGGCGGAGCT
Source organism: Streptomyces sp. NPDC051921 (assembly GCF_040680975.1). Lineage (NCBI taxonomy): Bacteria > Bacillati > Actinomycetota > Actinomycetes > Kitasatosporales > Streptomycetaceae > Streptomyces > Streptomyces sp. NPDC051921. The sequence goes on from NZ_JBFAXU010000014.1 coordinate 150,544, forward strand.
CGTCGTCCCGGTACGCAGAAAGGAAGACGGGCGCATCGGCCCGTTCCCAGGGACGCATCAGCAGACCACCGGCCACGGGAAGCACCGGTTGGGGGGAGCCGGACAGGACACCGGAGGCGATGACGGGCGGTGTCGACAGCGCGCGAGTCATACGTCATGATCACCAGGCCGTGATCCCGTACGTCAACCCCCACTGCCCGTGCACACGCCGATCCCAGGCCCAGGCCGACGGTCGCTGCCCCATTGCCGCACCGGTCGCCCGCGGCCGCGCCGGGTCGTGCGCGGGTCCGGCCGCGTCGCGGCGCCGCTCAGTCGTGAAGCCGCACGGGTTCGCCGCCTGACGGCGCAGTGGCGAAAGCGAAGAAGGGGCCCGCACGACATCGCGCTCGCCGTCCGGCCGATGGAACTCCACGCCGAACCGGTCGTACGTCACGGCGCCTTCGCCCGCCTCGAAATTCGCGGGCGACGGGGCGGGCGTGGCTCGTATGATCGCGGACGGGATGGGGCTCGTAGCGCAGTGGTTGTCGCGCCTTCACCGCATGTGGGAGGACACCGGTTCGAATCCGGTCAGCCCCATCCCCCCTGAGCGCACCGTGGCTTCCTGGTCGGCGGGCACCACCGCCCACGCCACGCGGCGCCTCTGGTCCTCCGGAGAGCGTCCTCAGCACATCCGGCGAGCCCCTGACCGCAGGCCGCGGCCAGGTCGGCGGCATCGTGGCGGCCCGATGGGCGGCAGTGCGTCGCCGAAGGCCACGGGCGTCACTGCGTACCGGTGGCGTTCGGGCCCCTGCCAGGAGCGGCGGTTTCAGGACCACAGGTTCGGGCCGGGGGTTTGGGAGGCCGCCCGGTGTGAATGGTCGGTGGCGCGCCGCTGTCTTCCCGCAGCGGGCACCAGCCGGGCGGCTCGTCGCGGGTACGGAGCGAGCCGCGCCCGGCCCGCCCACCGACGGCCGACCTGGTGGCCTGCACATCCTGGCAAGCCCCACAGTCCGCCGCCGGTACGGCGTCGTCAGATGATCCACCTGCCGCGCGCAGCTGCGCCTGGAGCCGGCGGCCCTGTCACGGAGCGATCCGCGGACGCGGAGCCGGAGGCCCGCCCTCCGGCCGGCGGTAGATCATGCGCATCCGAGGGGGAGAGATGCTGCCCGTCGTCCAGCCGGGCGGTGGGGCATCCGCTACTCGTGCCCCGTCGTCCAGCCGGGCGGTGGGGCATCCGCTACTCGTGCCGGCGCGTCCGTCGACCCGGCGCGATCGTCATCGCGGGACCACCACGATCGCGTTGCCGACCTTGCGCTCCGTGGGTGCGGCCGCCCGCCAGCTGTCCATCGGGCGGTTGTAGAGGGTGCCCTTGATCAGGAGGGTGGTGTCGCCCCCGGAGCCGAGGCTCAGGGCGTCCTTCGCGCCGAGCCACTGCATGAGGGCTGCGGCCTCATGGATGGTGACGCCGACGCTGGTCTGCGGCAGCCTTCCGTCCACGGTCACGAGCAGCAGTTCCCCCGTCGCGGTGACCCCGGCCAGGGTGCGGGGGTGCCGTTGAACGACGGCGTTGGTCACGACGTTGCTGTCGGGGTTGAGCATGCCGTTGGCGTCGGCGTTGATCAGTACCTCGCCGTTGCGGACCAGGGCGGGTCCGCCCCCCGCCGCGGCGGAAAGGGTAGGGCTGGTCACCGACGCACCCTTGGAGTCCGTGATGCTCGTACCCGGCTTGAAGGCCTTCCCGGGCAGGCTGTGGGCCCGCAGCCAGTCCGCGCCGGCGCCGATTCCCTGCAGGACGCGGCTGCCTGCGGGGATCGGGCCGCCGGCGGGGTCGCGGACGTCCTTGACGACCCAGTTTCCGTCCATGACGACGTCCACGCTGTTGGTCACCCCGGCTCGGGGCGAGGGCGTTTCGCTGCCCCACTCCGGACGGAAGACGACGACTTCGTTGTCGTCGACGCACAACGTGTTGCGCAGCGGCCGCAGTTCGGGGACGAGCCGCCCCGCCCCGTCCTTGCGGGCGTCGTCGCCGATACCGCCGCAGCCGATGTTGCGTCCCGGCACCCGGTTGATGCCGTCGATCGCCCGGACCGCGCCGTCGTGCGCGGTCACCTGTGTACGGGAACTGACCTCGTCGACGCGGACCCGGGACCCTGCTCCTTCGAGGAGCAGCGCGGTCCGCCCGTTGTTGGCCTCGCTCAGCAGGTTGTTGCCCTGGACGTAGAGGCCTTGCGGATCGCCGTCGAAGCCGGAGAAGGACGGGTTGTTGGGCGAGTCGATGTCGAAGTCGGAGCCGTTCACCGCTACCAGGGCGCCGGCCGCCTCGCCCATGTCCCGTACCGTCTGCGCCGAAGCGACGTCGCTTCCGTGGACGGCCTTGAACGTGAGGGCTGCTGACGGGTCGATCCTCACCACCCGTACTTCCCACGGGCCGGTGCTCGGGTTGCCGTCCTGCGCCGTGTAGACGGTGCGCCCGGTGAAACCAGCCGCCTGCAGCGACTGCAGCAATGCGTCCGCCTCCGCGGGCCGATCAGCGCCGAACGCACCCACGCGCACCATGTGCTGCCGCGGCAGCCCCGCCCCCACGCCGGGGCCGGCCGGGAGCTCGCGGACGTCCACCCGTCCGGTGAACCCCTTGGCCGCCAACCTGCCGACCAGGTCATCGGCGTAGACCCTGTTGCCGACCGACCAGGACGAGCCCGTGATGAGGAGCTCGACCGACCAATTGTCGGTGGCCTGGCCCTGGGTGTACTTCTCGTAAGTGATCCCGGGCGAAACCACCTCAGCGGGTTTCACCACGGTCACCAGGCCCTCGGGCCCCAGCGGCATACGGCCGACCGGGGCCTGTGCCGCGCCCTCGGTGGCCATGGCCGTGGCGGTCGCACCCGTCGGCGACAGGGCGGCCATTGCGCCCAGCGCAACAGCCAGAGCCGTCATACGGCGCACTCGCTTCATTCTCGGAACTCCTCGACAAGGCAGGACGGGACGCAGCACGGCGGACCACAGGGAACGGCTGATCACTTCCGCCCGTGTCCGGCCGACGGAGCTGCTCTGACAGTGATCATGTCACTGTCACCATGGGAGAGGTTCTCGGAAGATCCGGTCCTGAAGCTCCAGGCGAAACGGGCAACGAGCACGACGCTCGACCGGGCGGATGCCGGCACTGCTTCGTCGAGGACGTGACAGGCCGGCCACCGGTGCGCGCCTCACAGCCCAGGAGCGGGCGGTCTTACTGATCGTTTCAGAATGCGGTTCGTAGGCGGCGGAGGCATATGAGGCTGCAGGCCAGTTCGAGCAGGCCCTGGTGGAGATCGGCGCGTCGTTCGTATCGGATGCGGAGCCGTTTGAACCGGTGCAGCCATGCCGAGCCGGGTGCAGCCAGGCGAAGGCGCGCTCGACCACCCAGCGCACCTTGCCCAGTCCGGAACCGTGGGCGACGCCGCGTCGCGCGATCATCGGCTTGATGCCGCGCTTCCACAGCAGGCGGCGGTACTTGTCGAAGTCATAGCCCCGGTCCGCGTACAGCCGCCGGGGCCTGCGGCGGGGGCGTCCCCGCAGCCCGCGAATCGATGGGACGGCGTCGAGCAGGGGCAGAAGCTGGGTGACGTCGTGCCGGTTGCCACCGGTCAGTGTCACGGCGAGCGGGGTTCCGTGGCGGTCGACGATCAGGTGGTGCTTGGAGCCGGGGCGGGCGCGGTCGACGGGTGAGGGGCCGACATGATCCCCCCTTTGAGGGCCCGGACGTGCGCCCCGTCCACGGAGCAGTCGTCCAGGTCCAGCAGGCCCGCACGGCGCAGCTCGGCCAGCAGGGCGGCGTGCAGGCGTGGCCAGACGCCTGCCTCGGTCCAGTTCCGCAGCCGGCGCCATGCCGTCACGCCGGAGCAGCCCACGGTCTCCACGGGGACATCGCGCCACGCGACACCGGTCCGCAGTACATACATGACGCCAGCGGGTGCCACTCGGTCGGGAACGCGCAGCCGCCCGGGGTGGCGATGGCGCCGTTCGGGAGTAGGCGGCAGCAGCGGGGCCACCCGCTCCCACAGGGAGTCAGGAACAAGATCAGCACGCACCCCGGACACCCTGCCGATCAAGATCGTCGAGCACAAGACCCGCGGCTCAACTCATTCTGAAGCGATCAGTTAGAAGAGCTCGACCACGATGGCGACGCTCACGGCGGTGATGGCGAGGCCGACGAGAAGGATGACCAGGGAGAAGGAAGTGAGCCACACCTTGCGGAGCCACGAGTGCACGAAGGTCGATATGTCGGGACGCCCCGGGCGGTAGGCGACCTGGACGGTCGGGGCAGTGCTCCTTCCGAGCAGGTCGATGCGGCTGTGGGTCGTGCCCTGCATGTCGGTATACACGTAGCTCACGCCGTTGCGTTTCGCCTCGACGGTGATGCCGTGCCGGGGCAGGTACCAGATGTCGTACATCCCCCTCATCGACACGGCGCCGAACGCGGTGACCCCCACGCCGAACGGGGTGACCAAGAGGAACAGGACCGCCCTCTCGATCGGCCCCAGGATCCCGATGACCACGGCCATCGCGACGATCAGGAGGCCGGCGGTCCAAGCCCAGAATGTGAACCTTCGGAACCGCGCGTCCTCGTCGGACTCCGTCAGCGTGCTGACGGTGACGAGGGCCGATCCGTCGGTGGCCTCCGCGGACTCGTCCGCGCGCTCGGGCAGGCTTGCGCTGACCGCGTCGGCGAACATCGTGGCCGCCGCCTCGCTCACGCCCCCGACCCGATGGGCGGGCGGGGTCGATCCGGCCGGGCCGGTGAGCTCCACGGCGACGGCACGGCCCTCCGCCCGGACCGTCCGGATGGCCTGGAACGGAATCCGCGTCTCCTCGCGCCCTCGGGTCAACACGAGGTCGTCGTCTTCGGCTTGGAGGATGACTCCGCCGGAGCCGCGTAGGACGGGTATCGGTGAGGTGATCGGCATGGGCGTGATCGTAGGGGGCAGCCATCCGATCAGCCAGGGGCTGCTACGGCGTCACCCTGTTCAGGTAAGGCTCGACGGTCTTGCTCCAGGCCTGGGGGTGCTCGTAGTGGAGGAGGTGGCCGGCGTCGGGGATCTCCGCGTACGTGCCGTGGGGCAGGACTCGGACCATCTCCTGGGCCTCCGCACGAACGACGCGCTGATCTCCACCAGGGCCTGCTCGAACCGGCCTGCAGCCTCATATGCCTCCGCCGCCTACGAACCGCATTCTGAAACGATCAGTTAGCCACGTGACCGCGTCTGCCGGGCCTTCTCGGCCGCCGCGGATCCGCCGCCGGCGCCCGGCGCGACGCCGACCGCGTCGGGATCGCCGCGCAGTTCGAGCCTCTGCAGAAGGATCGCCATCAGGCGCCGGACCGTCCGCTCGGAGAGACCGAGGCGGTCGGCGATCGCCCTGCTTCCCAGCCCCTGAGCCATCAGACGCACGAGGACCTGCTCGCGTGGCGTGAGCGGTTCGTCCGGGTGCTGGGTTTCCCCTTCCGGTGAGGCCGGCGGGTGGGCCGGGTCGGCCGGGTCCGGCTCCTGCATCCAGGTCAGCAGCTTGCGCCTGTCCTCCTCGGTCTCTTGCGCAGAGGGCGACACCCCGTGAACCTGTGCGGTCTGGAGGAGCAGTGAGACGTAGCCGGCGTCCTGTGCCTCGTCTTCACCCAGGTCCGCAGCGTCCCTCTCCACGACGGAGCGATCGCGGACTCCGCTGTCCTCCGGGCCGTCGCCCACGCTCGGCGACGTGGCCCGCCACGCCGTGAGCCGGGCAGTCTCCTGCACCCGCCGATAGGGGGCCGGGCCGCGCCGGTACGGCACCTGTTCCGCGGCCCAGCGCTGCCGCGCAAGGGCCTCCGCCCTGTCGAGGGCCGTCTGGAGTTCCGTCACGCGCTGCTGGAGCTCCTGGACCCGCTTCTCCAACTCGATGATGTGTTTGATGCCGGCCAAGGAGACGCCCTCGTCCTGCGAGAGTTCGTACACGTGGCGCAGCAGTTCGATGTCCCGGGCCGAGTAACGGCGGCCCCGACCGGCTGTGCGGTCGGGGGAGACCAGGCCCAGACGGTCGTACTGACGCAGCGTCTGGGGGTGCAGACCGGAGAGCTGGGCCGCCACCGAGAGGACGTAGACAGGCTTCTCCTCGGTCAGCTCGTGAGGGTCACGCCGTTGGTCGCTCATGCTCCCCTCCTCTCCGCTCCGTCGTCGTCGGCCCGACCGGACCGTTCACCGTCCAAGGGAAACGGCAAGTGAGGACCTACCTCATGCTCCAAGGCCTTACGCGCATGGGAAAGGTGTACCCGTACACTTCCTGCGCTCATCCCCAGCACCTCGGCGATCTCGTCCCGCGGCATCAGCAGCAACCACGCCATCCTCGCCACCTCCCGCCGCTTGGGAGGCATGCCCCTGATCACAGCCGCGCACTTGTCCAGGGCGAGGCGTGCGAGCACAGCCTGCTCCGGGGGCGCTGCCGGCACCTCGTACAGCATCCGCACCTGCGAGCTCACGGCACGGGCACGGCCCTGCCGTCGCAGTTCGTCGGTCCGCTGGTTTCGGCACACGGCCCACAGCCACCTCCGCTGGCGCTCCAGGTCCCACGTGCCGACCCTCTCCCAGTTCTCGATCGCCGCCCTGAAGGCGCTCATCACGAGATCGCGAGGGGCAGAGATGCCCGCCTGCGACCCCTGAGGGAGGTGGGAGGCGAGCCGTCGGAGCGGTTCGTAGCACGCATCGAACAGGGCCGTCACCCGATCCTGTTCCTCACGGCTCAGTCGCCGCCCGGCCACACGTCACCGCCTTCGACGTGCGGGCGGAACAGGGCTGCCGACCCGGATGCGCATCCCCGGCCCCCCGATACCCGGCTCCTGCTCGACCACGCTGCCCGGCGGTGCCTGCCGCAGGATCGCCAGCAAGGTGCGGCGGCGCTGCCACTCGCCGAGCACGACCCCGATCAACACCAACACTCCCCACGCCGGAAGCACACCCCACGGGAGACCGCCCATGGCCACGACCGGCACGAGCGGTGCCAAGCCGAGGACAGGCACTAGCTGTTGCTTCTTCACGCCGAAGAAGTCGACTGGCACGCCGAAGCGTTAAAAACAGTAGCCCGTGCCGGACCGCGTGGCCGCCGGAACGGGGGAGCGAGCAGGGGAAGAGCGCGGCCCCGTACCCGGGGCGTCTCGCCACCCCCGTCGGTCCGCGGCGCGCGTCTCCTCAGGCCGCCACCGGGGGCGCCCCAGGCAAGGCCGGGTCGCGGCTGCCCGACGGGAGGCTCACCGCGGGCGCCACCCGGGCGGTGTCCCACGGCCGTCGCCGTCCCGCCGATCGAGGAGTTCCTTTCACCGGGCGGGCCAAGGCCAGCTACGGTCTTGATCATGAAATGGTCAAGACCATGGTCGCGAAGACGGCCCGTCGCCGTCCTCACCGCACTGGCCTCCGCCGCCTCGCTGCTCGGCCTCGCTACCGCGCAGCCGGCGGCGGCGAGCGGTACCGAGCCCTCCGGCGCGGCGAGCCTCGGCGTCCAGCAGGTCCTCTTCCGATCCGGAACCGCCGGATACGGCTGCTTCCGCATACCCACCCTGACGACCACGAAGAACGGCACCCTCCTCGCGTTCGCCGAGGCCAGGACCTCCCCGTCGTGCGCCGATCGCGGCCCCATCGACCTCGTGATGCGCCGCTCCACCAACGAGGGCCGCACCTGGTCCCCGATCCGGGTCGTCACCTCCGGCCGGGCGAGCACCGCCGGACCCGCACAGGTGCGGGGCAACCCCTCGCCCGTCGCCGACGTGCTGGAGGACAAGAAGGGCGCCGTCTTCCTCTTCTCCAACTCCGAGCCCGCGGTCCCCGGCGGCACCCGTATGTCCTGGGTGCAGCGGAGCGACGACGACGGCCTCACCTTCCAGGCGCCCACGGCCGTCCCGCGCCTGACGACCGGCAAGGGATGGTTCGGCACCGGGCCCTCCCACGGCATCCAGATCCTGAAGAAGGACCATCCGCACGAGGGACGGCTGGTCGTCGGCGCGTACGAGACCGTGAACGGGGACGACCAGCGCGTCGGCGTCCTCTACAGCGACGACCGGGGCGCGACCTGGAACAGCAGCCTCACCGAGGACTCGTTCCTGCGGGCCAAGGAGGTCACCGGCATATCGACGGCGCCCGATCCCCAGCGGCCCAGCTGGGGCCCGGAGTCTCCCGTGGCGAAGCCCGGAGAGCCCGTGGTCGCCGAACTCGCCGACGGCGGCGTCTACGTCAGCGCCCGCAGCCCCTACGACGTACGCGTCGACGCGACGCTGCCGGCCACGTACGAGGCCCGGCACCGCATGCACGTCACCGCCACCGAGGCGGTCGACCCCGCCGACGGCAAGACCAAGGTCAAGGTGCCCGCACTGGGGTTCACCAAGGGCTGGGTGGGCCCCGACGTCCAGGTGTCGGTCCTCGCCCCGCGCAAGACCTACCGGACCGCGCCCGGCGACCTGCTCCTGATGTCCGGTCCCGCGAACGCGGACCTGCGCCAGGAGATGAGGATCCGCTACTCCACGGACGACGGGGCGACCTGGCAGAACGCTCCGGGCGGCCAGGTCAGCAAGGTCCTCGGTGACCGGGCGGGCTACTCCGACATGGCGGAGCTCTCGGCCGGTGACATCGGCATGGTCTACGAGGGCGGCACGTCCTTCTCCGCCCAGCACATCTACTTCAACCGCTTCACGGTGGACCAGCTCGGCCTTCCCGTCACGCTCGCGGCCAAGGGGTCCAGCCTGCCGCAACAGGCGCCCGCCGCCGGGCGGACCACGCCCGACACGACCGTCGAGGCGAACGACGCGTACCTCGGCAACGGTGCCTCCTCCGGAACGGGAGGCGAGTTCGGGGCCGTGACGTTCGGCCAGGGGCTGAAGCTCGACGGAGGCGCGGGCGGCACGAAGGGCCACGCCGACCTCCCGTGGACGGCCTCGCTCAACGGTGGCTCGGGGGACATGACGTACTCGCTGTTCTTCAGGTACGACGCGACGTCCGCCTCCCCGCAGCAGGCCCTCATGTGGGCGTACGGCGTCGGCGATCCGAAGCAGCAGGTGTGGGCCCGGGTGCAGCCGCAGCAGAACCGGGTCATGGCGCGCGTGGAGGGAGACAAGGGCGCGGTGACACTGACCGTCGACGCCCCGCTCGCGAAACTGGCCACGCCGGCGTTCGGTGACGGTGCCTGGCACCACCTGGTGCTCACCCGCAAGGGCGCCGAGATCAAGCTCGGCGTCGACGGGCTCCCCCCGGCCGTCAGGTCCTTCGACGTCGGCCGGCTCGCGCCCTGGCGCAAGGACGACGTCCAGGGCATCCGCCTCGGCGACAAGCTCGACACCGGTAGCGCCGACGCCGACGCCAACGACGGATTCACCGGCACCCTCGACGAGTTCCGCGTCTACCGCGAGGCAGTAGATCAGACACAGTGGTCGGCGCTGCGCGGCGCCCAGCCGGAGAACGTGGCCCCTGGCTCGCTGAAGGCCCACCTGCCCTTCGAGGTCGTCGACACCGCCGGGTCCGCGTCGCTCACGAACGTCCGCATCCAGGACGACGTCTCCGGCCAGTGTGCCGACGGCACCCTGCTCGGCGACCAGAACCCGGAGAGCGCACAGGTCCCGGGACGCGTCGGCGGAGGCGCCCTCGCCGTCTCCCCGGCCCTTCCGGGCGTGGAGGTGCCCTACGTCCCCGCTGTGGACAACGGGGCCGGGGACTTCACCTTCGCCTTCTGGTTCCACTACGACTCCGCGGTGAACGCCCAGGGCGCCACGCTGCTGTCGGCGTACGGCTCCACCGACGGCAAGCCGCTGCTGTCCGTCGGCGCGAAGCCGTCGACGAACCGACTGACCGCCCGCGCGGCCACCACTTCCGCCTCCGCCACCATCGAACTGGAGGACACGAAGGCCGGCAAGGCGTTCGGCGACAAGGCCTGGCACCTGCTGACCCTGACCCGCGTCGGCGACACCCTGACGATGCGCGTCGACGCCGGAGCCCCCGCGAGCGCGACGGGCGTCACGGGCTCCTTCACGGACGGGATCGCCGCCCCCGAGGGCATCAGGATCGCCTCGAAGTCCGACGGCACCGGGGTCCTCACCGGGCAGCTCGACGACTTCCGCTTCTACAAGCGGGCGCTGAGCGACGTGGAACGGGCCGACATCCTCGACACGACCACCGGGGGCTGGAGCCCGCCGCTGAGCCCCGCCCCCACCCTCTGGTGGACCATGGAAGGCGGCAACACCGAGCAGCACCTCGTGATGAGGCCCGCCGACGATCCCGCCGCGCGCAGCACCTTCGACGCCTCGTCGCAGTGCAACAACGCCGTCGTGCGCGGCGCCACCGTCACGGACGCGGACGGCAGGTTCGGCCGCGGCCTCGGCTTCGACGGGACGAACGACTCCGTGGAGCTCCCCTACGGCGAGGCGGAGGCGCTCGGGGACGGCAACTTCACCCTGGCGACCTGGGTCCGCTACCAGGCGGCCGAGAACGGTGAGCCGGTGCTGGTCAGGGCGTACGGGGTCGGGAGCACCGAACGCCAACTGTGGATCCGTGCGAGGCCCGACAAGAACGACATCATCGCCCACGTCCAGACGGACCGGGGGATCACCAGCCTGGTGGCGAAGGCCCCCGAGAACACGGTGTTCGGCGACGGCACCTGGAGGCACGTGGTCCTGCGTCGCGACGCGGGGACGCTGACGCTGTCGATCGGTGACGGGACCCGGCTCCTGACGACCGCGGAAGGCGCCGTGGCCGGCTCCCTCACCTACCAGGACGGCTTCGACGTCCAGGGCTTCCTCCTGGGAACCCGTCCGGACGCACAGCCCAAGGACTGGTTCCACGGCTCGATGGACGAGTTCCTGCTGGTCCGCAGGGCCCTGTCGGACACCGACATCGAGAAGGGCGACAAGCCGCTGCCCGTGGACGGCTCCACGGTGGCCCGCCTGCCCTTCGACACCATCACCCCGAAGGGGACGCACGTCCGTCTGTGACGGGCGCAGTGCCCACGGCCGGATGTGAGGCGTACGCCTGGATGTGACGCGTACGCCCGGACGTGACGCGTACGCCCTTGGGGGCGTGTACGTCTGGACGTGAGGCGCAGGTCCGCGTCGGCCAGACCGGTGTCCGTGGAGGCCGTCTTCCCGGAGCTGGCCTCCTACCGGGGCCGGACGACCCGCCTGCATCCCCGGCCGGGAAGGCCCGGCATGCGCGACAGCCACGTCGGCGGGCCGATGCTGTGGCCGTACGGCGAGCCGTGGCCGGTCTGCCACGAGCCGCACCAACCCGAGACCGAGGGGTACGCGCCGGACGAGATCCGCAAGGCCCGGGCCGCGGGCGTATGGCCGCGGAGCCGGCCGTGGACCGGCGCCGGCGCTCCCGGAGCGGACGGACCGGTGCCGTTCGTGGGACTCGCCCAGTTCTTCCGCCGTGACGTCCCAGGCCTGGCGGCCGGGCCTGACGGCGCGGACCTGGTGCAGCTCTTCCGCTGCCCGTTCACGCGCTCGCACAGCTGGATGCCGCTGGAGGACCGAGACCCGCCGCAACGGGGGAAGGCCTCGATCCTGGGCGGTCCATCCGTGGCCCGGCCCATGCGCCTCCGATTCGGCCAGGACAGGGACCTGCACGTCTTCACGTGCCCGGCCGACCCCGCGCACCCGCCCCGATGGGTGCTCTCCTGAGCGGCTTGCGCAGCCACGCACCGGACACCGGCTGACCTCGGGCTCGTACGGCGCCGCCGTGGTGCGCAGCCCCGTACGGCGAAAGCGTGGGGACCGGACCGAGGTTCCCCGTCCCGGCGCCGTCGCTCCTCGGGATGTGCCGGGGGCCTCCCCGGCAGCCAGGGCCCCTGCGAGGATGCCCGTCATGGAACGAGCACTGACGCGACAGGAAGCCTCGGACGCGGTGAGCGACCACGGATGGCGCCTTCTGCTGGGCACGTTGCGGACGTCCGTTTCGGTCGGGTCGCTGGCCATGGCAACGGAAGTGGCGGCCACTGCCGTCACCGCATGCGGTGACAGAGCCGACCGGCACCTTCACATCGACCTCCGGCCCCGAAAGGTCGTCCTCACCCTGCGGTCGTCGGCCGACGTCGCGGTGACCGACCGCGACATCGAGCTCGCGCACCGGATCTCCACTGCCGTCACGGGGAAGGGGCTGAGGACCGAACCCGACATCGGCGCCGGGGCGCCGCGTTCGGTGCAGCTCCTGGAGATCGCGATCGACGCACTCGACATCGCCGCGATCCGGCCGTTCTGGCGGGCGGTCCTGGGCTACTCCGATGAGCCGGGTGCCGATGGGCCGCGCGATCCGCTCGTCGATCACCTCGGGCAGGGGCCGGCGGTCTGGTTCCAGCAGATGGAACGCGCGCGTCCGCAGCGCAACCGCATGCACGTCGACGTCAGCGTTCCGCACGACGAGGCGCCCCGCCGGATCGAGGCCGCGCTGGCTGCCGGTGGCCGAATCGTCTCCGCGGCCCGTGCCCCGGCCTTCTGGGTACTCGCCGACCCGGAAGGCAACGAGGCCTGCGTGTCCACCTGGCAGGGCCGGGACGGCTGACCGCGCCGCCCCGCCCGACCGGCACCGTACCGTTGCGGCGGTTGCTGGTGCCGGACAACTGCTCGCTGCGCTGAGGAAGGTCCTTTACCGTGCGCCGGAACGGGACGGCGCGCGTTCTCGCAGGCTGAGGTGCCGTGTCCCGGCAGTCGCACCTCTACGCGGGGCCCGTGCCCTTGAGGACGTTCTCCAGAGGCTCCAGGTTCTCGGACCACCGCCACAGCTCCTCGCGCCCGATCAGCCGCACCCGCTGCCCCTCGTCCGCCCACACCTTCGCTCCGCCCGTGATCTTCCCGTTGGTCACGATGACGGGCAGCGTCGAGGGGTGCGTGGCCATCGCTCCGCCGTAGAGGTGCTGTGCGACCGGCTGGCCCACCGAGCCCGTGCCGCCGGTGAAGTGCTTCGCCTGCACCATGACGTACCGCCCGAGCGGGTCGGCGGCGAGGACGTCCGCGCCCATGTCGCCGGCACCGCCACCGGACCGGATGATGCGGTAGCCGTCCCGGTCCAACAACGCGCCGATCAGCTTCTCGAACTCGGAGTGGTGCAACGCGTCGACGACCGTCATGTCCATCCCCGCGGGCGGCTTGAGCACCGGACCCTCCAGCGCCTCGTTCGCGAACCCCCACAGCACCTCGCACCGGTTGAGCACCTGGCTGTAGAGGGACCGGACGGCGGTCGTGTGCTCGGCGAAGCGCGCCAGGAAGACCTCGGTCGGCCCGAAGTAGCGACCGTCTCCTGCCCGAAGCAGGGGCGAAGAGGCGTACTCGAACGTCTGCTGGATCTCGCCGAGGATGTCCCACTCGGCCGTGATCCGGAAGTCGGCGCCCATCATCTGCTCGTACAGCAGAGCGGCCCCTTCACGTCGACGGAGCGACCTCATGTCGAGGTCGCACAGCTCGGCCAGGGCGTCGCCGAGATCGCCGTGCACGCGGTTGAGGATGTCGTGGCAAGCCAGAACCTCCGACAGCATGGTGCGCTCCGCTTCGACGCGGCGCAGAACGAGAACCGGCTCGCCGTGCACGCCCGACATGCTTCCCGTGTGCCGCTGCAGAGTGGAGGAGACGCGCGACAGCTTGTCGCGCAGCTCCTCCAGACGCGACCGTAAGCCCTCCTCGCCGCCCTCCATGCCCGGAATCACGTGAGGTACGACCGGGTCCTTCACCCGTCTCCTTGCCCCCGCCGACCTCACCGTCGCGTCGCTGCTCAAGTCCCCTCCCAGAGTTGTGCCGTGCTGCCCAAGATCGTAAGCGTGACCGAGGACGACAGCATCGACGCGTGCGTCGCAGCGATGTCTTTCGGACGGACCGAACGGACCGGACGGACCGAACGGACCGGACGGACCGAACGGACCGAAGGGGCCCACACGCCGGATCACTGACCGGAGTGGATTGCCGCTGTCGCTGGGTGTACCCGGCCCGCGGCGAGGGAGGCGGCGATGGCGCGGGCTATCCGATCGGTTCCGCCTGTGCCTTCTTCACGAACGTGCGGATCATGGAGTCGATCTCCTTGGGGAAGGCCGCCCCGTCTCCGATGGGCCCGTACTGGAACGTGAGGACGAACCTGCCGGCGCGGACGATCATGTAGCTCACCTTGCTGCGGCTGACCGTGATCTCGCGCACGAAGTGGACGCGAGCGTCGCCGAGGGCAGCCATGGGCGTCTCCTTGAGCGGCCCGAGGGAGTAGGGGTCCACCTGCAGCTTGCTGACACTCTCCTGGTAATGGGATTCCGCGTCTGCGGTGGAGCCGCAGGCATCGGCTCGGAAACTCGCGATGTCGTCGTAGCTGCCTGACTTCGTGTAGGTGACGCGTCCGACGTCGCAGAACTGTTCCGGCGTCATTTCGGGGGACAGGCGGTACTCCAGCCACGACGGCACTTCGCCCTCACGGGGGAGTACCTCGATGGCTTCCGCCTGCGTGTTGAACCGGGGCTCGGTCGGGCTGGTTGTGGTCTCCGTGGCGGCATCGCTGGTCGCGCTTTCGGTCGGCGCCGGTCCCTCGAGCGGGCCCGTCGAGGCGCTGTCGTGCGAGGCACCGGGAGAGGCGGCGTTGCGAGAGGAGTCGTCGGAGGTGACGATCTGCACGACTCCGTAGGTGCCGAGGGAGACCAGCGCCAGGACGAGCACCAACGCGACGGCGAGGACCGCCCGGCCTCCTGAGGTGTTGTTGACCGTCAGTGGCCCGAGCGTGATCTGGCTACGGGACACCCGGCCGCCGTTGATCACCACACTTCCGGTGGTCTGCGTCGTCGTCTGTGTCGAGCGGGAGGTCAACTGCACCTGCAGCCGGTCTCTCCACTCCGGATCGGCTTCGATTTCCTCACGCAGTACATCCTGGGCTTCCTCGCGCACGCCCGGCGCGGCCGGGTCGTCATCGAGCCGCTCAAGGGCCACACGCCCACGGTCGGTGGTTCGCAGCCGGGAGCGTACCGCCTCGGCGACCACCGCCCCCATGCCTTCCCCGAGACCCGTAGCCGCCCCCGTCGCCGTCGCGATCACCACACTCACTGCAGCCACTGCAAGCTCTGCCGCTTCCACGGCACCCCCTATCCCCCGCAAACTTCGGAGGCTCATCCTCAGCCCCCCGCCCCTCGACAGGTCAGGCCTCTATCGGCCATCTTCCCTTGGAACATGGCGAGTTAAGAGACCCTCCGAGGCTTCCTTCGTCGGCGAGGACGACAATCCCCACCTCACGACGCCGGGTCCGACGACTGGCCGCTTCCGCGGCTCGCGACGGGCAAGGCCCCCGCGTCAGGAATCCCGGATCGCCCGGTCGATCTCCGCGCCGGTACGGGCCACGACGACGGGCCACTCGTCCTTCACGGCGGCAGGCAGATTCTCGCGGTCCTCCTTCCGTCGGATCGCGGTCGGCCCGCCCGGTACGACGAGTACGGCATCCAGTTCTCGAAGCAGGGCGGCCAGGAGGTCCATGATTCCGCCCCCTCCGAAGCGGTTGAAGGTGATGCCGGTCGGGCTGTCGAAGGACCCACTCGCTTCCTCGCCCTCCGCAGTACTCACGAGCAGGAAGTCCGTCTCGGGCGGTCCGACGCCTTCCGGCCTCGGCGAGGACCGCCGCCCTGGCTCCCTCTATAAGGTCGTTGATCTGTCGGCCCGTCATGGTCGGGCAGGTGCCGAGGTCAGCCCACGACCACCGTTTCCTCTTCGTTCCACTGGACACCCCGGAGGTCGGCCCCGGTCAGGTTCGTGCCCTGCCTGTTGGAGCCCGCGAGGCGTGCGCCGCTCAGGTCCGCGCCGGACAGGTCGGCCCCGCGCAGATCGGCGCCTCTCAGATCTGTCCGCGCGAGATACGCCCCGTGCAGGTGCGCGCCGCGCAGGTCAACACCTCGGAGATCAGCCGCGCTGAAGAACGCCTCCTGGGCCTGGATCTCAGCGAGACGCACTCTGCGCATGTCGTTGCCGAAGAAGGTGGCTGCCGACAGATTCGCTCCGCGCAGGTCGGCTCCGCCCAGGACGGCACCGCTGAAATCCGACTCGCGCAGGTCGGCCTCGCGCAGATCCGCCCCGCCCAGGAGTGCCTGGCCGAGACCCGCGTGGACCAGGGAGGCGTTACGTAGATCGGATCCGGTGAGGTCGGCCCGCAGGAGATTCGCCCGGTACACGGGGCTGCGCAGGACGAGGCCTTCGGAACGTACTTCGTGAAGGTCCTGCTTGGCGCGGTCGAGGTCGCCCATATCGGCCAGGCCGCGCAGGTTGACGAAGCGTAGCTGGAGCCGCGTGGTGTCCGTGCCGTCGACGGGCCGGTTGGCCAGCACGGTCACGGCCGCCTGGAGGTCCACGGGGAGGGGTTGGGGGACGCCGGTGCCGTTGCCGTTGCCGGCGCCCTGCGCCTGATCGGCGGGCAGTCGGGCATGCGCACGGACGTACGCGGCGATCACGGACAGGCCCGTGGCCTGGTCGCGTGGCGAGTCGCGCATGATGCGTTCCAGGGCGTAGATGCCGCCCACCCGCACGTCCGCGGAGTCGGAGCCCAGGCTGGCGACAGCAGCGGTGTACCGGCCGGTGATCTGGGCCTCGCGGCTGATCCGCAGCTCCTCCTTCGTCTGCCCGACGGAGACCCACGTGAACAGCACCGCGACCACCGCGGCCAGACCGGGCAGAGCAGCGACCAGCAGCCCCGCCCAGACCCGCTGCTCCGACCGGCCGCCACCGCGGCGCCCGCCGAACATGCCCAGGCGCCGGCGACGACGGCGCTCCGCCGCCCGCCGATGGGCGGCTCGGTCCAGCCGCCGCACGGCAGCGCTTCTGATGCCGGATGATGTTCCCACGCACGCATTTCAACCCACGCATAGCCGGACCGCATCACCGACAGGCCGCCACGACGTGAAGGACGGGAGTGGTGCCACAACCTCACTGCAGGCGGTTTCCGCACCGGTCGAATCGGCGGACGGCCGACGAGGGACCCACCGGAGTGGACGCCGCCCGAGCCGCAGGCGATATGACGCTGCGTCTCGGAGCGGGGGGATCGGCGGACCTTCGCTCGTCCCGGACGGTCAGTCGGCGAGGGCGGCGGTGAAGAGCCAGCCCGTGCTGCGGAGGCGGACCGCGTCGCCGGTCTCGTGAGCACCGAGCCCCTCGGTCAGGCGGCTACGCGCGAGGGCCTGAGCGGCAGGATCGACCGAACTGAGGAGGTGCCGGCCCGGGCCGGAGTCGAGGAGGAAGTCCGCCGCCTCCTGGGCGGTGCGGCCCCAGGTCCCGTGCGCCTGGATGTGTTCGGCGTGCACGTTCCGCAGCCCCGCCGTACGGAGCAGGCCGATTGCGGTGCCGGGGTCGGCCAGGGAGAACATGCCCGGCCCGTCAGGGGCTCCGAAGTCGCCGATCGGCAGGATGTCCTCGAGCGCGGTGAGAGCCGTCAGCCACTCGTTCCCTTCGGGCTCCGCCGCGCTCAGGAAGGCGATGCGCCCACCCGGGCGCAGGGCGGAGACGATGTTGGCGAACGCGGCGGCTGGGTCGGAGAAGAACATGATGCCGAAGCGGCTCATCGCGACGTCGAAGGCGGCTCGCGGCAGGCCGTGGATCTGGGCGTCGGCGTGCGTGAATGAAATGTTGGTGATGCCTTCTTCGGCGGCGACCGCACGGGCCTGCTCGAGCATGGGGCCGGAGAGGTCGAGGCCGGTGGCGTGGCCCTGCCCTGCGAGGCGGGCGGCCAGGCGTGTGGTCGCGCCCGCGCCGCAGCCTACGTCGAGAACGTGCTCGCCGGGCCGGATCGACGCGGCCGTCAGCAGTGGCTCGTTGAAGCCGGCGTTGACGGCGTTCCAGCGGTCGTGGTGCGCGGCCCAGTGCGCGCCTTCGTAGCCGTTCCATGCCTGCGCCTGGGCGGTGTTGGCGGTCTGCTGCATGCGGAAGGACCTCCTGTGGAGTGGCGACAGCCCTAGAATGGGCGTGCGCCCAAAGAGTATGGGCGACTGCCCATACATGCAATGTCCTTACCTATGGAGGAAGTTGATGTCTCCGCGCGGAGTGGCCATCGAAGGGCTGCGGGAGCGGTTGTTCGCTGCGGCAGAGCGCGTCCTGGCCCGCGACGGGGCCGCTGCGCTGACCAGCCGGGCCGTCACCGAGGAGGCCGAGTGCGCCAAGGGGGTGCTGCACACGCACTTCGCCGGGCTGGACGAGTTCGTCGCCGAACTCGTCCTGTACCGGTTCGGGGCGGCAGCGGCGCGGTCGGCCGAGCTGCCCTCCCGAGCGGGTACCGGGTCGGTGGGGGAGAACCTCGCGGATGCGGCCTCCGCGGTTCTGTCCCTGGACCCAGGGTTGGTGGGGCTGGCGGTGACCCGGCCGCTGGCGGCCCAGCGCGTCCGGGAGGCATGGCAGGCCGGCGCCCCGGGGTTCGCCGCGATCCAGGAGGCGATCAGTGGCTACTTGCGGGCGGAGCAGGAGCTCGGGAGGGTCGCGACGCCGTTGGATGTGGAGTCGGTGGCGCTCGCGCTCGTAGGAACGCTGCACCACCTCCTGATGACCGGCTCGGCCGATGCGGAGCCGGGTCCTCAGGCGCAGGTCGAGCGGCTCGTCCGCGCGCTGATCCGTACGGCGTGACTCGGGGGGTGGGTCACTTCAAGGGGAATCCCACGCTGGTCAGGAAGTTCCTGGTCTCCTGGACGACATAGCGGTCGTGGAGTTGTCGGGAGATGTCCCGGGCAGCTGTCCAGGACTTGCCCGCTTCCTCTTCCCTGCCGGTGTCGCGTTGGGCCAGGCCCAGGATCAGGAGGGCTGCCACCTGCCCCTCTGGGTCGTGGGCGGAGTGGGCGAGGGCGTGTGCGGACTGGGCGGCATGTGCCGCCCCGGTGGGGAGGCCCAGTCGGTATCGAGCGTTGGCGAGAGTGCTGAAGGCACGGCCGGCGGCGCCCGTGCGCTTCGCGTTCCGCAGAAGAGGGGCGGCCCGCTCGGCGAACTGCGCCGCCTTCCCGTGGTTGTCCAGCAGGAGATAGGCATGCGCCATGCCCGCGAGGTCCTCCCCCTGACCGGCCTCGTCGCCGAGTGTCTCGGCGATGCTCGATGCGTGACGCCAGGAGTCGACGGCTCGTGAATAGGACCCGGAATCGAAGCATTCGCGGGCCAGCTCTCTCAGCAGACGTGCCTGTGTGCTGGGATCACGGATGCGCTCGTATGCCCGTACCGTCAGGGCGTACGTGGCGGCCACCGCGGGCAAGGTGTCGATTCTCCAGCGCTCCCGCGCGTACTGCCCCTTCATGCGGGCCGCTGGCCCGCCGGCCGCCAGTTGCGCGGCCAGGAGGGAGAGCGACTCGCACACGGCACGCCATGATCCGGCCTCTTCCGCCTCCAGACCTCGGGGGATCTGGGCGAGCGTGCGTCGTGCCGTGTCGCGGACCTCGTCCGCGGGGACCTCGCCGTACGAAGCGGCCCGCAGCCTCTTGAGGGTTGCCTGAATGTCGGCGAGTGCCCGCTCCTGCGGGCTGCTGGCGACGACGGCCGTCCGGGTCGGCTCCGGGTCCGGCAGCCCGGCTCCTCCGAAAGCGTCCTGGAGGCCGCGTTCGAGAACGACCCGGGCGATCTCCCTACGACGCGCGTCCACGAGGGGACCCTCGTGCCCGCCGAGCAGGCGCTCGCTCTCCGCGACGGCCTCGACGGCGTGCTCGAGGAGCAGCCGGCAACGCTCGGGCTCCGCTTCGCGTGCTTCCTGGATGACGAGGTGCTGGAAACGGAGCAGGGTCTTCGCCGCCTCGGCGGCCAGTGCCGCACGGCCGGTGGCCTCTCGGGCGAGCGCCACCTGGTGCAGCGCCCGGGATCTTCCCGTGTGGTCCTGCGCCTCTTTGGCGTGCCGGACGGCCGACGTCGCTGCGGCCTCCCATTCGGTGGTCTGTCCGCGATGGGCGTGCAACGCGACCAGTCCTTCCTGAATGCGCAGGGCGGCGTCGTCGTCGTTGAAGGTGACGGCCATCGAGATCGCGGCTTGGAGGTTGGGGTGTTCCCGGTCGAACCAGGCCAGTGCTTCGGCCGAGGTGCGGAAGGCACCGGTGCGGGTGCCGGTGTCGAGGGTGTCCATGGCGGCGGCGGTCAGGAAGATGTAATGGTCGAGGAGTCGGCGTGAGGCTCTGTCCTGGTTGTCGTTCAACCGGCCGAGGAGTTCGATCGCGTAGGCGCGCATGAGGTCGTGCTGTCGCCAGAGGCCCGGCCCCGCGCGCTCGACGACGTGGGCGCGGGCCAGCTCGCGGATCAGCTGCGCCGCCTCGTCGGTGGTCACGCCGGCGAGGCCGGCGGCGGCGTCCGTGGCGGTATGGGGCCCGGGGTTGAGGGGCAGCAGACGGAAGAGTCTGGCCTGTTGCGGCGTGAGCTGTTGGTAGGAGAGCTCGAAGGCGGCCCGCACGGCCCGCTCACCGTCGTCCAGAATGTCGAGCCTTCTGTGCGCGCGGGCGAGTTCGTCCGCGAGCGCGCCGGGCGTCTGGTACGGGTCACGGTCGATGAGGGCGGTGGCGATGTGCAGTGCCAGTGGCAGGTGTCCGCACAGACGGCACAGGCGCTCGGTGCCCTCGGCGTCGTCCTGGGCGCGGGTGTCGTCAGGATTGAGGAAGGCGAGCTGTTCCTGGACCAGGGAGCGGGCGTCGATCGGCGTGAGCGTGCCGAGTTCGAGGGTGCGGGCCCCTCGGGTGGCCAGGGTGTGCCGCGAGGTGACGAGGGCGCGGTGCGCCCGGGAACGGGGCAGGAGATCGGAGATCTGCGCATTGCTGGAGGCGTTGTCGAGAACCAGCAGGACCGGGCGGCCGGCGGTGGCACGGTCGGCGAGCAGCCGGTGGTACTGAGCCGCCTGGCTGGCGACGGTGGCGTCGATGGGGTCTTGCAGTCCGAGGGCGTGCAGCAGGGGCGCGAAGACGTGCTGGGGCATGACGTGGTCGGCGGGGTCGGGTGCGTAGCCGTTGAGGTCGACGAACACGGCACCACCCGGATACCAGCCCCGCGCCACGGCCTCGGAGGCGCAGGAGCGTGCGAGGGCGGTCTTGCCGATGCCGGCGAGCCCCGCGACCGACGAGACGACGACCATGCTGGTGGCGCCGTGGGTGGGATCGAGCACGGCCAGGACGTCCAGCGTCTCGGGGCCACGACCGACGAAGACCTCCGCCGTGGCCTGGCCGGTCGGCAGGACGGGTTCGACCACGCCCAGAGGCCCTGCCTGCCCTGAGTGATGATGGATCTCGGACAGGTGGAGGTCACGAGCAGCCTGGTAGACGCGGCCACCGGCCTCCGCCGACGCCTCCAGGTAGACGGGTGACTGCGAAGCCGTGCCCGCGGGCGGCTGGGCATGCGGGCCAGGCGACGACAGGGGGAACGTCGGCCGTGGCGGTTGCTCAGCCGCTTCCGACGCCACCTGCGACCACCGGGCCCGTCAGTGCTCGGTGATGGTCATGTCGCGCCCGGCCTGGTAGACCCTGCCGCTGTCCGTGGCGTGGGCCTCCAGGTGCTGGGAGTTGACGACCGGGTCGTCGCCGGTGGCGCCCCGGGCGGTGATCTCGTCGGCAAGCTCGGCCAGTTGGCGGGTGAGTTCGGCGGTCAGGCCCGCGTTCGCGAGGAGCAGGTCACGCAGCCGCAGTTGCCACAGCTGGGCCATGGCCTCACCGACCTCGGGATTCTCCTGACCGTCACCGACGAGGGTGTGGAGACGTGCCAGATCCTCGCCGACCTCTTCCGCGCGCTCGGGGTGCACGCGCCGCCACAAGGCAACCACGCCGTCCCGCGCCTGCTGCCAGGCGTCGGTGGCCATGGCGCCGACGAGAGCGGTGCCGGCCAGGCCCGCCACAGTGATCGGATCCAATGTGTCCCCCCTCGATCCCCGCACGACCGGTGCGCGAAGGACAGAATAGGGCCCGGGAGCCCGATGTGACTCGACTATGCGAGACCCGACGGCAGGGGAGGGGGCCTCAGTTGCGTGGCTCCGCTGCCGGGGGATCCGCCGGACCAGGGTCCCGAGTCGGAGATCCGTCGCCGGCCTGGGGGAGTCCCCGGGCCGGCGACCGGACGAAGACCACCGACGAGCACGGCGGCAAGGCAGCAGCTCGCCGCCGACGAACCTCCGACTCGGGTTTCTAGCGTCCCGCTCCCGCCCCGATCCGCTCACGCTCGACCGCGGCCTCGTCCGTCCGCTGGTCGGCCTGGCGGTCGCGCCGCACCGGCCACCAGATGCCCCGCCCCAGGAGCACAGCGGCCGACGGCACCAGGAGCAGGGACAGGACGAAGGCGGACAGCAGGATGCCCAGTGCCGTGGCGAACCCGATCTGCTGGGTGGACGGCTCCGCGTTCACCGCGAGGCTGCCGAAGGAGGCTGCGAGGACCACCCCCGCCGTCGCGATCGCCGGCGCCGTGTGCCGCACCGCGCGCGCCACGGCTTCACGTACCGAGCCTTCCCGGGCCATCTCCTCGCGCAGCCGGTCGCTGATGAGGATGTTGTAGTCGGTGCCGAGGGCCACCACGAACAGGAACAGCACGAGCGGCAGGACGAAGTTCACGCCCGGCTCGCCGCCGAGGTGCTGGAAGACCAGTGCCGAGGCACCGAAGGTCGCCGCGAAGCACAGCCCGACCGCGAGCATCAGGACGAGTGGGGCGAGCAGGCTCCGCAGCAGCACCAGCAGGATCAGCGCGATCAGTGCTGCCGCGACCGGGAAAACGGTCCGCAGGTCCTCGTCCACCGCGGTCGCCACATCGGCGAACACGGCCGCCGTGCCGCCGACGTGGGCGGTCAGCCCGGCCGGCGTCGCTTCCCGTGCGGCCGTGCGCACCGGCCCCGCCACGAGGTCGCGGGCCTGCCCGCTCTGCGCGTCCGCCGTCAGGTACGTGTCCAGCCGCGCGGCGGTGCGATCGGCGTTGAAGACGGGGGAGCTCACCTTGCCCACGCCCTCCACGCGGGCCAGCGCCTTCGGCAGGCCACCCAGCGAGGCCGTGTCCAGGGTGTGGCCGTCCTCGGCGGTGACGTACACCGTCGTCGGGTCGGACACTCCCGGCGGCAGCGCGCGGGCGATCTCCCGCGCCGTCGCCGAGGCCGCCGTCTCCCGCGAGGTCCCGCCGGAGCTGAAGTCCATGTGCACACCCTTCACGCCGACCGCGAGCGCGCCGAGCAGGGCGACCGACGCGACGAGCACCAGCAGGGGGCGACGCGCCACCAGTGCTCCGGTGCGCCCGGCCGGACCGGGGCGCTCGCTCTTCGTCAGGCTCCGCGACGGCCAGAACATCCGCCGCCCCGCCACCGCGAGCAGAGCCGGCATCAGGGTCAGGCTCGCGAACAGCATCACCAGCACCGACACGGCGACCGAGGGCCCGAGCACACGGAACTGGCCGAACGTCGCCACACCCAGTGTCGCGAAGGCAGCCACGATCGTCAGCGCGGCCGACGTCACCGCGGTGCCGACCCGGCCTGCCACATGGGCGGCCACCGCTCGATGGTCCGCCTCCGGGCTCCGGCGCAGTTCCTCGCGGAAGCGGAACAGCAGGAACAGGAAGTAGTCGACGCCGATGCCGATCAGGACCGTGCCGATCAGACTAGGAGTGCCAGGGTCGAGGTCGAATCCCGTCAGCAGAGCGGCTCCCACGACCGTTCCGGCCGCCGCGCCGCCCACCACGGACACCGCGAACAGCGGGACGAACGCGGCCAGGACGCTGCGGAACACCAACACGTTGATCAGTACGATCAGCCCGACCATCACCAGACCGACCACCGTCTGCGTGCTCTTCTCCGCGTCCGCGCGGTCCACCACGTCCGCCACGCCCCCGGTGAACCCCGTGCGCAGCCCGGCGTCGTCGAACTCCTGCTCGGCGCGGTCGTGGAAAACCCGGTACAGAGCATGCATCCCCGGGTCGGTCGTATTGCCCCGCAGCCGCGCGCTCAACAGCATGAACGACCCGTCCGGCGCGGTCATCGCCGGTGCGACCGAGGGGACCTGGGAGTAGTCCCTGGAAAGTCCCGGTATCTGTTCCTCGATCCGTGGCATCTTCATGTGCTCGACACTCAGCCGGCGCGCCACCTCGCTCACCCGGCGCCGGTCCGCGTCCGCCAGCGGCCTGCCGTCGCGCCGGGCCACCAGCACCGTCACCGTGCCGGCGTCGGGCTTCGCGCCGAACTTCTCCTCGGCGACCCGCAGGGCCGCGGCCGAGTCGTACTCCGCGGGCAGGAAGCCCGCGCTGTCGGTCTGCGTCACACGGAAGACCAGCACCTGGCCCATGATGGACACGAAGATGCCGACCACCGCCCACAAGGCGATGACCCGCCAAGGTCTACGGGTCGAGAATCCGGTCAGGGCGCGAATCACGGGAGTCCTCCGGTGCGAGTGCGAGTGCCAGTACGCATACGAGTACGAGTACGAGCGCGCGTACGTGTGGGACGTACGCGCACGGGTGGGCACGGCGCCGCGGCGATCGGGCGGCGTGCCCCGTACCGGGCAGCTCCCGGTACCCGTCCAGGACATCAGGCGTGAGCGGCCGGGACCTCGACGCCGAGAACGAGAAGACGTCTGGGAGCACGGGCCCCCGCCACCCCAGGACTGGGAGCCTGCTCCCAGTCCCCGCTCGCCCCCGCTCCCGATCCGGAGCCGCTCCCCACGCTGACACAATGGGGCACATGACGGACAAGCCGCAGATCAGCACGCCACTGCGGCGGACTCGAGGCAAGCGCACAGGGGGCGACATGAAGCCGGGCCAGGACACCACGCGCCCGGGCCGGATACCGGACGCCGTGGACCGGTGGCGCAT
This sequence comes from Streptomyces sp. NPDC051921, assembly GCF_040680975.1. Classification (NCBI taxonomy): domain Bacteria; kingdom Bacillati; phylum Actinomycetota; class Actinomycetes; order Kitasatosporales; family Streptomycetaceae; genus Streptomyces; species Streptomyces sp. NPDC051921. The sequence goes on from NZ_JBFAXU010000014.1 coordinate 175,256, forward strand.
CGGCGCCCGCCGACGGCGCCGGGGCCCCGGACTGTGGAGCCGGCATGACGGGCTCGTCGCCGTCGGCGCCGCGGCCGTCGACCTCGTCGGCTTCACGGTGACCAGTCAGATGGACCAGGGGCACGTCCCTCCGGCGGGCTGCCTCGTCGTGGCCGCCGCCGCCATGCCGCTGCTCGCCCGCCGCGTCGCCCCGCTGCGCGTCCTGGCCGCAGTCCTGGCCGTGAACCTCGCGCTCAACTGGTTCAGCGCCGTCGGCCAGCACTACGGCGCCGCCACCGTGGTGGCGCTCTTCACCGTCGTACGCCACCACCGGGCCTCCATCAGCGCCCTGGCCGTCACCGGCTGCGTCGCGGTGCTCCACTTCGTCCACCCGGCCCTGCCCGCGCCGTCCCTGCTCGACTTCGCCGGCAACGCCACGTCCGCGCTGTTCGTCGTCGGCGCAGCCGTCGTCGTCGACCGCTGGCAGCGCAACGCGGAGACCCACCGGCGTCTCCTCGCCGACCGCGCCGTCGCCGACGAGCGCCGCCGCATCGCCCGCGAACTGCATGACATCGTCGCCCACCACCTCACCACCATGCAGCTCCTCGCCGGCGGCGCCCGCGCCAACCTCGACCGGTCGCCGGAGACCGCCCGCGAGGCCCTCGTCACGTTGGAGGGATCAGGCCGTACCGCCCTCCACGAGATGCGGCACCTGCTCGACGTGCTGCGCGCCGGAGACGAGAAGGACGAGGGCGAGGCCGTCGTGCCGCAGCCCGGCATCGGCGACCTCGACCGCATCGTCGAGGACAGCCGCCGCGCCGGCCTGCCCACCACCCTCACCACCGACGGCGACCCGAGGTCGCTGCCGCCCAGCGTCGCCCTCGCCGTCTTCCGCATCGTGCAGGAAGCCCTGACCAACGCCCGCAAGCACGCCGGCCGCGGCGCGAAAGTGGACGTCCGACTCACCTACGCGCCCCATGAGGTGCGCGTCAGCGTCAGCGACGACGGCCGCTCTCCCGACCACCACCTCGCCGCCCGCGGCTCCGGCTACGGCCTCATGGGCATGCGCGAGCGCGTCGCGCTGCACGGCGGCACCCTGCACGCCGGACCGGGGGACAGCGGCTTCACCGTCCGCGCCCGGCTGCCCCTGCCCACCCACCACCAGGAGGCGTACGCGTGACCCCGCCCGTCAAGGTCCTGATTGCCGACGACCAGCCCCTCGTCCGCCGCGGCCTCGCCCTGATGCTCGCCCCGGAACCGGACTTCCACGTCGTCGCCGAGGCCGCCGACGGCGCCGAAGCGCTACGCCTGGCCCATGAGCACCGCCCCGACGTGGTCATCATGGACATCCGGATGCCGGTCCTCGACGGCATCGCCGCCACCGAACGCCTCGCCGCGGAACTCCCCGGCTGCCGGGTCCTCGCTCTGAGCACCTTCGACATGGACGAACACGTCGTGGCCGCCCTGCGTGCCGGGGCCTGCGGGTTCCTGCCCAAGGACATCTCGCCCGAGGACCTCGTCGCCGCCCTGCACGTGGTCCGCGACGGTGAGGCGATTCTCGCCCCCCGACTCCTCACCCGCCTGATCTCCCGACACGTCACCGCGCCCACCCCTCACCCGGCACCCGCGGCGCCCACGCACACCGACGGGCTCACGCCGCGCGAGCGGGAGGTGTGGCGGCTGATCGCCACCGGCCTCGACAACGCGGAGATCGCCGACCGGCTCGGCGTCAGCCCCTCCACCGTCAAGAACCACATCACCGGTCTTTTCGCCAGGCTGTCCGTCCGCGACCGGGCCCAGGCGGTCATCGCCGCGTACGAGACGGGGCTGGTGACGGCCCGGCGGGAGGTGTGACCGCACGGACGCGTCGCGGGGGACACTCCTGCGAGTGCGAGGCCTGAGGGGTCGGGCCACCGGGCACAGCGAGGGGGGCACGGTGCCTGCGGGCGTCCGTGCACGCACTGACCGGGCGGCCCTCGGACCTCGCCGGGCCGTCGCTGCTCGTCAGGGGGTCTCGCACGTGGGGTCGTCGACGGCGGTCACGGTGTAGGGCGGGCGGCCGGGCGGCTGGTCCAGCTGGCTGTTGACCACGTAGAGGCGGCAGCCGTGGCGGGCGAGGGTGGTCGGCAGGTCGAAGGGCTTCCCCGTGATGCGATGGGTGACCGTGCCCGTGCGCAGGTCGTCGTCCAGCTCGGCGATGTAGACGCCGTGCGGGGCGCCGTAGTTGAGCACGGCGTAGAGCGTGTTCCCGCGCAGGACCATGCCGTCGGGGCCGAAGGACTCCTCGCCCAGGCGGAGTTGCTCGACCTGCTTGTCGGCCGTGCCGATTCGCCAGACGGCCTCGGTCCCGTTGGACGCCACCAGCAGGGCGGTCCCGTCCTCGTTCGCGACGATGCCGTTCAACAGCCAGTACTGTGCCGGGAACTGCGGGAACGCGCCGCGTATGTCGAGCCAGGGCTCCAGCGGACCCAGAGCGCCGTTCCGGACCACCGCCCGGTGGATCACGGGGTTGGCCCAGTCGGTCACGTACACGGCGTCCTTCGTCACGACCAGGTCGTTGAGGTCCGGCGCACCGAGCGGTCCGGCGACAGCGGTGCGGGTGGCGAGCAGCCGGCCGTGGCGGTCGTGGACGGTCAGGGTCGCGCCGCCCACGGAGAGGACGCGTCCCCGGCGGTCCGTGTGGACACCGAGCGAGCTGGGGCGGTCCTCGAGGCCGTGCGCGGGGAAGGGACGCAGGGCCGGGTCGCCGATGTGGCCGCGGTAGAGGGCGCCGGTGCCGTCGGAGGAGACGTACATCGTGCCGTCCCGGGCGATGGTGATCCCCTCAGGCAGCACACCGGGCTCCCGGGACACCACGTAGGTGTCGGGCAGCTCCCGGGCCTCGGCCGAGCCCGGTGCCGCGCACAGGGCGGTGAGCAGGGCCGTGGCGGCGAGGCAGGTGGTTCGGACATGACTGCGGCGCATCGATGAATTCCTCCGGTGAGGTGGGTGCGGGCCGGTCTCCGAGCGGACCGTTCGACGGACAATCGGAGCCTGACGTCTCGTTCCGCGGAACGCACTGCCTTTCACCCCTGTGCGAAAGGGTCCGAGGGCCCGATAATCGGTCGCCGTGATCCGCTTGCACTTCACCTCCGCCGACCTCCGCCAGATCACCCTCGCCCCCACGGCCAACGCGCTTTCGGAGACGGCCCTGAGCCTTCGCCTGCGCCCCGCACACGCTCCACGCGGCGCCGGCAGGCTGCACCCGGCCGTGGAGCAGTGGCGCCGGTCCCTGGACGCGGGCGGCACCGCGCGGGCGGGCGTCCTGGCCGGGCTGGTCGGCGAGCGAGCCTTCGTACCGGACTTCCTCCTGCAGCCCGCGGAACACGACTTCGAGGACGCGCTCGAGCTCGCCGCCTCCACTCCGACGGCGCGGTTGGCGATCGATCTCGGGATCCCGGACGCCTCCGGCTGGAACGGCGGCCTGGCCAACCCCGGCAGGTACGCCCACGAGCTCGCCCAAGGCGCACCGGCCGCACGGCATGCCCTGGTGAGCGACGCGCGCCGCTACTTCGACGCGTCGATCGGCCCGCTGTGGCCGCGCATTCGCAGGGACGCCCTGACCGATCGCGCGTTGCGGGCCGAGATGCTGCTGCGCGGGGGTGTCGACGCCCTGCTGACCACCCTGGGCACGACGTGGCGATGGCAGCCGCCCACGCTGCATCTGCCCTCGCCGTCCACGTACGACATTCCGCTGTGCGGCCGCGGGCTGCTGCTCGTGCCCTCGTGGTTCGCCACCGGCCCCCTGGTGATGTACCGCCCCGAGGCGGCGACGGTCCTCGTCTACCCCATGTGTCACGGAAAAGGGGCGGACCACCGGCCGGAGGCCCTCGGGGCATTGCTCGGCCGGACCCGGGCGAACGTGCTCGCGCTGCTGCGCATCCCCGCCACCACCACGACGCTCGCCGATCGCGCCGGAGTCTCCCTCGCCGCGGCCAGTCAGCACGCGGCCGTCCTGCGCGGCGCGGGGCTGATCGACACCGTACGGACCGGCACCGCCGTGCTCCACAGCCTCACACCGCTGGGACACTCCCTGCTGGCCGGGACCTGAGCCAGGCCTGCGGGGCCCTTCCGCTTCGGCCCGACGGCCCGTCCATGGGGCAGGCGCGTCAAGGCGACGGGCCGCTGAGTATCGGATGCACTACCTCAAGTAGCGGGGAATGCCGGGGTGGCTGACGGTGGGCCATGTCGCCGCGTACGAAGAGCCGACAGCCAGTCAGCCGGCGCGGGCGACGAAAGGAAGACATCGATGCGCTCTGCCCGCATTCTCATCGCTGCGACCGCTGCCGCCGGCACTCTGGCGCTCGCCGCACCGCTCTCCTACGCCAGCACCGCAGGGGACTGGGACAAGGACGACTCCTCCCACAGCCAGGCGCGCGAGCCCGGCAAGCCGCACGGCGGTATGCACACGGGCTCGGGTGGGCTTGCCCTGGTCGGCGGTGAGGACTGGTCGAAGGACAAGGACAAGGACTGGTCGAAGGAGAAGGGCAAGGACAAGCCGCACGGCGGTATGCACACGGGCTCGGGTGGGCTTGCCCTGGTCGGCGGTGAGGACTGGTCGAAGGAGAAGGACAAGGACTGGTCGAAGGA